>CAYSZK010000031.1:0-35149 GCA_964435495.1 uncultured Verrucomicrobiales bacterium
TTCGGGAAGGCCCATGGACACGTACTCAAGCTACAATGTCGAGATTCACTTTGGCGAATATTGGAACACGGGGTGGAAGCCGATCATCGTCACCCAAGACACGTTTTACAACGTCGGCGGCGCACGGATGCACGGACCCTGAATGTTCCAGCGGCTGTTTTCGTCACGGGCACGGCGCTGGCGGCACTCGGCGGGCTCCCGGCGTTCCCGGTGGTGCGCCCGTCCGCGCCCGCCCGATGGCCCGCTGGGCGAAGATGATTGCGGCATTGATCCCGGCGCAGGCAGGTGCTAGAGTTCCGACCTTGTGAGCCAGACCCGACCGCCCGAGCCGCCATCGTCCAAGTGGGGTTGTTTCGCGCTTTTCACGCTTTTGATGCTTTGCGCGAGCCTGATCCTCAACGGTGTCCTGTACATCGCGTTGAAGGTCAAGGAGTCCGCGGTGATCGAGGCGGTGCGCAACTTTGACGAGTTCGAGATGGTCCAGAGCCGGGCGGACGCGAAGATCGCGGTCATCGACCTTTTTGGGATCATCAGTTACGGCGTGGAGGGGCAGGCGGAGATGACGATGGTGGACGACGTGATCGCCAAGCTCAAGCAGGCGCGGGAGGACGCCGATGTGAAGGCGATTGTTTTGCGCGTGGATTCGCCGGGCGGCGAGGTCAACGCCAGCGACGTGCTTTACAACGAGCTGCGCAAGACGCGCGACCAGTACAAGAAGCCGATTGTCACGCACATGATGTCGATGGGAGCGTCGGGCGCGTATTACGCCGCGATGGGCTCGTCCTTCCTCATGGCCAACGACCTGACGATCACCGGCAGCGTTGGCGTGATCATGCAGTCGGTCCAGTACGCCGGGCTTCTGGACAAGGTCGGCATGAAAATTCACACGTTCAAGTCCGGCAAGTTCAAGGATTTGCTGGCGGGCAACCGGGAGCCGACGCCGGAGGAATTGCAGTATGTGCAGGATTTCGTGATGGAAACCTACGACAAGTTTGCCGGCATCGTCGCGCGCGAGCGGCGGTTCGACCTGGAGGAACTCAAATCCGGCCTCGCCGACGGGCGCATCCTGTCGGGGGCGCAGGCGTTGCGGGCGCGGTTCGTGGACAAGCTCGGGTATTTCGAGGACGCCGTGAACAAGGCCAAGGAGCTGGGCGGCGTCAAGGACGCCAAGGTGGTGCATTACCGCGCGCGATTCACTTTCGGGCGGTTGTTCGGGGCATGGGGGGCGGCGTTGCTGGGACCGCGCCAGGTTCAGGTCAGCCTCGACCCCGGCGCCATCCGGTTGGAGGCGGGCAAGGCCTACTTCCTGCCCGCCCATTTGCTGCCGCGGTGACCAGCACACAATTTTTTCGCTTCAGGCCCGTTGCGAGCCGCCGCGGGATGGGTTAGGGTTCCTGACGCCGCCAAGTGGTTTGGCGGCGCATCCACAGAAAGAGGGATACCATCATGGCAGCGAAGAAAAAGGCGGCGCGCCGGACGACGCACCGCAGCTCAACGGGAACCAAACTCTACGCCAAACGGGACGCGACGGGGAAGTTCAAGGACATCCAGACCTACAAGCGCGCCCATTCCGCGGACATCAAGCGCAAGAGCAAGTCGGAAGCCTGAACCGCAACCGCCGTTTTTTTCGTAACGCGGTTCGGGCTCCTCGTTAGGATGGGGTGGAGCCCGGCATGAAATCGGCGGATACGAGTTCAATTTGGTCCTTGCGGACCCGCGGCGCGGGCGGCGTGCCGTGGCGGCGGACGCTGGCGGGTTTGGCGCTCGCCGGGGCGGCGGTGCTGTTCGCCCTCCCGCCCAAGCGGGCGGTTGCGGCCGACTCCTTGCTTGGGTCGATGGGGGTGTTGCTTCCCCACTCTGGCGGGATCGTGGTGGGACAAATCCGGGAGGACGGGGAAAGTTACGTGGTCAGCCGTCCGGGCAACACGATCGTTGTTCCCAAGCGGGAGGTCTATTTCGCCAGCCTTGGCAAGGGGGACGACCCGGTGGGCGTGGCCGTGCTGCTGCTGGAGGACGGTTTCGAGCCCATCGGCAAGGAAATCCTGAAACGCGCCGCCCGCCCGGAGACCCCCTGGATGAGCGCGGCGGTGAAGGCGCTGCGGGATTACCAGTTCCAAAAGCAGCAGGAGGACGAGGACGCCAAGCGCGACGCGGAGAAGGCGGCGGGCAAACTGGCGTCCGGCGGCGGTCCCGCCATGCCCGAGCGTCCGCCATCCCTGCCGTTCGGGCTGCAACGGTGGCAGTGGACCGACGCGGCGTTCGTGAAGACGATCCTCGACACGCCCGGCCTGTCGCGGAGCGCCCCGCTGGACCCGGAAAAGGCCGGCCTGCCCGGGCTCCAGGGCCGCCCCTATTTCCGGAGCTGGACCGGAAAATTCCGGTTGCCCAGCTCGGAGTTCGATCTTCTGGCGGTGCAATGGACCTTTGAGGACCGGCCCGACCGCACGACCCGGTTGGTGGACGTGGATTTCAAGGTGTCCTACTGCGACACCGTCGAAGCCGCGCCCGAATAAAGAACGTGGAAGCGGCGTCCCGCCGCTTGGCGCCCGAATCATTACGATCCCGGCAAAGGGCGCGCCGGAATCCCGCGGCAACCCGCCTCGTGGTGATTCGGCCGCTTGGCGCATGGGACCGCCTGGAGGTTCGCGCCAGCCTGGCGGTGCGCCCCCTGGAAACAAAAGCGGCGGAGGCCGTTGGAGGCCTCCGCCGCAAAGGGCGAATCTTTTCGTGAACGCCTTACAGCCGGGAGATGAGAAGCTCCCGCTGGAAGATCATTTCCTTGGGCAGGTCGGTGTGCAGCTTCAGGAACAGCTCGTCCTGGAGAAGCAACTCGCGAACCCAATCGTCAACGCTGATCTCCAGCACCTTGGCGAGGTCCTTGGGCCCGTAGTTTTCCATGCCTGTGAGGTCGATGTCCTCCGGGAACGGCATCCAGCCCAGCGGCGTTTCATCGCCGCCGACGCGGCCGCGGCAGCGGTCGATGACCCACTTGAGCACGCGCATGTTCTCGCCGAACCCAGGCCAGAGGAACTCGCCCTTTTCCCCCTTGCGGAACCAGTTCACATGGAAGAATTTCGGCGGGCGCTTGATCAGTTTGCGCATCTTGAGCCAGTGGTCGATGTAATGGCTCATGTTGTAGCCGGCGAAGGGCAGCATCGCGAAGGGATCGCGCCGCACCTGGCCCATGCCGCCGGCCGCGGCGGCGGTCATTTCCGAGCCCATCGTCGCGCCGACGTAAACGCCGTGCATCCAGTTGAACGCCTGGAACACCAGCGGCATGGTCGTCGCGCGGCGGCCGCCGAAGATGATCCCGCTGATCGGCACGCCGTTGGGGTCCTCCCAGGCCGGATCAATCGACGGGCACTGCGCCGCCGGGACGGTGAACCGGGCGTTGGGGTGCGCCGCGGGCCGCCCGCAATCCGGTGTCCAATCCTTGCCGGTCCAGTCCACGAGCTTGGCCGGGACCTCCTTGGTCATGCCTTCCCACCAGACGTCGCCGTCGGGGGTGAGGGCGACGTTGGTGAAGATCGTGTTTTTCTCGATGGTCTTCATCGCCGCCGGGTTGGTCTTCATGCCGGTGCCGGGCGCCACACCGAAGTAGCCCGCCTCCGGATTGATGGCGTAGAGCCGCCCGTCCGCGCCGGGCTTCATCCAGGCGATGTCGTCGCCGACGGTCCACACTTTCCAGCCTTTGAAGCGGTCCGGCGGGATGAGCATCGCGAAGTTGGTCTTGCCGCACGCGCTCGGGAAGGCCGCGGCGACGTAGGTCTTCTCGCCCTCGGGCGATTCCACGCCCAGAATGAGCATGTGCTCGGCCATCCAACCCTCGTCGCGGGCCATGGTGGAGGCGATGCGCAGCGCGAAACATTTCTTGCCCAGCAGCGCGTTGCCGCCGTAGCCGGACCCGAAGGACCAGATCGCGCGTTCCTCCGGGAAGTGGACAATGTACTTGTGCTCCTTGTTGGAAGGCCACGGCACATCCTTCTGGCCGGGGGCCAGCGGCGCGCCCACCGAGTGCAGGCAGGGCACGAACTCGCCATTGGCGCCGAGCACGTCCCAAACCCTGGCGCCCATGCGCGTCATGATCTTCATGTTGGCCACGACATAGGGGGAGTCGGTCAGCTCCACGCCGATATGCGCGATGGGGGAGCCCAGCGGCCCCATGCTGAACGGAATCACGTAGAGCGTGCGCCCCTTCATGCAGCCGTCGAACAGGCCGCGCAGCGTCTTCTTCATCTCCACCGGGTTAACCCAGTTGTTGGTCGGCCCCGCGTCGTCCTTGTGCTTGGAGCAAATGAACGTCCTGTCCTCGACCCGCGCCACGTCCGAGGGATCGGATTGGACCAGCAGGGAATTGGGGCGCTTCCCGGGGTCCAGGCGCCGGGCGGTGCCGCCCTTGACCATGATCTCGGCCATCGCCTCGTACTCGGCCTCGCTGCCGTCGCACCAGTGCACCTTGTCCGGTTTGCAGAGGGCTTCCATTTCCTTGACCCAGGCGATCACGCCGGGATGTTTCGTGTTGCAGGCTCCTGCGTTGCTCATGTGTTCGTGTCTCTCCAGTTTGGGGTTTTGAGGAACGGCGCTGACATTGCCGGAAAGGTTTCTAGTAGCTTCGCCTGAGTTGCGCAAGTCTGCGCGAATCTTGCCGGACCGCGCGCGGGCTGCCCACGCCGGCGGGCCGGAACCCGGCCGGAATCGCCCGCGCCCGCCCAGAATCCGCTTTCCTTCCCGCGCGGCTCCGGGAATGATCCCCGTCCTATGCCGCGCAGGTCCGATCTTCATTCCATCCTCGTCATTGGCTCCGGCCCCATCGTCATCGGCCAGGCGTGCGAATTCGATTACTCCGGCGTGCAGGCCTGCAAGGCGCTGCGCGAGGAGGGATTCCGCGTCATCCTTGTCAACAGCAACCCGGCGACGATCATGACCGACCCCGAGTTCGCCCACGCCACCTACGTAGAGCCGATCACGCCGGAGACCGTCGAAAAGATCATCGCCCTGGAAAAACCCGACGCCCTCCTGCCGACCCTTGGCGGCCAGACCGCGCTCAACACCGCCATGGCCCTGTTCGAGTCCGGCGCCTTGCACCGGCATGGCGTGCGCATGATCGGCGCCAACGCCGAGGCCATCCGCAAGGGCGAGGACCGCGAGGAATTCAAACAGGCCATGCTCCGGATCGGGCTGGACGTCGCCCGCTCCGGCACCGCCCACACCCTCGCTGAAGCCCAGGCCATCGCCCGCGACATCGGCCGCCTCCCGCTCATCATCCGCCCCGCGTTCACCCTGGGCGGGTCCGGCGGCGGCATCGCGTACAACACCGAGGAGTTCGACCGCATCGTCGCGGGCGGCCTCGACCTCTCCCCGGTCACCGAAGTGCTCGTCGAGGAGTCGCTCCTGGGCTGGAAGGAATTCGAGATGGAGGTGATGCGCGACCGCAACGACAACTGCGTCATCGTTTGTTCCATCGAAAACCTCGATCCCATGGGCGTGCATACCGGCGACTCGATCACGGTCGCCCCCATCCAGACCCTCACCGACAAGGAATACCAGCTCATGCGTGACGCCTCGTTCGCGGTGATCCGCGAGATCGGCGTGGAGACCGGCGGCTCCAACATCCAGTTCGCGGTGAATCCCGCGGACGGGCGCATGATCGTCATCGAAATGAACCCGCGCGTCTCCCGTTCCTCGGCGCTGGCCTCCAAGGCCACCGGCTTTCCCATCGCGAAGATCGCCGCCAAACTCGCCGTCGGCTACACGCTGGACGAAATCCGCAACGACATCACCCGCGAAACCCCGGCCAGCTTCGAGCCCTCCATCGATTACGTCGTCACCAAGGTCCCCCGCTTCACCTTCGAGAAATTCCCCCAGGCCGATCCCGTCCTCACCACTTCCATGAAATCGGTCGGGGAAGCCATGGCCATCGGGCGCACCTTCGCCGAGTCGCTCCAGAAGGCCCTGCGCTCCCTCGAGACCGGCGCCCACGGCCTCGGCGGCGGCAAATGGGGCGGGGACGAAATCCCGCCGCGCGAGGAGATTCAGAAGCGCCTGGTCACGCCCTGCGCCGAGCGCATTTTTTTCCTCCGGCACGCGTTCCGCGCGGGGATGACGGTGGACGAGGTGTTCGAGGCGACGCGGATCGATCCCTGGTTCCTGCGGCACATCGAGGAGATCGTGCGCATGGAGAACCGCCTCCGCGAAGCCGCGGCGTGATCCGCCCCGCGGCCCGGTCACACCGTCCGCTTCAGCGCGAGCGGTTCGCCGGGACGGAGTTTCGCGATTTCACCGGTGAGATTGAACCAGGGCTGCAACTGCCCGGCCTGAAACGTCCGGCTCATCACCACGTAGATCGAAGTCTGGTCCCCGCCAATGCCGGCGCTTTCGACGTTCTCCCAGGAACCGGCCTCCACCTTGTCCTCCACCTCGATGCCGCCTCCTTCCTTCCAGCGGAACACCCGCTCAAACCGGAACGGCGCCGGCTGTTTGCCCGTGATCAGCATTTTCTGGAGCAGTTTGCGGATGAGATCGGGGAAGAACCGGCCGCCCGCCAGCATCACCACCCGCAGCGCCAGCATCGCAAACGGGGTCATTTTCTTCTGCTTTGCCCAGCCCAGCGTCCCGCGGACGCGCACTTCGCCGGCGGCCACCTCAGTCTCGTAGGCATCGACCAGATGGCCCACCGCGTTGCGCACCCGCCGGCCTTCGCGCACGGCCAGCGAAATCTGGGTGTCGGACGCGAACAACCGGCCGCCGCGGAACAGCTTGAACACGCCCCCTTTGTTCAACGCCACGAACAGTTCCGCGCCCTCCCGGCGGTCCACGAGGATGCCGGCGTTGCGGAACCAGACCCGGCCCTCGGGGCGCGGCGCGGGCTCGGGCCGCTGGGGGTTCCAGTCGCGGGCCGCGAGCAGGTAATTCCAGGTGTGATGGCCGAGGATGTGGTCGTCGGCGTGGCAGGGGCCCAGGCCCGCGGCCAGGCCCGCCGCGTAACGGTCGTTGAGGGCGAGCGCCTCGGGCATCCAGCGCCCGGCCAGCTCAAAGCCGTGCGGGAAAAAATTGTAGGTGTTGCGGCTGCCGTATTCGCCGCCGAACGTGCCGTCCGGGTGCGCCAATTCGATCGCCAGGTTCACGGCGCGGCGCACGGCCTCGCGGAGTTCCTCGGAGGGCCTGAGTTCCAACAGCCAGGCGAGGCAGCCAATGGTGAGCGTGTGGTAGCCGGGGTCGCAACCTTCATACTCGGCAAACCAACCCTCGCCATCCTGCCAGCCCAGGATCACCCGGATGCGTTCGTCAATGGCGCCGTTCCATTCTTCGGTGGCCAGCATCCGGCCCACGATCTCCAGGCAGAGGGCGATCAGCGCCTGATGGTTGGCGAGGCGCCCGCTCTCGTGGTGGCCCGCCAGCCAGCGGACGCGCCTCTCGAAAAACGCGAGCAGGTCGGGCGCCTTCAGGTCCATCAACTTGTAACTCTCCGCGCAGGCCAGCAGCGAAAAGGCCGCCGCGCCTCCCGCCTTTTCAAAAGGAAAATAGTCGTCGCACGAGCCGTCGGCGTGGGCGCTCTGGGCGGCGAACCGGATGCCGGCCTCGACCCAGTCGCGGACCGCCGGCTGGCCGTGGAAGGGGTTGCCTGGTGCGGGCGCGTGGGCGGCCAGGGCCAGCGGCCAGACGAATTCCTGGGCCATGCCGCTGGGAAAATCGATGATCTTGTAGTGCCAGTAATTCCGGTCGAAACAGCCGAAGGTCGGGCTGTGCGGGTTGCGGTCCAGCAAGGTCAGAATCTTGGGAATCTGCGCCAGCGCTTCGCGGGTAAAAATGTCGCGTCCAGACATGAAACGAAAATCATGGCCGCGCCTGGCGGATAGTCAATGCCCCGGCGCGCCACCCTCTGAGGCGGCCACTTTTATTGAACGTTCGGCGGCTTGCGCTCGTCCTAAAGGGCATCGTATTCTGATCCACCCATGAAAACTCTGCGACCCCTGTTCTTCACCATTTTTGGCGCGCTCCTCGCACTTGCGGCCATGCGCGCCCCGGCATTCGACTTTTTCGGCAAGAAACCCGCCGCCACCAACGCGCCGCCCGCCGAAGCCGAGGCTCCCGCGCGTCCCGTGACGGACTCCCGGCCCCTGGAGCGGGGCACGCAGATGACCACCAGCTTCGCGCCGGTGGTCAAGCGGGTCGCCCCGAGCGTGGTGAACGTTTACACCTCCAGAAAGGTCGCGCTCCGCGGCATGGGCGGCAATCCGCTGATGGAGGAGATGTTGCGCGAGTTCTTTGGCTTGCCGGAGGGCGCGATGCCCCGGCGGCGGGGCGACCGGGAGTTCGGCCTGCAACGGGGCCAGGGTTCCGGCGTGATTGTGTCCAGGGACGGCCACATCCTGACCAATAACCATGTTGTGGACGAGGCCGACGAGGTGAGGGTCAAACTCAATGGCAGCGCGAAGGAGCACACGGCCAAGGTCGTGGGGCGCGACGCGAAAACCGACATTGCCGTGCTCAAGATTGAGGCGGGGGAAATGCCGGCCATCGCGTTCGCGGACAGCGACAAGGTCGAGATTGGGGACATCGTGCTCGCCATTGGCAATCCGTTCGGCCTGGGCCAGAGCGTGACCATGGGCGTCATCAGCGCCCTGAGCCGTTACCTGCCTGATGAGATGTTCCGCAGCCGGGACATGATCGAGGATTTCATCCAGACCGACGCCCCGATCAATCCGGGCAACTCCGGGGGCGCGCTGGTCGATGCCGAAGGCCGGCTGGTGGGCGTCAACACCGCGATTCTCGGTCCCGGCGGCAATATCGGCGTCGGTTTCGCCGTTCCCGCCAACCTCGCGCGCACGGTCATGGAACGCATCCTCAAGGACGGGCGCGTGCGCCGCGGCTACATTGGGGTCGGCATCCAGGAGGTGACGCCGGAACTGGCCGAGCAGTTTAAGATGGCCGAGCCGGCGGGCGCGCTCATCGGCCAGGTCATGGACGGGGGCGCGGGGGCCGCGGCGGGGATCAAGCCCGGCGACATCATCACCCACTTCAACGGGCGGACCCTGCGCGACAGCCGCCAGCTTCGCGTCCTGGCCAGCCAGGCCTACCCGGGAACCCAGGTGAAGTTGAAACTCCTGCGCGACGGCAAGGAGATGGAGGTTGCGGTGACCCTCAAGGAAGCGCCCGAGGAAGAATCCGAAGAAAGCGCCGAGGCCGAGCCAGGTGATTTGGGGAAAGGCTCGTTCTTGAAGGGCGTCGATCTCCAGGATTTGACCTCGGAAATCCGCGGCGAGATTCAGGCGCCCGCCGATCTGAAGGGCGCGGTTGTGGCGTCGGTGGCGGAAGGCTCCAGCGCCGCGCGCGCGGGCTTGCAGCGCGGGGACGTGATTGTTGAGGTCAACCGGCGCGCCGTTGCCAACGCGAAGGAGGCCAGCGCCTCGGACGATCCGAAGCGCGGCGGCGCCCTGCTTCGGGTCTGGCGCGCGGGCCGCACGGTCTATCTGGTGGTCCCCAGCCGCTGACAACAGAGTGCTTGAGCCGGGCGCGTTTCGCGGCATGATGGATTATATGCGCGCGTGTTTTTCCCTTATTTCTCCGGTTGTCGTGATGCTGGCCACCGCCTCGGCGGACGCCCAGGCGGTCAAGATCGGCGTGGTTGACCTAAACAAGATCACGCAGGAGTACAACAAGTCCAAGGCCGGCTACGCCGAGATGAAGGCGGAGGAGGCGCGGGTCAAGCGGGAGCTGGAGGCGGAGTGGGCGAACTACGAGAAGCTTATCGAGGAAGCCAACCGGATCGGGAAGCAGTTTTCCGATCCCGCGGCCAACCCCGAGATTCGGAAGCAGAAACTCGCCGAGGCGAATCAGCTGATCGAAAAGGCAAAGGCCGAGTCCAAACGGATGCAGGAGGCCAAGGCCCAGAAGGAGGGGGCGTTCATGAAACGCTACGCCCAACTGGTGGAGTCGGTGCTCAAGGAGGTCGGAGAGGCCACCGCGGCCGTCGCCAACGAGCGTGGCGTCGCCCTGGTGTTCGACGCCAGCGGAAAGACCACCCACGCCTCGGCCCTCATCCAGTTCCACGATCCTTCCGTCGACCTCACCTCCGACGTGCTCGCGCGGCTCAACCCGGGCGCCAGGAAACCCTGAGTTTGCGCGCGTGAGTTCCCTCGCCCAGATCAAGACCGACTTCATCCGCGGCTGGGGCGAGATGGGCACTTACTGGGGCATCAACCGTACCATGGCGCAAATCCACGCCCTGCTCATGGTCAGCACCCGCCCGCTTTCGACCGACGACGTGATGCGCGAGCTGAAGATCAGCCGCGGCAACGCCAACATGAACCTCCGCGACCTCATCTCCTGGGGGCTCATCCGCCGCCATATCGAGATCGGCGACCGCAAGGAGTATTTCGTTGGCGTCACCGACGTGTGGGAGATGTTCTGCACCATCGTCCGGGAACGCAAAAAACGCGAAGTCGAGCCGGTCATTCAGGCGCTGGACGCCTGCGTGCGCGAGTGCGAAAAGGCCCGCGCCTCCAACGAGGACGCCGAAATCTTCCGCAAACGCCTCCGCGCCCTGCTGGAGTTCGTCAAACTCGCCGACACCGTCATGGAAAAAGTGTCGCGCCAGGCCGACAGCAAGGCTTTCCAGCTCCTCGTCAAAGGCCTGGGCTGACCCGCCGCCGCATCGCCTCCGCCATCCGCCGCGCCTCGGCCGCCGCCGCCTCCGCAAAGGCGGGCCCACGCTCCGCGAACAGGATCGACCGCGAGGCGTTCACCAGCACCCCGCGCCCATGGGAATCCCGGGCCACCGCGAGGATTTCCTCCAGGCTCCCGCCTTGCGCCCCCACGCCCGGCACCAGAAACGCGCACCCGTCGCCCACGATCCGGCGCAGCCGCGCCGCCGCGTCCGCGTGCGTGGCTCCGACAACGAGCATCACGTTCCGGTTCGCGTTCCACCTGGCCACCGCCATCCGCGCCACCCGCTGGCACACGGTTCCCCCGTCGGCCACTTCAAGTTCCTGGAAATCCGCCGAGGAAGCGTTGGACGTGCGGGCGAGGATGACGGCGCCGCGGTCGGGACGTTCGGTGAACGGCGCGATGGCGTCGCCGCCGAGGTACGGGTTCACGGTCACCGCGTCCGCGCCGTAACGGTCGAACGCCTCGATGGCGTACATCCGCGCCGTGCTGGCGATATCGCCGCGTTTGGCGTCGAGGATCGTGAGTTTGCCGGGGTGGCGTTCGCGGAGGTGGGCGAAGGTCCGTTCGAGGGCCGCCTCCCAGCCGAACGCCGAGTAGAACGCGATCTGCGGTTTGAACGCCGCGGCGAACGGCGCGGTGGCGTCGATGATGGCGCGGTTGAAGGCGAACACCCCGTCCGCCGTGCGCGGGAACGCCTCCGGCAGGAGCGCCGGATCGGGGTCCAGCCCGACGCAAAGCAGGGAGTTTCCGCCGTCGATGGCGGCGTTCAGTTTCTGGTCGAAGGTGGGCATGGCGGTGGGGCTATTTCTTCTTGTCGGGCTTGGGCGCCTTCGGTTTGTCCTTTTCCTGGGCGGCGTCGAGGAGGCCGGCGAGAACGCTTTGCAGGGAGTTGCCGCCCGCGCCCGACCCAACGCTCGTGAGCCAGCCGGTCCAGTCGGCTTTGATGTCGCCGTGGACGTTGCCGCGGACGGGCAGGGCGCCGGGAAGCGTGGTGAAGCCGTCCACGGTTTTTCCGAAGGCGACGAAGGTCTTGCCGCCAATGACAACGGAGCCCGCGTTGATCTGGGCGCGTTCGAGGACGTCGCGGCGGCCGGTGAAGGCGGCGCGGCAGTCCAGGTCGCCCGCGGCATTGGCGCGCCCGGCGACGGCGACGCGAAGGAGGTCGCCGGAGAAGGTGAGGTTTTCGGTCTGGATGACGCCGGCGGCGGCGGTGAAATCGCCCTGGGCCGAGGTGATCTTCGAAGCGGCCAGCTCGGGGGAGACGTACTTGGCGGCGCTGTTGAGGAAGGAGGCGGTGGCGGGGATGGTTTCAAGGGCGGCCTCCTGGATGTTGAGCGTGGCGCCAGCGGCGATGCCGGAGAGCCAGTTGGTGGCGGCGGCGGCGGTCCAGGAACCGCGGATGCGGCCGGATGCCACGCCCGTGAGGCAGGGATGCCAGGAGCGCGGGGCGGCGTTGGTGAAGGCGGCGAGCGGGAGGTTGTGGAGGACGGTGTCGGCGGAGACGCCGGCCTGGGACCCGGCGGCGCCGGCGGCGATCTTGCCCTCAGCGATGGCGGCTTCGATGCCGCGGGCTTCCCATTTGTCCAGGGTCTGGTGGATTTCGCCTTTGAGGGCCGCTTCGGGCCAGGGGGAAAGGGCGAACTGGGCGATTCGGAAGGCCAGGCGGCGGTCGAGTTCTGAGGGATCGCCGGGGGCGGGTGCGGCCGGGGCGGGTTGGGGCGCGGGTTTGGGGGGCGGGGGATTGGGTTCGGAGCGGGCTCCTTTCCGGGAGGGCGTGGCGCGGGCGGGCGGCGGCGGGGCTTCCGATTTGCGTTTGGCGGCGCGGGCTTCCGGGAGACCGTGCCAGAAGGGCCGGACCGGATTGAGGTCAAGCATGGCGCCTTCGATTTTGAGGTCGAATTTCCTGGCGTTTTCAAACCAGCCGGAGAGCGTGAAGGGCGGGTTGGGGGCGCCCGAGGGACCCAGGGTGATCGAGGAACCGGTGAGATCGATCCGTGGGGTCCGCCCGGTTCCCTTGAGAGCGGCCTGGAGGTCTATGGGGGTGGCGTTGCCGCCGGGCGGGACGGCGGCGATGCGGACGGCCTCGACGGTTGCGCTGAGGTTTTGGTTGCCGCCTTGGGACTCCAAGGTGGCGTCGGCGCTGAGGCCGCCGATGGTGATGGCGCGGCCAGGCAGCAAGTCGCGGAGAAAGGGACCGAGATTGTCAGACGTCCAGCCGGCGAGTGTGGCGCGCCCGGATTGCAGGCCGGCGCGGGCGTCCCAGGAGGCGGCGAGATCGGCGACGCCGGGGGGGCGCCCGGCGACGGGGGTGAGCTCAATGCGGAGGCTGGGGATGCGGCGCGTAGGGCCGGCGGAGTTCCATTCGCCGTTGATTTTGGCGGTGCCACGGTTGAGGGCGAGGCCGGAGACGCTTCCGGAGATGCCGCTGGCGTCGCAGCCGTAGGTTGCCTGGAGCGCGTGGGCGCCGGTCCAAGTTCCCTCGGCGGAAGCGGTGAAGACGCCGGAGGTCACAGAGCAGGCCGGAGAGAAAAGGCTGAGCAACCAGGCGGCATCTCCGTTGCCGCCAAGAAGGAACGTGCCGTTGCCGGTTTTGCCGGAGGCTTCGCCGGACCAGGAACAGGCTTCGGTCTTGCCGTCGAACACTGTGACGCTGGCGGTGGCGCTGGCAATGTTGCGGAAGTCCTCAATGGCGGCCTTAAGCTGGGCGCGGACGGCGCCATGCCTCATGGGGATGCCGCGCCAGTTGCCGGCGAAGGCGTCGAGGAGGGAGGCGGCTTCGACATCAATGCGGCGCCCGGACTCGGCGACGGTGACGCGGGCGGAGCCGTTGAGGGTTCCGCCAGAGGGGCGGACGCCGAGGGAAGCGAAGGTTTCGGCGAGGTCGGTGGCGGGGGTTTGGGGGACAGTGGCGGTGAAGGTGGCGGGGTCGGAGGGTTGTGGCGTGCCGCTGAAATCGAAGCGGGCGGGTTTTTCAAGGGAGGCGTCGAAGAGGGGGCGGCCGGCGCGGGTGAACGTGCCGCTGGCGTGTTCCAGGGCGAGGACCTCGGTGGCATGGTCCCATGTGCCGCTGGCGAGGGCGGCGCCGTCCAGGGGCGGGAAGGGGCCGGCGCCGATGGTGGTGCGGAGAACGGCGTTTTCGAGGCGGATTTCCGGTTGGAGGCGGGAGGAGGCTTCCCCAAGGGCGATCTGGCCGGAGACGCGGAGGCTGCCGGAGTCGAGGAGAAGTCCGGCCTGGGCGAGGAAGACGTTGGCGAAGGCGGGTTCGGGGATGTTGAGGGCGGCGATGATGTCCATGGCGCGGACATTTTGGTCGAATTGCCCGCGGGCGCGGAGATCGCCGCAGGGCTTGCCGCGGTGGGTGAAGGCGGCATTGAACTCCTTGAGCCAATAGATGCTGCGGTCGATGCGGCCCGAGGCGGCCAGTCCGTCAAACGGCTGGCGGGCGCTGGCGCCGCGGAAACCGGTGAGCTCGAACTGGCCGGAGATTTCGCGGATGTTGAAATCGGCGTCGAGGCGGGCGACCCCGGAGGCCGCGAAGCGTCCGGCGTCAATTCGGAAGCGGGGCCGCTGGACGCGGAGCGTGGCGTTGACGTCAATGTCGGTGGCCTTGTCGTGGGTGTAACCGCTGAACGCGGCCTTTTCGAAATGGAGGGCGACCTCGGACGTTTCGCCGGAGCGTCCGGCGCCGCGCCAGGTGAAGGCGGCATCGTTGAGGGAGACTGGTCCCACGGCCAGGGGAATGCCCGCGACAACGGCCTTTTGCATGTGCTTGCGCTTGGAGACGGTCTTTTCGGACTTGGGCTTGGGGGTCTTGCGGGGTTGGACCTGGCGGGTTAGGCGGGCGCCTTCGACGTCGATGCGGTCGAGAAGAACGAGGCCGCGGCGGAGGGCGCCGAAGTTGTAACGGACGTTGAGTTTGCGGACGGTGCCGGTGAAGGCGCCACCGGGGCCGAGGTTGAGGCCTTCGATGGTGAAACCGCGGGCGGGATCCCAGGACGTTTTGTCGGCGGTGGCGAGCTGGAGGCCGGCGGCCTGGGCGATGCGGGGGAGCCAGAGCGTGCGGAAGGACCAGTTGGTCAGGGCGAGGCGGGAGGCGACGAACAGGCCGGCGGCAAGGAGAAGGAAGAGGAAGAGGCGTCTCATGGCGGGAGGGGATAGTTAAGCGGAAACCGGGCCGGATGCACGCGGGGCGGGGGCTTGGCGCGAGGGCGGGCCGGACGGGGTCATGGGTATTTCCGGCGGGGGATGGCGCGGGGTCAGGCGGGGGGGGCGCCGGTCTTGAAGAGGGAGGAGACCGACTCGCCGATGTGGATGCGCTTGATGGCCTCGGCGAGGAGTTCGGCGACGCAGAGGACGGTGAGTTTGAAAGAGTCCGGGATTTTTTGGGGCGTGCTGTTGGTGGTGATGAGCTCGTCGATTTCGGATTTTTGGAGGCGTTCGACGCCCATGGGATTGAGGACGGCGTGGGAGACGCCGGCGATGATGCGTTTGGCGCCGTGTTCCTTGAGCGTGCGCGCGGCGCCGCAGAGGGTGCCCGCGGTTTCGGTGAGGTCATCGACGATCAGGACGTTCTTGTCCTGGACGTCGCCGATGACATAGGACATTTCGACCTCGGTGGCGGAGCGGCGGCGTTTGGCGACGATCGCAAGGGAGGCGCCGAGCATCTGGGAGTAGGCGGAGGCCATCTTGAGGCCGCCGACGTCTGGGGAGACAACGACAACGTCGCGCAGGTCGCGTTCGCGGAGGTAGCGGTAGAAGACGGGGGAGGCGTAGAGATGATCGACGGGGATGTCGAAGAAGCCCTGGATTTGCTGGGCGTGGAGGTCCATGGTGAGAACCCGGTCCACGCCGGCGGCGACGAGGAGGTTGGCGATGAGTTTTGCGGTGATGGGGACGCGGGGCTGGTCTTTGCGGTCCTGGCGGGCGTAACCGTAGAAGGGAAGGACGGTGGTGATGCGGGCGGCGCTGGCGCGGCGGGCGGCGTCCACGATGATGAGCAGCTCCATCAGGTTGTGGTTGGTGGGGGGGCAGGTGGGCTGGACGATGAAGACGTCCCGGCCGCGGATGTTTTCGTTGATCTTGACAAAGGTCTCGCCGTCGGGGAAGGCGGTGACGCTGATGTCGCCGAGGGAAATGCCGATGGCCCCGGCCATGCGCTGGGCGAGGTCGGGATTGGCGGTGCCGCTGAAGATGCGAAGATCGGAGTAGTCGGTAGGGTTCACGGTGGGGTGGGGGCGGGGTTGGATTTTGCGGATTGGCGATTCCAGCGTTCGCTGTCGCTCATGAAGAAGTAGCCGTTGGGCGGAGGCAGGTGGGTGGCGGCGGTAAGGGGAAAGAGCTTGGGAATGCCGCGGGCCAGGAGGATGTCCGCCCATTCCTTCCAGGGTCCGCTGACGATCTCGGACCGGAGTTTGAGGTCGAGGGTGAAAGGCCCGAAGAGGAGGCCTTTGACGGCCCCGCCCAAGGCGAAGTCGTTTAGTTGGTGGAAGTCCTTCATCTGAAGGGGAACGGCGACGGAGGCGCGATGGCCGTACCAGGCGGCGGCGGCGGGGAGGTCGGAGACCATGACCTCGTCCCGGGTGAGCCAGGAGCCGGTGAGGTGGAAGATGAGCGGGTAATAGGGGGGATAGCGGACCGGGGGTTCGGGGGGTGGCAGGATGGTGAGAACGAGCGGGAGGGCGTGGAGGGCAATGGCAAGCGTGACAACGGCGCGGGGAATGAGCGGGGTTTCGAAGCCCATGCGGTCAATCAACAGAATGAGGAAGGCGCCTGCGAATAGCGCGATGAGCGGGAGCAGGACGATGGGGTTGTTGTCGGGGCGGCCCGGGTCGGGGAGCGCCGTGGCGATGCCCAGGCCGGTGCCCGCGGCGCCAAACAGAAGGGCGGCAAACACCCACCATTTCAGGGCCTCGGAGCGCCAGCGGCGGAAACGGTGGAGGAGGCAGCAGAGAAACAGGGCGGCCGGAACGACGCCGCCAGTGAAGGTGGGGAGATTCTCGAGTTGCTGGCGGAAGGTCGCGACGGCTTTGCGCCCGATCATTTTTGGGGTGAGCTTCGAGAAGTCCGGCTGCGGATCGCCCCAGAGGGCCTGGGCGCGGTAGATGTCGGTGTCCTGGACGGGGGCGTACCACATGGCGCCAAAGGGGTTGCCGGAGACGGCGGAATTCCGGGCGAGCCACAGGGACGGGAGCAGGAGCAGGATGACGAGAATGGCGGTTCCGGCCACGGCGCGGGAGCGGAAGGCGAGAAACGCGAAGGCGATGGTGGGGAGGATGACCCAGCCCCAGGAGTAGCGGGTGAGAACCATGAGCGCCTGGAACGTGGCGCCCGCGGCGGCCCATGTGGCGACCGTCCCCGGAGGCGCGCCTTCCTCCTCAGCCTTGAGGGCGCGCATCCAGGCCCATGCCGACGCGGTGAGCAGGAGCATGAGCACGGGGGCTTCAGTTCCGGAGATTGAGAAGCGCCAGGCCAGGTCGGTGCCCACGTAGAGCAGGACGGCGGCCCATGCGGCGCGGGTGTCGAACAGGTCGCTGGCGACGGCGAAGAGGAGCCAGACCGAAGCCAGGAAGGCGAGGAGGCCGACGATGGCCGCGACGCGGTCGGGCGCGAAGGTCTGGGTTTCCTTGATGTTGGCCTGGGTGAACTTGAAATCTTGAAACGTGAGCTTGAAGGCGGCCGCGAGGAGCGCCGGGTAAACGGGGGGATTGGACGTGTCGGGGATGGCGTGAAGGTCGTCGAAACGGGCAAGGCTGCCTTGGGGGGCGCCGCGATGGGACGAGAGTTGGGCGAGCGCGAGGGGTTTGAGGAGGGAAGTGGAGAAGCCGCGGCCTTCGCTGAGGTTGCGGGCGGTTTGGGCCAGTTCCATGGCGTGCTCGGTGGGCAGCCCGCGGAACTGGCCGGCCATGTAGATGAGGCCGAGGAGAATTGCGCCGAGGGCGATGCCGGCGCGCCTGAGCCAGATTTGGCCGGCGCCCTGTTCGAGGGAAAAGATCGTGTCCTGAACGGCCATGGCACCCTACTTCAACCCGACTCGCTCCAATCCGTAAAGCTTCAACTTTCGGTGCAGGGTGCGCCGGCTCATGCCAATGGACTCGGCGGCGTGGGAGCGATTGCCACCCGCCCGAAGGAGGGCCTGGGTGATGAGGGCCTTTTCGGTGTCTTCCCAGCTTCCCCCGGAGGGGGCGGCGGCGCCTGGCGGGGCGCCGGTTGCCGGGCTGGCCGGGACGTGGGGCGGCACGCCGGGACTGGTGAGAGACGTGGGCAGGTCGCGGAGGCCCGCCTCGTCGCCGCGGGCGAGGACGACGGCGTGTTCCACGGCGGCGCGGAGCTCGCGGACATTGCCGGGCCAGTCGTGGGCGAGGAGGCGGTCCATGGCGTCCGGAGCGAATCCGGAGACGTTCTTGCGGTTCTCGCGGTTGAACTCCGCAAGGAACGACTTGACGAGAAGGGGGATGTCCTCGCGGTGCTCGCGCAGCGGAGGAAGCACAATTTGGACGACGTTGAGCCTGTAATAGAGGTCGTCGCGGAAACGGCCTTCCTGGGTGAGAATGCGGAGGTCTTTGTTGGTCGCGGCGACGAGGCGCACATCGACGTGGAGGGTCTTGGTGCTGCCAACGCGTTCGAAGGCGCGTTCCCCAAGGACGCGGAGGATTTTCACCTGGGTTGACGGGTCGATTTCGCCAATCTCGTCCAGGAAGATGGTGCCGCCATCGGCGGCTTCAAACCGGCCGATGCGGCGTTCGACCGCGCCGGTGAACGCGCCCTTCTCGTGGCCAAAGAGTTCGCTTTCGAGAAGCTGGGAGGTGAGGGCGGCGCAATGCACGGCGACGAGCGGACCGTCGCGCCGGGAGCTGAGGCGGTGGATGGCCCTGGCGACGAGTTCCTTGCCGGTGCCGCTTTCGCCAAGAATGAGGACGGAGGCGCGGGACGGGGCGATCTGGCGGACCGTGTCAAGGACTTCGGTCATGGCGCGGGACCGTCCGATGATATCTTCGGTGCCCGTGCGGGAGTCGATGGTGCGCTTGAGTTGGTGGTAGTCGTGTTCGGTCTTTCGGGCTTGGAGATGGCGGGCGACAATGAGATCGACCTCGTCAAGGTTGAGAGGTTTGGTCAGATAGTCGGAGGCCCCTTGTTTCATGGCTTGGACGGCGGTTTCGACGCTGCCGTAGGCGGTCATGAGAATGCAAACAGGCCTGTGGGGCAGGGTGCGGGCGCGGCGGATCAGGGCCAGACCGTCTTCCCCGGCCATGCGCAGGTCGGTGAGGATGAGGTCGATATTTTCCGATTCGAGGACGTTGACGGCCTGGTTCGCGCTGTCGGCAACGTAAACTTCGTAGCGTGGTTCGAGGGCGGTGCGCAGGCCGTCCCGGGCGTTTTTTTCGTCATCGACAACGAGTATGGAGGGTTTCATGGGGCGGGGGTGGATGGGGTTGGGGCGGACGGGGCGCCGGGCGGCGCAAGCAGCCGGACGCGGGATCCCGGAAGGGGCAGGCGGATTCGCACTTCGGTGCCGCGTCCGCGGAGGCTCTCGATCTGAATCTCGCCACCGTGGGCGCGAACAATGCGGCGGACGATCACCAGGCCGAGGCCGGTGCCGCCTTCCTTGGTGGTGTGGTAGGGCTCGAAGAGGCGGGCCATGACTTCCGGGGGAATGCCGCCGCCCGAATCGTAAAAGCTGACGGTAACGCCGGAAGCGTCCGCGGCGGTGGCGACCCGGAGGATGCCGCCGGAGCCCATGGCCTGGATGGCGTTGCGCAGGACATTGTAGAAGACCTGCTTCATTTGTTCGGGGTCCAGGTGGACGCGGGGCAGGGAGGGGGTGAGTTCCGTTTCGAGGAGGAGGTCGCGGTCGCGAATTTCGGGTTCGAAGAGCGCGAGGGCGTCGTGGACGACGGAGTTGATGTCGAGAAGGCGGAGGTCGGGCGGAACGGGGCGGACGGCGGTGAGAAACTGGCGGACCATGCCGTCGAGGCGGGCGACTTCGTTGCGGCAGACCCGGAGGGCTTCGGTCATGCGGTGGGGTGTGGGCGCGGGCAGGCGGCGAAGTTCGCGCTCCATGAGCTGGAGTTGGATGCCGAGGGAGTTAAGGGGATTGCCCAGTTCGTGGGCGACCCCGGCGGCGAGGGAGATGACGGCGTTGACGCGTTCGGATTCGGCCGCTTCGCGGACGGCTTCACGGGATTCGGTTGCATCGTGCAGAATGACGGCATGGCCTGTGCTGGCGTCGAGGGCGACGGGGATCGTGTAGACATTGACGTAGCGGGGTTCGGGGTAGCTGATTTCGAGGTCGCGGGCGACGGGGCCTGTGGGGTCGAGAATGGCGTTCCAGTTCACGGTGCGAAGATGCCGGCTGATCGGAGTGCCGAGTGCGGAAGCGTCGAGGGCGAGGAGCGTGGCGGCGGCGGGGTTGAAATAGCGGAGGTTTGCCGGTTGGTCCAGGACGAGGACACCGTCGCGGAGCGCGTTGAAGATGGTATCGAGGAAGGTGGATTGGCGGCTGAGCCGCTGAAGAAAGGATTGGAGTTCGTCGGGATTGAGCTGGCCGACGCGCTGGAGCACCTTATCGACGAAGGCTGCCTTCATTAAGCGCCAAATTGACACACATTCAAATCGAGTCAACCAACAAAAATCAAATAAAGGGACAGGCCTTTAAATGTTGCATTTTCTTGGTTCGCGTGCGATGTTGGTTGCATGCGGCGTCTGCGACTGAAAATCCCGAGTGATGAATCCGAAGCGTGTTACCACTGCGTGTCCCGCGTGGTAAACCGGGACTATGTATTTGGCCACGTTGAGAAGGACCGCTTTCGCAAGTTGATGCGGCGTCACGAGCGGCTCTGCCAAGTGCGGGTGTTGACGTATTGCGTGATGTCCAACCACTTCCACATTCTGGTGATGGTGCCAAAACGTCCGGCGAGCATCCCGCCTGACGACGGTCTGCTGCTGTTCCTTGAGCGCTGTGGATACTCCGGGAAGGACCGCGATGAGTTGCGCGTGCAGCTTGGCCGCTTCCGGTCGGAAGACAACGAGACAGCCGCGGAAGCGTTGCGCCAGCGATGGTGGAACCGCATGTGGGACGTGAGTCAGTTCATGAAAGGGTTGAAGCAGGAATTCACGCAATGGTTCAATCGGGTGCACGCGCGGTCGGGAACCTTGTGGGAAGAGCGGTTTCGAAGCGTGCTTGTGGAGGGGACCGGCGAGGCGTTGCAGACGGTGGCGGCTTATATCGACCTGAATTCCGTCCGGGCAGCGTTGGCCGATGACCCCAAGGACTACCGGTGGTGCGGCTATGCCGAAGCGATGGCTGGCGGCCAGTTGGCGCTGGCCGGCATCCGCGAAATGGCCAGATCAAGCAGTGTGCACACCAGTCCGGAACCGGAAGCCGCGAAGGGGATGGCCGGCATCCGTGTTGAGGAAGGGCTTTCCCACTACCGCATGCTGCTGTTCGGCGGTGCGGAATCCGAAGGGATAGGCGAGGAGGGGCGGCCTCTGCGCCGCGGCGTTCCGCGGGAACGCATCAGGGAGGTGCTGAAGAACAAGGGCCGCCTAACGGCGTCCGAGATGGTGCTGTGCCGGGTTCGATACTTTTGTGACGGGGCGGTTCTGGGAAGCGCCCAGTTCGTCAATGAGACATTCCAACGGGAGCGCTGGAGGTTCGGGCCGCATCGCCGGGATGGCGCCCGAAAGATGCGTTTTGTGGACGCCGGCGGGCTGAGGGTCTTGCGCGATTTGCAGGTGGACGTCGTCTGATCGCCGGGCCGCCCGCGGGGGATCAATCCGACACTTGCAGCCAGCCCTGCAGGAACCGGTCGAGCGCCTCGTCGGCGCGGTGAAGTTCGGAGCCAACGGGCGTGGTCACCAACAGGTAGCATTGTTCGCGGCGCTGGTCGCTGCGGACCTTGAGGCTGAGGACAAAGCGCGTCCAAATCTTGTCGCCCACCTGGAGCATGGTGGACCCTCCCAGCAGGTTTGCGAAATAGACGAGGACCTTGGGTCCATCCGGCTGCTGGAAGGCGCGGCGGCCGAACGGCACATTCTTCCCGCCGACCGAGATTGCGAGGTTCCCCTTCTGGCCCGGCACGGGACTGGCGCCCGCCGCAGGGTAACAAACGTCGGGAGTGTGCGGCCCATAGACAAGGTCCGGGCCCTCGCCTGTTTTCCACCATGCCGCAAAGGCCGTGATCGTGCGTCCGTCAGGAGCGAGGAACCGGCCGTTGGAGATGTGGGCGCCCTGGTAATGGGCGCGGACGGTGTCGGGGACATCGGCGGGAATCCAGGAGTAACCGGGAACGGACTCGGTTACCCCGAGGTGGAAGGTCTCGCCCGAAGTGCGGACGAGGGGGAGCAGCCACCAAGGGGCGAGAACGGCGACGCCAAGCAGCAGGAGGATCAGGATTGGCGCGATGGCGCCCGGCGCGGGGTTGGGGGGAGGCGGCGTTTCCATGCTCATGGCCCTGAATCAGCCGGTGGCGGCGGCTTGGGCGGGCGCGGAGGCATTGCCGGATTTGGGCGGCGGGGGCGCGCCCTGGTCCTCGGCCGCCCGCAGTTTCAGGACGATCAGGGCAAGGACAGTGACCGTAAACGCGAGGACGGACCATCCGGCGGCGTCGTGGAGCTTGCGCATGGCGTCGATGCCCTGAAACTGCGCGGTCAGGGAGAGGATGAGTGTGCGGATGACATTGCCCGGGATCGCGATGACCGGGGCGAGGAGCACGATCAATATCCGGAAGTCGATGCGGGTGAGGAGAAGCTTGCCCATGAGCAGGGAGACCATGATGCTGGACTGGAGCGACCGGATGCCCGAACAGGCCTCGTCGATGCCGACCTGGCAGGTGTTGAGCTGGATGACGTTGCCCTGGCGGATGGCGGCGATGCCGAGGAGCTGGAGGATTTCGACGTTAGCGGCGGCGACAAACATCTGGAGCGAGGTGGAAATGGCCTTCCAGATCGTGCCCGGCAGCGGGACGGCGACGAGCAGGAAGAGCAGGGGAAACCTGCAGAGGCGCAGACAATCCCAGCCGCGGGTGGCGAGGATCGTGGCGGCGATGCCGGCAAGCGTGGCGAGGGACAGCAGCCAGGAGCCGGAGGCGGCGGGGCTGACGAGCTGGCGGTTGAGCTCGACGAGGGCGAAGATGGGGGCGGCGGCAACCCACGCCCACCAGTAGAAACGGGTGTCGGGAGTGCCGCGGACTCGGACCTTGTCCCATTGGTCGTAGATGAAATAGCCGGATAGGACGGGGACCAGCCACCCGAAGTTGTAGTCCTCGACCTTGCGCCACCAGTAGGCGAGGTCCCAAAGCATCCAGGCGGCGGCGAAGACGGCGGGCGCCCAAAGGAGCATCTCGCCCGTGGCGGGCGGTTTTGGCGCGTGGGTTGCGAGGGTCTGGGTGTGGGGAGGCTGGGTCATGCTGGCGGTTGATACCATGGAGGGGGAACCGTTTGGATGCAAGCCGGGAGCGAGAGGGGGGGGGCGCCGGCGGGCGGCGGCGGGGATCGGCGCGGATTGGGGTTGAGTTTCCAGGGAATTCGAGCAGGGTTGAGGCGTGGAGTTCGATTGGTCGCTGCGGGAAGTTGACTGGCCGGCGACGCAGCAGCAGATAGAGGAGTGTTTTGAGGATCCTTTTGGGCTGCGGCTAATGCCGGATGCCGAGCGTTTCCGCAAGCAGAGCCGTTTTTTTTGCCTGGGCAAGGACAACACCGGGGACGCGTGGACTGTGGTGTATGCTGCGAACGGCAAGATGACGCGGGTCGTATGCGTGCGGCCCATGGCGCAGGCGGAGCGCGACTTCTACGAGCGGAAGATGCGGGGAAGCCTGTGAGCGAGCCCGGCAACATGCTGAAGGATTGGGACCGGGTTCCCGTGTTCGATTCGTTGCGGGCGGAGGCGCGGTACTGGCGGGAGACGTCCCTGGCGCCGGCGCTGTTGCAGGAGGCGCTATTCACGCCCGAGGGAGGGGAGTCCACAACAATCACGCTGCGGATGGATCCGCGCATGCTGGCGCGCATCAAGCGCCTGGCCCGGCGGCGCTATCTCAACTACCAGAGCATGATCAAACAATGGCTGGCGGAGCGGATCGAGCGGGAACTCAAGGATATCTGATCGGCGGCCTCAGCGGAGGCCCAGTTCCCACAATTCGAGGCGTTCGCGCCGGCGCAATTTATGCAGCCATGCGGGGGTGCGTTCCCCGGACGGATCGTCCACGGGCGCCTTCCAGAGCCGAAGGCAGGTGAAACGCCCGCCGTGTTTGACCTCGCGGTCCACTGGATGGCGGCCGGGCAGCCGGGCGAGCTTGGCGAAGTTGCTGAAGAGGACGATGAGACGCCCGCCCGGGTTGAGGCGTTCGCGGGCCTGCCCGAAGAAGCGGTCGAACAGGCCTGGCGGGTAGTAGATGGCGGCGTCCAGTGGCGTTGGCGGCATGCCCGGGAGCCAGGGCGGGTTGAAGACAATGAGGTCGAACATTCCTTCGGAACCCAAAAGATCGGTTTGCCCGACCGTGGCACGGGCGGCGAGGCCGGCGCGCTCGAGGTCGGCCTGGAGGCTGGCGACGGCGGCGGGATTGATGTCGGTGGCGCGCACTGTGGCGGAGGGCGGAAGATTCTTGAGCAGGTAGAAGGTAATGGCGCCGGCGCCGCAGCCGACGTCGATGGCGGCGGCGGTTGTGGTGGTGTTGCGGTTGAGCCATCGGTCGAGATGGATGAGGTGGGAGGTGCGGGTTGGAAAATAGACGCCGTAGCGCGGGTGGAGGAGGTGTTTAATGCCGGGCAGCGGCAGGCCCCGGACGTGCCATTGCCAGGCGCCGTTAAGGCCGAGCACGTCGGTCAGGGGCAGGGCGAAGGGTCCGGTTTCGGGATAGAGCTCGGGAATCCATCCGATGTCCGGGGCGCGCTCCAGCATGGCGCGTGGGGGCCGGATTTCGACAAGGAGGCGGCGGGCGGCCCCGCGAATCGCCGCGGTGCAGCGGCGGTCGGATTCGAATGAATCCGGGCGAAGGCGCCCGGTGATGGTGCGCTTCAACCAGCCGTGGAGATCGAGCGCGCCGGCCCAGGAACCGCGGAGGAGAAAGATTTCGCCGGCTTCGATGCGCCGCTCGACCGTGGGTGAAGGGCGGTCCACGTTGAGGCGGGCGTCTTCGGGCGGCAGGGGAAGCGGTTCGGGGCGCCAGGGCGTGGCGGCCCAGGCGGGTGCGTCGTGGAGGGGGATCTCGTCCGTGGGGCGGAGTTCGGCGTTGGCGACGGAAGCGGGGAACGATGCAAGGCTTGCATCTGTGGCCGTGGCGTGCGTGGCGTGCGTGGGCGGTTCGGGATGGGTCATAGGATTGGACAGCCGGAGATGGGGATCGAACCCACGACCTACGGTTTACGAAACCGTTGCTCTACCGCTGAGCTACTCCGGCACCGATCCGCCGCTTGGGCAGCGATAGAAAATAGTAGCGGCGGGGCGCACGGGCGCAAGCATGGAAATCGGGCGGGCGGAGAGGCGGAGAGGCGCCCGAATCATTACGATGTGGGCTTGCCGCGGGATTTCGGCGCGCCCTTGGCCCGGATCGTAATGATTCGGGCGCATGCACCGGGGATCAGCAGGAGGATTGGCGGAGGGCCTGGCTTGTGGCGGGGAGGGAGGATAGAATTTCCTGGGCGCGGGCGCGGGCGGCGGCCATTTTAGGGTAGCGCACTTCGCGGTAGCCGGTGGCCTGTTCGGGGAGGCGGAGGAGTTCGACGGCCTGGTGGTAGGCCGGGGCCGCGGAGGGCAGGTCGAGCGTGGCGGTGACGCGGAGATACCAGTCGCGGAACTCCTTTTCCCGTGCGTGCCAGGCGGGGAGTGCGCGGCGGAGGAAGCCGCAACGGGCCATGAGGCGCAGCATCCAATCGCGGCTCTTGAGCTTGAAGCGGATGGTGCGCCCGCCGACGACAAATTCGGGGCGGTTGAGATGGTGATAGACGATTTTGTCGCCGCGCGCCGGATCGACGCCGTACCGTTCGTTGTCGCGCTCGTACTTTTCCGGGGAGGTGAGCATGCGGGCGACGGAGATTTCATCTTTGATGGCCATGACGCGGTGGGCGTTCCAGAGGACGGCCCGTGTCGCGGCGAAATCGAACTGGGCGGAATCGCGGCGGTGGACGGCGAGGACGGCATCGATGTAGCGTTTGGCGTAGGCGGCGTCCTCGTACACGAGCAGGTCGTGGATGCGGACGGCGAAGAGGCGGAGGGATTCCGGGTCGAGGTGGACGGCTTCGACGGCGCGGGAGACGAGTTCCCAAAGCGTCTGGGCGAGGCGGCGGCCGCGGCGGCCCTGCTTGTGGAGCAGGGCGGACTTTTTCTCGATGACCGTCTGCCAATTTTGGACGGGGCGGTTGCGGAGCGTGGCTTCGTTGAGGACGGCCCAACGGCCGAGGGCGAAGGCCTTGGCGTTGTCGGCGGCGGCGGCGCCCATGGTTTCGCGGATGCCCCATTCGAGGCTTTCGATGCCGAGGGGCAGCTCGCCGCGCTGGAAGGCGACGCCGAGCATGATGACGTTGGCGTAGAGTTTGGTGCCGAAATAGTATTCGGACAATTCGGCGACGTTGAGGGAGAAGAAGCGGGCGGGATCGGTGTGCCGGCGGACCGTGTCTTCGAGGTCGGACACGCAAAAATCGTGTTTGCCGAGCAGGGTCAGGATGGTGGGGGTCTTGACGGCGTTGAGGATGGCGGCGGTGCGGGGGGAGCCGACGCGCTGGTTGTTGTTGGGGTCGAGGCCGCGGGCGGCTTCGAGGGGGTCGATGCCGAGGATGAGGTCGGCCTTGCCGTACGGGATGACGGAGCAGGTATGGTTTTTGCCGGGCTTGAGGTAGGTGATGTGCGAGTACACGCCGCCGTTGCGGATGGCGAGGCCGTTTTTGTCGCAGAAAAGGACTTCGTAGCCTTCGCGGTGGCCGGCGCGGACGAGGGTGGCGGTGGAGGAGGCGATGCCCATGCCGCCGACGCCGGCGAGATAGACCCGCCAGGCGTGGCCGAAGCCGCGGGCCGTGGGCAGCGGCAGCTTGTCGAGCCCGAGCTTGTCCAGGCGCGGGCTGGGGCGTTGGTGGCGGATGATCGTGATTTCCTCGAAGGAGGGGCAGGCGTAAATCTTGGCGCAGGCGGTGTCGGCGACGCACCAGGAAAGGTCGGTCTGAATTTTGCGCCCGAAATCGGTCTCGACGAACGACAGGCCGGGGCAGCCTGTGGCCATGGTGCATTCGAGGCACTGTTCGCAGACGTCGGCGGTAACGTTGACGAAGCGTTTTTTGTGGACATAGCCTCTTTTGCGGGCTTCGGCGCGTTCGGCGCGGTTCTGGCGGCGGTGGAACGTGATGCCGCATTCCTTGTCGGCGATGATGACCTTGACGCCATCGCGCAGGATGGTTTGTTCCAGAAGGGCGCGGTACTGCTCGCGGTTGGCGGGGTTGGTGCGGACGACCTCGATGCCGGCGGTGCTGGTGATGGCCTTGACGATGCGGTCGATCGACTGGACGTAGGTGGTGTTGCCGAGGATGTCGGTTTCGAGGCCGGGCGTGGTCTGGTGCCCGGTCATGGCGGTGGTCTTGTTGTCCAGAATGATGTAGGTGATGTCCTGGCCGTTTTTGAGGGAATTGGAGATGGCGATCTGGCCGGAGTGGAAGAAGGTGGAATCCCCCATGAACACCACCTGTTTGTTGGTGATGAAGGCGTCAATGCCCAGCCCGGTGCCGCCGCCGAGGCCCATGCCGCTGTAATTGTGCATCAGGTCTTTGGTCGGCTCGAACATGAGCATCGTGTAACAGCCGGTGTCCCCGTGGAAGACAAGGTCCACGGGCTCCCGCCGGTGCCGGTCCCGCATGTAACCGGGGTTGCGGAAGTCCTTTTTCACCTCGACCAGCACCGACGCCGAATCCCGGTGGGGGCAGCCCGGGCAAAAGGTCGGCGTGCGAGGGATGAGGTTGACCTCGGTGCCGGCGACGGCCTTGAGTAGGGCGAGTTCGCCTTCGATGACCGCCGGGTCGGGCGCGACGAGCGGGTCCGGGTGGTTGAGGAGCAGCGGAGCGAGGCGTTCGATGACCAGGGAGGGGTTGAGGCCGCGGTCCTCCGGAATGCCCGGCAGATCGTGCGGCATGCGTTTGCCCCAAACCTTGACGGGGATGTCGTGGCGGGAAGCCAGGAGCGCGATCTGTTCCTCAAGGAACCCGCGCCGTTCCTCGACCACGATGAGTTCTTCGGCGTGCGCCGCGAGGCGGCGGATTTCGGCGGGATTGATGGGGAAAGTGACGCCGAGCTTGAGGACGGGGACGCGCCCGGCGACGCCGAGCTCGGCGAGGGCCTGGTCCAGGTAGGTGGCGGCCATGGCGGAGGAAACGAAGCCGTAGCGGAACCGGCCTTCGCCGCGGCGTTCGGCGGGGAGGGACAGCCGGTCGATGCCGAGGCGTTCGGCGGAGTTCCAGAGGCGCTGGTAGCGGGCGGGGAACTCCTGCTCCTTGCGCCAGGTGCGCGGGGGCAGAAGGACCTTGTTTTCGAAATCGACCCGGGCGGTGTCGAGTTCGACGCGGTTGAGCGTATTGAGGCGCGGGGGATGGTTGCGCCGGACGCGGACCGAGCCGCCGCCGTCGGCCTGGTTGGTGGTGACGAGGTAGCCGATGTACAGCTCGGCCTCGCGGGACAGTTGGAAGCCGAGACCGATCCAATCCTTCATTTCCTGGTTGGTGGCAGGCTCCAGGACGGGCATGTAAAGGTGCTTGCAGAGATAGCGCGAATCGGCGGGCACCTGGGTCGAGTCGCTCCAGGGATCGTCGCCCAGCACGATGATCGCGCCGCCGTCGGGATGGGCGCCGCCCAGGTTGCCCAGGGCAAGCGCGTCGGAGGCGACATGGACGCCGACGCTTTTCATGGCGGCGATGGCCCGAAGGCCCAGCATCTGGGACCCGTTGACCATGGCGACGGACAGGGCCTCGTTGTGGGCGAGAACGGCGCGTATGCCGAATTTCTTGGGCAATTCCTGGATCGCCTCAATGCAGTCGAAAAACCCGGCCACCGGGGAGCCGGGATACCCGGTCCAGAGGTGCGTTCCGCCTTCGGTTTCGAGCAGGCCTTTGACGAGCAACTCGTTGCCGGTGAAGACCTCCGAGCCTTCCTCCTTGAGAAAGCGCGGATCGACCTTGAGGGAGGCGCTTTTGGACATGGCCGCAGTTTAGGCCAGGTTCCGCGGGGCGTCATCCGAAAAAACCGCCCTGACGCGGAGCACCCGCCGGGGCGGTTTCCGGGGCGGCCGGTCACGCGGGTTGCGGACGATCCGGGGCGGCGCGTCAGCCGGCGGAAAAATCCATCCCCAGCGCGTTTGCCGCGGCGCCGCACGCGCCGGCCCATTCGCCGAGTTGGGCTGGGGCAATCTGGATTTGGTGGCCGCCCGGCCGCCACTCGACCCTCCGGAGTTCGCGTTCGAGGTTGTCAAAAAGAAGGGGCCCGGCCTTGGTGATCCCGCCGCCGATCACGGCCACCTCGAAATCCAGGATGTTCGCCAGGGAAGCGATGCCCGCGGCCAGCGCCCGGAGCGAAGCGAGCCAGATATCCATGGCGCCGGCATCCCCGGCGGCGGCGGCTTCGGCGAGCTGCCGCGTGGACGCAAACCGGCCTCCGCCCCTTGCCTGGAGGGTGCATTCGCCGATGGCGTCCTCGAGGCTTCCCGGCGTGTTGCAAATGTCGGGTGCGCCGCGGAAATCCACCGTCAGATGGCCCAGGTGCCCCGCCCGGCCAATCGCGCCGCGCAGCAACCGGCCATCGGCGAACACCGCGCCGCCGACGCCCGTGCCCAGCGTCAGCATGATCGCGTGCCGGCGCCCGCGTGCGGCGCCCCGCCACACTTCGCCCAGCAACGCGGCGTGCGCGTCGTTGAGCACCTGGACGGGCGCGGGCGATTCCAGGGCGTGGGTCCAATCCAATCCGGCGAGCCCCTGCAACCGGCCGGGCATGAACGCGATGCCCCCGCCGTCCGCCCGCGCCAGGCCGGGCGCGGCCGCGCCCATTGCGAAGGCGCCGAACTTGTCGCGCGCCCTTGCGGCCAGCATGCGGACGGTTTCCAGCCACGCCGGCTGGCCTTGGGGCGTGAGGGCGTCGAGGGTGGGTTCGGCCCAGCGTTCCACGACCGACCCATCCCGCTGGTGGAGGGCGGCCTTGACGTTGGTGCCGCCCAGGTCGATGCCGAGGGCGAGCGCAGGGGATTCGTGGGGAGGGGATGCGGCCATGGTTGGGAGTCCTTGCGGAGAGCGGGAATCCTTTCGGACAGATGCCGGCGATGCTCAAGCAGAATCCGAATGGCAACGGATGGGCCGCCAACGGGATTCCCCACAAGCGAGCGCAGTTTGGCGGGAACCGGGAGGTCCAGCCTGTGCGACGCGGATCGGTCCGGGCCGGGGATGGACATCATCCATGGCGACGTGTTGGAACCAATGGGAGAGCAAGTTCCCCCGGGAAGCGCGCCCTTCCGCGCTGGCATCACGGCCGCGGGGCGGGCGGTTCGCCCGCGCCGGGCTGGATGATGCCGCGCAGGTCCTTGTTGATTTCGGATTGTTCGGTCGAAAGCTGGCCGATGCCGTCCAGGAAGGTGGCCAGGTTCTCCGAAAGTTCCGCCCGTTTTTCCTGCTCGGTCACCACCCGCGCCACCACCCGGCGGCTGGCCGCCTCCCCGGGCCCGCTCACGTCGTTGGCGTCCCGCGCCTCCACCCAGAACCGCACCGTCGAGCCCGGCGCGGGCGCCGGTTGCAGAGAGGGCAGCTCGATCACCTGCCTTTGCCGCCACGACCGCGCCGGGGCGGGATCGAGTTTGAGGGGCAGCGCCATCGGCTCGCCCTCCTTGCCGTCCGTCAGAATCTGGTACCGGATGGCCGCCGCCGCGACGCCGTAATCGTCGCGCCCCTCCATCGTGAAAGCGAGGGACGCCTTCGGCGCGACGGTCATCTCCGCCTGGGCCGGTTCGAGGATTTCCACCGATGGCGGATCGTCGGGAACCACGCGGACGGGATAGACGACCGGGTCGGTGGCGGCGATGCGGTTCTCGTCCACCAGTTCGAAGGCAAAACCGGTGAACTGCCCGGTCGCGGGCGGGAGTTCGGCTTCGAGCATGCCCCCGGCGCCGCGCTGGAGCGGGAGGCTTGTGCCGGCGCCTTCGAGCCGGACTTTGGCGGTGGCAAGTTTGCGCGATGGCTTGCCGCGCACGAGCAGCCTGGTGCCGGCGGGCACTTCGATGGCGTCGAGCTTGAGCGCCCGCGCCGCCATGCGCGTGTAGGCGGGGAAGATCGCGCCGCATTCAAGGCCGGTGAGCACGGGCGGCGTCACGACCTGGATGCGGCGCGTCTCCGAAACCGCGTCGCCGATCGCGAACGCGTAACGGAATCCTTCTTGCAGCTTCTCCATGCCAAGCTCGAAGCGCGCGGGCTCGTCCGCGAGGCCGGAAACCGAGAACTCGCGATTTCTGCCGGAATCGAACCCGATCCGGACCCGCCCATTGCGCGGGAGGATGCCGGCGGCGCGCGCGGCGACTGTGACGCCCGCCCCGCGGACGACGGTCATGTCGCCGGTGAGAAGGGTGATCCGCGTTTTGCGCGGCACGCCGGCGTTGCCCAGGAAGGCGCGTTTCACCAGGGCGTCGGCGGTCACGCCCAGGTGCGGCGCGCCGCCGAAGACAAGCGCGGCGAGCAGGGCGCCCCGGAAGAGGCGCTTGAGCGCGGCCCCGACCGGGATGACGTGGTCCAGGGGCATGTTGTGGAGGATGCGCTCGGTTTCGAGGACGAGCGCGTGGATGAGCTCGGGCGCCGCGCCGTCGGCCCACCAGGTGGCGCGCGGGAGTTGGACGGCGGAAATCAGCCGGCCCCGCAACACGGGCGTGGCCTTTTCAACCATCAACGCGAGGTGGTCGTCGGCGAGGCGCCGGCGCAGGGCCATCAGGGGCGGGACTACGGCGCCGGCGGCGGAAGCGGCGGCGCCGGCGAGAAAGAGCGCGCGCCAGGGGAGCGCGAGGTTCAACGCCCAATCGCAGGCCATGCCCGCGGCGAGGATCAAGGTGAATATCCCCGCGGCGCGGCCTACCCCGCCGGCGAGGACGGCGCAGACTTTGCGTGCCCGCAGGCCGGCCAGTTGCGCGGCGATGCGGCGGCTGGGGCCGAGTCCGGCGCGGAACCCGCGGAGGGGCGGCAGGCGCGAGCCCTCCGGCTTGGGGGCGCGCTTTCGTGTCCTGGCGGTCCACCGGGCAACGTCGATGGTCATGGCGTCCTCACTTCAATTGCAGCCTCCGCCGCACAGTCCACTCGATCAGCGCAGGCAGCAGCAGCAGGGCGAAAAAGGCCGGCGAACTCCACAGGTCGATCATGGCGGTTGTCTCGATGGCCGCGCCCCGCGCGGTCGCCTTGGCGCCGCGTCCCGCCGTCTCGCCGGCGCCGCCCGAGGCCAGCGCCTTTTCCAGGGAGGCGCGCACGCGGTCCGGGAGGGAGGTGAGGGATTCCTCGCGGAAAAAGCCGCCGCCGCCGGTGGCCGCGATTTCCATGAGCAATTCGGCGTTCAACGCCGTGTCGCCGAGCTCGAACGCCGCCGGGGCGACGTCGAAGTCCGCGCCGGCGGCGGGGTCCGGTTTCACATAGAATTGCCAGGCGCCCTCGGCCACAACGGGGAACTCGCCGCGGAACACGCCGGGCTGGTCGGGCACGGGATTGAGGACCACGGGGGTTTCCGGAGTGGCCGCGCGTTTGCCGGACTTGTCGCGGGGGGCGAAGGCGCCCTCGACCGTGCCGGCCTGGAGCGGGCGCAGGGACTTGTCGTAGAGGCGGGCATAAACCGCGACGCGGTCGCCGGACTGGTAGGCGAGGCGGTCAAGGGTCAATTGCGTGCGCTTGGTTTCGCCCAGAAGCCGCTGCAGCGCGAGGCGCTGGATCAGGCCGCTCCAAAGCCGCACCCAGGCGGCCTCGCCGCGGTTGCGCCGCCAGCGCCAGGTGTTGTCGGTGCCCACGAAGAAGGATCGTCCGAGGCCGTAGGTTTGCGTGGCCACGACGGGCATGCCGCCCGCGCCGGAGTCCTGGCCCGGATCCACCAGCAGCGCCTGCGCGCCCGGTTTGAGGCCGGCGACCCGCACCGCCCAATAGACCGGCGCGAACGCCTCCCACAGCCGGGCATTCTCCGCGTCGCTGTCGGCAAGCCGCAAGCCGGGTTCGTTGTGCCCGGCGGCGGTGAGCGACAGGCGGATCGGTTTCTCCGAGGGTTGCGCGGCGCCGGCGGCCGCGCGCGCGGATTCGATGGGAAGGACGCGGCCCACCGGGGTGGACATCCACGCCCCCGGCATGAAATTGCGGCCCGCGATGGCGATCAGCCCGCCGCCGAAATCCGACACCAGCCGCGCGATGGCCGCGGTCTGTTGCGGCGTGAAGGCTTTGGGATCCACGTCGCCCAGCATCAGCACGTCGAACGCCGCCAGCTCCGCCTCCGTGGCCGGGAACGCCTCCAGCAACGGCGAACCTTCGGCGCCCCGCAGCGTGGGGTCGGCCTGGCGCAAAAAAATCTTCATCTCCAGCCGTTTGTCGCGCAGCAGAAGCGGCAGCAGATGCTTGAACTCGTAGCGCGGCGCGTCCTCGGCCCACAAGACCTTGATCCGCTTGTCAATCACCCGCACGCGCGCGGTTCTGGCGTTGTTTTCCGGCACCGTTTCGTCGGCCAGCACGGGCACCTCGACCCTCAACTCAATGTCGCCGGCGGCCTTCGGCTTGAACACCAGCCGGGCCGTCCCGTCGCCCTTCGCGTCGAGGACGACGTTCTCCGCGGCCATGGTCTGGCCGTCCACCTTGAGCTCGGCGCGCACCGTGGCGCCGCTCATGCCCCCGCCGCGCAACCGCGCCGTCACGGCCACTTCGTCCTCGATGAACACCAACTCGTCGGCGAACACGCCCACCACCGCCAAATCGCGCGGGGCGGCGATGCCCGTGCCGTAGGCGTGCAGCGGAATCTTCGCGTCGGCCGCCAGCGCCGCGGCTTCCAACGGCGCCATGCCGCTGTTGTTGGCGCCGTCGGTCACCAGCACGATGCCCGCGACCGGTTGCCCGCGCCGGGCCGCCACCAGCCGCGCCACGGCTTCGCCAAGGGCGGTCGATTTGCCGGAACCCGACAGGCGCGCCAGGGCCGCCGCCGCGGAATCGCCCGCCACGGGCGTGGGCGCCTTGGGAATGGCGGGTGGCGCGCCGTCCGGCGGGGGCGCGTCGTCGCGCGTTTCGCCGGCGAATCCTTCGACGGTGACGGCGTAATCGCCTTCGAGCTGTTCCAGAATCCGGTTTTCGGCGTTGGTCAGGGCGGCGCGGGCCAGGTCCAGCCGCGTGAGCGTGGCGAAGTCTCCGGCCTTTGCCTTGCCGCCGTCGGCAAGGCGCCCGGGTTCGGACGGGAGGGCGCCCAGCGCCATGGCGGCGCGCGCAACGTCGGCCGGGTCGGTGCGGCGGTCGCGGATGCGCATGCTGGCGCTGTCGTCCACAAGCAGGATCAGCTCGCGCCTCCCGGTCTCCAGAAGTGTCAGCGTGAGCGACGGCTGGTGCAGCAGCAGGATGATGCCGGCCAGGAAAAGGAACCGCAGGCCGGCCATGGCGCGGCGCACGAGGAGCGGATGGGGCGAGCGATGGTAGGTCCACCACGCGGCCAGCGCCGCCAGGACGAGCCCGGCCAGCACCCAGCCGCCGTCCGGCGCGGTCTGGAAACCGATCGTCCACCGGTCCAGAGAACCCGAGGGCGGCCCTGAAGCGCCGATCCATTTCCACCAGGTGTTCATGCGCGCATGGGTTTCCTATTTGGAACGGCTGAACCAGCGCGCCAGAAGGCTCTCGCCGATGCCCAGCGCCAGCGCGCCCAGCGCCAGCGCAAACCACCATTCGTCCCCCGTCCGGTCCATGCGCACCGAATCGGCGAGCGAAGCGCCCTCGGTCCACTTCACCAGATGCGCGATCTCGCCGAGGGTGGTGGCGCGGTGCGCCGCCAGGGGGCGCAGGTCGGATTCCCGCGCGTCGGGTTGCACGGCGAATCCCATGGGTTCGGCGTCCGCGTCGTCGAACCGTACCCGGTAAAACCCGGCCTCGGCGGTGTTCGCATACCGCAGCACCGGGGTTGCGCCGACGAGCTCGATGGCGCGCTTCTCCCCCGCCGCCGCCCCGGGCCGGAACACCTCGGCGGTTCGTCCGGTCTGCGCGGTGTCCACGCGGAGGCTTGCGCCTTTGCCGACGGCGACGTTGAGCCGGTCGTCGTGCCGGCGCAACAGGGAACCGAGCAGCCGCTGCATGAACGGCACGAATCCAGGCCGCAGGGGGAAGTCATTCCATGAGGTGTCGGCCGTGCTGGCGAAGAGCACGGTGACGCCTTCGCCCCAGCGCCGTTCGACCGCGGCGGGCGTGCCGTCGGCGAACGCGAGAATCGTCCGGGCCGGGCCCGCGCCACCCGCCGGACCGGCGGGCGCCGCTCCGCGCGCGCCGGGCGCGGGCGGGACGGCGC
>CAYSZK010000032.1:0-33295 GCA_964435495.1 uncultured Verrucomicrobiales bacterium
CCCAGCCCCGCAATTCTCCCCAACCCGTTGCCCACAAGGCATTTCCGCGCCACGCGCCGTCCCGGCCCGCGGCGCGCAAAACCAGCACTGTGCCCAGATTTCGCCTGGGACTGTGCCCAACGCGCTCCCCTGCGGCCTGTCAAAAATGCGGAACACGGCTTGCAGGGGAGTATGGCGTCAATCTTCCGAAGAAATGGCACGGCGCTCTGGTGGATCAAGTTCCCCCGGCCCGGCGGCGGCATCGCCCTATGACCGCCGACGACACCGCCCCTATCGCCGCCCCTTTGAACCTGTTGACAAAGATCTCCGACACACTCCCCCCGTATAACGCCGGGGGAAAGGGGTCATTCCTTGCATCGCAGCAAAGAACGTTTCGCCTGAACAAGCGCCCCGGTCTCGCAAATCTCAACCGCTACGACAGCCCGGCACACGTTGCCGATGTGTCCCATTGCCAGCCGCTGCGCAACCCATGCGGACTTCACCGTGGTGCTTCTCCTCAGCCACCACGCCAGGGCCTGCTTCCGTGGGTCATTTTTACGCAACCCCCCAAGCTCCCCCGTCTCCAACCTCAGCGCGCGCAGCCCCGCTCCAACTGCACTCCTGCCATCGCCTCGTCGTGCCGCTCCAGGGCACCCCTTCTCACATAGCTTTCGCGGCTCTTTCCAACAGAGCCCTTGAAAGCAAGTTCAGCAATCTTCTCTCGAAACCCCTCGCCACCCAACACCCAGCCCCGCCGCAACTGCTTCCACGGATCGCGCTCGGACTCCGATCCGTGCCTGGGGCTCTCCCGGCGAGCCTTCTCCTCCCCGATCCGTCCCCTGATGTGGTCGCGATAGCCGTGGGCGGCCCGCACTCCCCGCTCATGGCCAGTCATCTCCCAGAGGATTCGTTCCGTCATCAGCCACTGGGGCTTCCCCGGCTTCATCCCGCCGTACCAGCGATAACTGCACCACGAGAACCGCAACAGATCCTCCTCCGACTCTACCATGCGGGCACGCACCGGGTTCAGGTGGATGTAATCGGCGACCGTCACCGCATAGCTGGGCTCGTCCGGGTCCACGGGGATTGCCTTGTATCGGCCCTGAAACAGATGGCCCACCAGCCGATGTTTGACATTGTGCCGCACGGTGTAGGTGCCCTGAAACCAGCGCATCCCAGCCACAAGATTGGCCTCGGGGGTTTCCAGCAGAAGGTGGTAGTGATTGTCCATCAGCACGTACGCATGGACCCTCCATCCCGTGCGCAGACACGCCTCACCGAGGGTCTTCAGAAACAGCCCGCGATCGGCGTCCTCCAGATAAATCGCCTCCCCGCGATCACCTCGGCACATCACATGGAACATGCCCCCCTCAAACTCCACTCGCGGCGCACGCGGCATGTCGCCACCCCGCCCAACCCGCCCAATCCAGTCAGGACTGACCCCTTCTGTGTGACCCCTTCTGTGCGAGCGACCCGCCCCAGCCGGCTCTCGGGCCCCTCGACTAGTCACACCGATCCCCCGGCCCCGCGGTGCCGCCCGGCCCACGGTCTCTGGCTGGCCGATAAGCGGCGGGACGCCGCTTCCACTTCCGCCGCGCTTGACGGGTTTAGCGCGTTTCGGTGAGCCCGGCAACGAACTGGACCCATCGGTCCATCCCCTCGCCGCGCAACGCCGAAAGCTCGAAGACCTCCGCCGTGGGCGCCGCGCGCCGGATGTTCGCCCGCGCCGCCTCCAGGTCAAACCCGGCCGGCCCCGCCATGTCCATTTTCGAAATCACCACCACGTTTGCGGAGCTGAACACTGGCGGATATTTCAGCGGCTTGTCCTCCCCCTCCGCGACCGATAACAACACGACCCGCACCGATTCGCCCAGGTCAAAGGAGGCGGGACAGACCAGGTTTCCCACGTTCTCGATCCACACAATGTCCACAGCCGCCAGATCGATCCGCTCCACGGCCTCAGCCACCATCTCCGCGTCCAGATGGCAGACGGTTCCCGTGGTCACCTGCACCACCGGAACCCCTTGTTTCCTCAGCCGCCGGGCGTCCAGGTCCGTCTCAAGATCCCCCACGACCACGCCCAGCCGCGCCCGCCCCTTTAGGGCCGCCGCGGTCTTTTCCGCGAGCGTCGTTTTCCCCGAACCGGGCGAGGAAATGACATTTAGCACGGGCAGCTTTTTCGCCAGAAAGAACCCGCGCAACCGCTCGGCCACGCGGGCGTTGTGGACAAGCACCGGCGCGTGCATGGCAACGGTGCGCGCCGCGTGCTCGTGGGATTGCCCAGGCGCATGGCTGTGCTCATGTTCGTGGCCATGTTCGTGGCCGTGTTCGTGTCCATGGGCATGGGTGTGGAAATGGGTGTGCGCATCCTCGTGCCCGTGGGCGTGGGCGTGGGCGTGCGCATGGGCGTGCGCATGGGCGTGTTCGTGGCCGTGTTCGTGGGTCTGGGCCGCCATCGGGTTCGGCGCTCCGGCGATCCGGCCCGGCGCCGCCGGTTTCCGTCCGTCATACGCCGGACTTCCGTGTTCCGCGCATCCGCAAGTGTCGCACATGTCAGGATACCTCAATCTCGCTGAGTTCGATCTGCCGGCCGCCGCGGAATCCGTCCGAATCCCCGTGGCAGTCCGGGCACGCAAGGGACGCGAGGTCCCTTACCTCGTACTCTGCACCACAGCGGGCGCATGTCGAGCGGGCAGCCACCATCTCCACTTCCAACACGGCGCCCGCGGCGGGCGTCCCCTGCGTGAGCACTTCAAAGGCGAACCGGAGCGCTTCCGGGACGACGCCGGAGAACGTGCCGATGCGCATCTTGATCCGGTGCACGCGGGTGGCCCGCTCCTTTTCGCTTTGCTCCAGCACTTGCCGGACCACGGAATGCATGATGCCCACCTCATGCATGGGCCGCCGCGCCCCGCCTGGTTTGGAGTGCTTCGAGCGCCGACCGCACCTCCTCCCAGACACGCTCGACGACACCGTCCATGCGCGCCCGCATCGTTCCGCTGAGGTTTGTGGAAAAGGTGTAGGGATCGGCCACCTCGATGGCCGCCACGCGGACCTCGGCGGGCATGGCCATGTCCAGCCGCCGCCCCAGGGCCAGCATTTCCCCCACGCCCGCGAAATGCGGGGAGACAACCGGCAACGACCGCACGTTGGCGGCGTCCAGCATATGCACATGTCCCGCCGGGGCCGTCCCGGTCTGGACCGCGTCCACAAGAAGCGCCATGGCAAAGCCTGCCACATCATCCAGCAGGGCGAAACCCATCTTTGCGCTCTCGCGCACCTCGGCCGGATCGCCGGGCGCGAGCCGGGCCCGGACCGCCCGCGCGACGTGCAGCCCCACGGCGTCGTCGGTCATCAGGTCGTTGCCCAAGCCCAGTACGAGGAGCCCGCCCACGCCGCGGGCCGGGCCGGGGACGGCGGTCATGACTGGACCAGTTGGCGGACCAGTTCGCGTCCGGGGCCGTAGATGTCGATCTGGAGCGGCACATGCCCGGGGAGGGCGTGCGTGGCGCAGCCGAAGCATGGGTCGTAGGCGCGGAACGCCATCTCGATCTTGTTCAGCAGGCCTTCGGACACGACGCCCTTTTTGATGAGGCTCCTGGCCGCGCGGTCCACGCTCATCGCGATGCGGGCGGCGTTGTTCTGTGTGGCCACGATCAGGTTCGCCTTCGTGACCAGGCCGTTGGCGTCGGTCTCGAAATGGTGGAACAACGTTCCGCGCGGCGCTTCGACCACGCCGATCCCGATCTTCGGCGTTGCGGTGGGAAGGGTCCGGATTTCCGTGCCGGTGATGTCCGGATCGTTGACAAGCTCGACGATGCGCTCGGCCGCCTGGAGCATTTCCACCACGCGCGCCCAATGATTGGCCAGGGTGTGATGCACGGGCCTGCCGCCGAGGGCCTTGAAATACTCCTCGCGCGCCTCCTGGGCGCGGGGTGTGGCCATGGCCTCGGCTGCGTTCAGCCGCGCCAGCGGCGCCACGGCATAGACGCCGCTCTTCGGACCCTCCTCGAAACCGGTCCAGCCCATGGGCTTCAAGTAGCAAAATTTCACGTAGCTCCACGGTTCGACGTGCTCGGCGACGTACGCGCGGTAGTCCCGCGCCGGGAACTTCGCGTATTCCTTGCCGTCCGGGTCCACCACCCGCAGCAGGCCGTCGTAGAAATCCACCCTGTTCCGCGCATCCACCAGCCCCATGTAATAGGTCCGGTGCGTGTACGCGTCCGACGTGATCATTTTCATGTACTCCGGGTTCTTGAGCACGATGTCCCGGAACACCTGGAGCGTGAACAGCGCGAACTCGAGGTTGTCCTTTGCCAGCTCCTTGTATTTGGGCAGGTCCGCGGGGTCCAACCCCTTCGACACCCCGCCGGGAAGGCCGAACACCGGATGGATCACCTTGCCGCCGAAGCAGGCGATCATCTCGCGCAGCCGGCGCCGCATGGAAATCACCTTTTTTCCCACTTCGACGCCGACCTTTTCCACCACGCCAAGCACGTTCCGCCTGGCCGCGGGCGCCTCGGGTCCCACGATGAAATCCGGGCCGCCCAATATGTACACGTGCAGCGCGTGGTCCTCCATCATGAAGGCGTTGTACACCAGCTCGCGGATTTTCCGGCCCGTCGGCGGCGGCTCGACCTGGTAGAGGTCGTCCAGCGCCTTCGCGGCCGCCATGTGGTGCGCCGTCGGGCAAACGCCGCAGATGCGGCTGGTGATCTGCGGCATCTCCTCGGCCGGCCGCCCGATGCTGAACACTTCGAACCCGCGCAATTCCGGAATCTGGAGATAGGCCCGTTCGACGTCCCCCTGGTCGTCCAGGAAAACGTCGATCTTGCCATGCCCTTCCAGGCGCGTGATGGGGTCGATGGTCACCCGCCGCCGGGCCGCGGCCGCCGCGAACCCCGCCCGCGTGTTCGCTTCGTTCCAAACCTTCGTGGCCGCTTCGTTCATGGGCGCGCCTCCTCCGCGGAAATGGATTCGGCCGGAAGATCGGCCCGCCGCCGCAGCAGGCTGCCGGCCAGGCCGTAGCGGTAGAAGGTTCCCACCGGGTCCGGAATCCCAGCCAGGATGTCGCTGATCCCTTTCTCGTCCTTCGCACCCACGTTCGCGCAAAGGGAGGACAGAATCTTTGCGCCCTGGTCGCGGACGCGCGAGGTTGGGCCGAAGCATCCGGAGCACGGCATGTTGCCGCGTGTGCAGGCGGCCTCGCATCCGCCGCGCGTCGCCGGGCCCATGCAGACGAAGCCCTGGGCGAGGAAACATTTCTCCGGATCAAGCGGCGCCAGGTGCGGGCGCCGGAACACCGTGAAACTCACGTCGGTGGGCTTGGTCGCCTTGCGCGGGCACTCGTCGCAAAGCGCGATGTCCGGGGCAAGCACCGTCCCTTTCGGAGGCAGCCTGCCCTCGAGGATGGCGCTGAGGGCGGCCTTGGTGATCGCCGGCGTGGGCGGGCAGCCGGGGATGTAATAATCCACGCCAATCACCTGGTCCAGCGGGCGCACCACGTTCCAGAACTCCGGAAGGGTGGTCTCGTGTCCGTTGTCTTGATGGCGCGGTTGCGGACGGGCGCCGGTTTCGTTCACCGTGCTGGGCGATTCGTCGTACACGTAGCGCAACAGCCGTTCGCGCGTGAACTGGTTGGCGAGGCCGGGGATGCCGCCGGACTGCGCGCAGGCGCCGTAGGCGATGATCAGCCCGCTCTTGCGCCGCAGCATCCGGACCATCTCCTCCTGTTCGCTGGTCCGGATGGCGCCGTTGACCAGCGTCGCGGCGATCGACCCGTCCGCCATCGCCTCGACGTCCGCCTTCTTGAAATCCATCGCCACCGGCCACAGCACAATGTCCACGGCCTCGACCACGCCGAGGATGTCCTCGGCGAGATCGACCACCGCTTCCTCGCAGCCTCCGCACGAGGCGCACCAGTAAATCCCGATCTTGGGTTTAGGCATGGGCCGGCTCCGGTTCGTGTTCCGCGGCGCGCACCGCTCCCTCAAAGTCCGCCATCTCGTGGTCCCAATCCCGGAACCGGCCCGGCAAGTCGAGCGGCCCCAGGGCGAGGACCTGCTCCACCATCTGGTTGATGACCGTCTTGACCTTCTCCCCTTCCGACGCCGAAATCCATTCCAGCCGGACGCGCGCCGGCTCGATGCCCATGCCGTCCAGCACGCGCCGGAGCATCGTGAACCGCCGCAGGGTTTTGTAATTGCCCTCGACGTAATGGCAGTCGCCCAGATGGCAGCCGCCGAGCAAGACGCCGTCCGCCCCGCGCGCCAGCGCGTCCAGGATGAACTGGGGGTCCACGCGCCCGGAACACATCAGCCGGATCACGCGGACGTTCGGGGCGTACTTCAGGCGCGACACGCCGGCGAGGTCCGCGGCGGTGTAGGTGCACCAGTTGCAGAAGAAGGCCACGATGCGCGGCTGCCAGTCGGGATCAGGCATAGGAAAGCAACCCTTCGATTTCGCTGAAGATTTCCTCGTCTTCAAACAGGTTTTGGTGGATCGAACCGCTTGGGCAGGCCGCGACACAGGTGCCGCATCCCTTGCAGAGCGTGGCGTTGATCAAGGCCTTGAGCTTGCTCCCGTCGTAGAGAATCGCCCCATACGGACAGAGCGGGATGCAGGACTTGCACCCGGAACAATCCGCCTCGTCGATATAGGCCGTGTTCGGTTCCTGCTCGATGTAGCCCTTGTCGATCAGCGAGAGCGCCTCCCCCGCCGCCGCGCCGGCCTGCGCGATGCTGTCCGGGATGTCTTTCGGCCCCTGGCAGCAGCCCGCGATGAACACGCCGTCGGTAAACGTCGCCACGGGCGCCAGCTTCGGATGCCGCTCCAGAAACCAGCCCTCCGTGCCGCAGCTCATGTTCAGCAGCCGCCGCACCTCCTGCGCGTCCGCCTGCGGCTCCATCCCCACCGCCAGCACGATCATGTCCACCGGAATCCGGCGCACAAACCCCGCCAAGGTGTCCTCCACCCGGATCACCAGCTTGTCCGCCTCCTCCGGCGACAACGCCCAGTCGGTCACCTCCGCCACCCGCCCGCGCACAAATTGGATGCCCTGCTGCAAAGACTTGTCGTAAAACTCCTCGCACCCCTTCCCCGGCGCGCGGATGTCCATGTAAAACACCGTCACATCCGCGTCGGTATGGTCCCGGATCAACTGCGCCAGTTTCATGGAGTGCATGCAGCACGTCCGCGAGCACCAGCGGTTGGTCTTCAAGTCCCGCGACCCCACGCAAAGGATGAACCCCACCGACTTTGGATGCCGCCCGTCCCGCAGAAGCACCTCCCCCGCCGTCGGCCCCGAGGTGTTCACCAGCCGTTCCACCTCCAGCGAGGTGAACACGTTCGGATACCGCCCGTAGCCGTACTCCGGAATCCGTTTGGCGTCGAACAGTTTGTAGCCCGTCGCCACGATGATGTTGCCCACCTCGATCTCCTCCAGGGTCTCCTTCTGGGTGAAATCGATCGCCTTCCGGTCGCCGCAGGCCTCGACGCAGGTCTGCTTGCATTTGCCCGTCCGCAATTGCAGGCACCGGTCCGGATCAATCACCACCGCCTGCGGCGTGGCCTGGGCGAAGGGCAGATAGACCGGCTTGCGCCTGCCCAGGCCCACGTTGAATTCGTCCGGAAATTTCGCCTCCTTGAACACGCAGGCGTCCACGCACTCCTGGCAGCCCACGCACAGGTCGGTGTCGATGTAGCGCGGTTTCCGCCGCACCGTGGCCTTGAAACTGCCCACGCAACCCTCCACCTTCGCCACCTCCGAATAGGTCCACAACGCGATGTTCGGATGCGTCCGCACCGCCGACATCTTCGGCGTCAGGATGCAGGCCGAACAGTCCAGCGTCGGAAAGGTCTTGTCCAACTGCGCCATGTGCCCGCCGATGCTCGCCTCCCGCTCCACCAGCGTCACTTTCTTCCCCGCGTTGGCCAGCGTCAGCGCCGCGTGAATCCCCGAAATCCCCCCGCCCACCACCAGCGTGTGGCTGTGGATCGGCGCCCGCACCGGTTCCAGCGCCTTGTGGAACCGCACCCGCTGGACCGCCGCGTGCGCCAGGGTCTTGGCCTTGTCCGTCGCCGCCTTCCGGTCGGTGTGCACCCACGCGTCGTGCTCCCGGATGTTCACCATCTGGAAGAAAAACGGGTTCAGCCCCGCCTTCTCCGCCGCCGCCCGGAAGGTGTGCTCGTGCAGCAGCGGCGAACAGGCCGCCACCACCAGCCGGTTCAGCTTCCGTTCCCGGATGTCCTGCCCGATCAGCTCCTGGCCCGGGTCGGAGCACATGTACTTGTAGTCCCGCGACACCGCCACGCCCGGCAGCTTCGACACGTATTCCGCCACCGCCCCGCAATCCACCATGTTCGCAATGTTGCTCCCGCAGTGGCAGACGTAGAACCCGATCCGCAACTCCTGGCCGCCGTTGGTCGTTTTCATGGGAATGCAACCGGTCACGCCGGAACAGGCTCCTCCACCGGCAGGGGGCGCATCGGAATGAAGTTGCGCTTCAACCCCAGCGTCCGCGCCTCCATGCCGAACGCCAGGCCCATCAACTGGGAAAAATAGACCGTCGGAATCCGCGCCGGCCCCCAGCGCCGCTGAATCTGGTCGTGGTAGGCGTCCAAATTGAACTGGCACAACGGGCACACGGTCGCCACCACGTCCGCCCCCCGCCGGATCGCCTCCTTGAGCAAAATGTACGTCAGCCGCAACCCCGCCTCCGGCAGCGTCCCCGTCAGGCTGCCCCCGCAACACTTGGTCTTCAGCGGATAGTCAATCACCGTCGCGCCGAGGACCTCCAGCAGCCGGTCCATCGTCACCGGATTCCATTCGTCGTCAAAGGTCGCGTACGGGCGCACCACCTGGCAGCCGTAGTAGGGCGCCACCTTCAACCCCCGCAACGGGCGCACGACCCTCTCCTTGATCGCGTCCAGCCCCACGTCGTGGACCAGGATGTCCAGCGGATGCCGCACCCGCGTCCCGCCGCTGTACTTCAAACCCGCCGCGTCCAAAGCCTTGCGCACCCGCCCGTCGATCTCCGGGAAGTCCGCCATGTTGTGCTGGGTCTTGTTCAATACCAGGTAACACGCGCTGCACGGCGCCATCAGGTCCTCCGGACCCGCCTTCTCCGCGATGGCCAGATTGCGCGCCGCCAACACGCCCGCCTGCCCCTCGTCCACCGACATGTACGCCGTCGCCCCGCAGCAGTTCCAGTCCTGCAGCTCCTCGATCTCCACGCCCAGATGCCGCAGGACCGGCAGCAGCGACTCTTCGTAGGCCCGGCCCAATCCCTTCAGCGAGCACCCCGGAAAATACGAGAATTTCATGCGTGCCTCCCGTTTGCGCCCGCGCCGCCGCCGTTGCGGCCCGCCGCCGCCAGCATCCCGGCCAGCTCCGCCCGCCGTTCAATCCGCTCCGGCCACAGCACAAACCGGCCCGTCCGCATCAACCCCAGCCCCAGCCGCCACGATTGCAGCACCGCCCGCCAGTTCGCCTTCAAAAACAGGCGCATCACCAGCAGCGTCTCGGTGATCCGCCCCGTGCTCCCCACCATCGCCGAAAACTCCCGCGCCAGCACCGGAATGGAGAATCGCTTCGGATAAACCCCGTCCCGGATCGCCCGCTGCTTGAGCGCGTACATGATGTCCGTGATCCGGATTTCCCGCGGGCACTCGACCGTGCAGGCGTAACAGGAGGAACACAGCCAGATCGCGTTGCTGCCCAGCACCTCGTTCTTGAAATCCGCGCGCACCAGCGCCATCACCTGCCGCGGCGAGTGGTCCATGTAAATGCTCAGCGGGCACATGCCCGAGCAGGTGCCGCATTGGATGCAGCTCTTGAGCTGGCCGCAGCCGGACACCGACATGATCTCGTCCGCGAATCCGCGGACCCGGTCGGCTTCATACTTGATGGTGCGTTCGATCTTCACTCGGGACTCTCCCTCATGCCTGACCCGCTCTCCTGCAAGAACCGCGCCTGTCGCCAACACAGCTTCCGGCACGATTAGAATCGGTCAAGTAAAAAACTTAGAAAAGAATTAAAACTTATACTCCTCGCCTCGGCCATCCGGCAGGCCCGCCCGCCACCCTGGACCCCACAATACTCCAGGATAAATAAGTTATTTTATGTTTTTTGTGGACAGCGCCGGTTCCCGTCGAAGTCGCCCGGCTGGCGCGCCCCGGCCCTTCTTGTCCGGCGAAGGGGTTGGCCCCGCCGCCGCCCCGGAGAGGAACTCCTCCGCCAGCCACGCCCCGGCATTCCGCGTTCCCACGAATGGTCACGCCGCCCGGCCGCCGCCACTTGCCCGGCGGGTCCCCCTCCGCGCCACAAGCCAACAGCCACGCCTTAGAGCACGATCTCTGTTCCAATGCCCGCGTCGGTGAAAAGTTCCAGCAGCAACGCGTGCGGCACGCGCCCGTCAATGAACTGCACCTTCCCCACGCCCCGCTCCAGCGCCGCCACCGCGCCGTCCACTTTGGGAAGCATCCCCCCCGACAGCGTTCCCTCCGCTTTCAACCGCGGAACGTCCCCGGCGTGGATGCTGGGGATCAAGGTGGATTCATCCTTGGGGTCCCGCAGCACGCCCGGCACGTCGGACAAATAGATCAGCTTCGCGGCGCGCAACGCAATCGCCGCTTCCATGGCGGCTTCGTCGGCGTTGACGTTCAGGGTCCCCCCATCGGTCGCCCGCGCGACGGGCGACACCACCGGAATCACGGTCTGGTCAATCCACTTCTGCAGCACCGGCGTGTCCACCGCGCAGACATTCCCGACCTGCCCAAGATCGGCCGTGGAACCGTCGGCCAGCCGCATCGGCGGGGCCTTGGCGGCGTGAAACACCGACGTGCCGGAGACGCCCGCCGCGCGCCCCCCGAGGTCTTTGAGCCGCCGGACAATGCCGGGGTTGACCTCGCCGTCGAGGGTTTCCTGGACGATGCGCACGGATTCGGCGTCGGTGACGCGGTAGCCGCCGGCGAAGACGGCCTTGAGTCCCGCGGCGTTCATGCGGCGCGTGATCGCCTTGCCGCCGCCATGCACGACGACGGGATTGGCGGAGACAATTTCCAGCAGGACGATGTCGCGCAGGGTGGAATCGACGAGCGCCGGGTCCTCCATGGCCGAGCCGCCGTATTTGACCACGACCGTGGCGCCGCGGAAGCGCTGGAGATACGGGAGCGCCTCCAGCAGAATGCGCGCCGTTTCGGCGGGGCTGGCCGCGGGGGTCTTCATTCCGACTTGTTGAAGCGGACGTACTCCTCGGTCAGGTCCGTGGTGTACACCGTGTGCTCGCCTTCGCCGAGGTGCAGGTTGATGGTGATGCGGAACCCGGCTTTGCGGACGACGGCCTTGAGCCGTTTGTCCGGCACCTTGCCCGCGCGCCCGCCGCGCACGGCCTGGAGGCCGTCGTAGAAGATGTCCACAAGCTCCTCGCGAAGGCGGGCGCCCGAATACCCCAGGGCGCAGAGAATGCGGCCCCAGTTGGGGTCGCCGCCGGCCCAGGCGGACTTCACGAGAACCGATTTCGCGACGCATTCGGCGGCCATGCGCGCGTCCGCCACCGAAGCGGCCCCCTTGACGTTGACCTCGACAAAGCGGGATACGCCTTCGCCGTCCAGGACAATCGCGCGCGCCATCTCGCGGGTGACAAAGTTGAGGGCGCGCTGGAACTCGGGCAGGGACGGATGATACGAGCGGAGCGCGTTGTTGCCGGCGAAGCCGTTGGCGAGCAGGATGACCGAGTCGTTGGTGGACATGTCCCCGTCCACGCAAATGCGGTTGAAGGACAGGTCCACCGCCTCCTCCAGGCAGCGCGCCAGCGTGCGATGGTCGATGACGGCGTCGGTGGTCACAAAGCAAAGCATGGTGGCCATCAACGGGTCGATCATGCCGGCGCCCTTGGCGCATCCGCCAATCGTGACCGCCTTCCCGTCGATGCGCAGGCGCACGGCGACCTGCTTGTCCACGGTGTCGGACGTCATGATCGCCTTCGCGGCGTCCCGCCCGCCGGTGGGGCTGAGCCCTTTGACCGCCTTGCGGATGCCCTTGCGCACTTTCATCATCGGCATGGGCCGCCCAATCCGGCCGGTGGAACAAATCAAAACCTGCCGCTCCTTGCAGCCCAAAAGCAGCGCCGCCAGGGCCGTCATCTCTTTGGCGTCGTCTATGCCCGGCACGCCCGTGCATGCGTTGGCGTTGCCCGAATTCGCCAGAATCGCCCGCGCCGTGCCGCCACGGATGCTGCGCATGGACACGCGCACCGGGGCGGCCTTGACTTGGTTGGTCGTGAACGTCGCCGCCGCCACGGCGGGACCCTGGCTCACGATCAGCGCCAAGTCGCGCTTGCCCGATGGCTTGATCCCCGCCGCAACCCCCGCCGCCACAAATCCCAGCGGCGACGTCACGCCTCCGCCCTTCAACACCTGATGCTTCGCGTCGCTCATTCTCCTGCCGCTCCTCCGACCGCCACCCACAACGCCGGCGGTCCGGTCACCGGACTCCCTGCGTTGGGCGCGGGACCAAAAGGTTTCGACGGTCGGCGCGGAAAGGTCAAACACGGAAATTGCCCGGACCGGAACCGCCCCGATGCTTCCGACGCGGGCAAAGGGCGCGCCGGAATCCCGCGGCAGGCCCGCGTTGCAATGATCCGGGCGCCCCTCATTTCCCCATGTCCATTCCGGCCCCGCCATGGTTAACTTCCCGCCCCATGATCCGCGCCGCGCGCCATGCCGCATTCGACGCGCTGTTCCGCGCCTATCTCCGCGGTTCCATGCGCAACCGCTTCCACGGCGTCTGGGTCCGCGGCGCCCGGCATCTCCGCGCCCTCCCCACCGGCCGCCCCGCCCTCTGCCTCGCCACGCACCCAGGCTGGTGGGACGGGTTCCTCGAGGTTTTCCTCACGCGGCTTGCCCCCGGCAAATGCGGCTATTGCATGATGGAGGAGCGGCAGATGCGTGCCTGCAAGTTCCTCCGCTGGATCGGCGCCTTCTCCGTGGACCTCGACAACCCGCGCGCCGCCGCGGTTTCCCTCCGTTACGCCGCGCGCCTGCTCGAAGACCCCCGCGCCATGGTCTGGCTTTTCCCGCAAGCCCGGCTCGGCTCGCCCCACGCGCCCATCGCCATCCGCGGCGGCGCCTCCTGGCTCTCCCGCCACGCGCCCAAGGCCGTTGTCCTCCCCGTCGCCATCCGCTACGAAATGCTCGCCGAGGAACGGCCCCACGCCCTCGTCTCCGTCGGCCCGCCCCGCGACGGACCCGTGGACGACGCCTGGATTCGCGCCGCCCTGGAGGAAGGCAACGAAACACTCCGCGCCGCCGCCGTCGCCTACTCCGTGGACGGCTTCGAGCCGCTGCTCCCGCCCGCGCTGTCGGCCAACAAACGCTGGGAATGGTTCACCCTCGCCCTCCGCGGGCGCCTCAAGGAATTCAAGCGCGCCAACCGCTGACCCCCGCCCCCCAGGCTCCAGTTCCGCCTTCCGGCCCCGCGCCCCTCCGGTTACAATGCCCGCGATGTCCGCCCTCGAAATCATCGCCATCACCCTGGCGGCCGGCGTTGCCTGCGTCGCCGCCAACACGCTCCTCAGCGTCCTCGCCTTCCGCCCGCCGCGCCCGGGCCCCCTTCCCCACCCCGTCCCCCTGCTCTCCATCCTTGTCCCCGCCCGCGACGAAGCCCGGCGCATCGGCCCCTGCCTCGCCTCGCTCTCCGCCCAAACATGGCCCAACCTCGAAATCCTCGTCCTCAACGACGAATCCACCGACGGCACGGACGCGGTCGTCCGCGAACACGCCGCGCGCGACCCCCGCGTCCGCCTTCTCCCGGGCAAACCGCTGCCCGAGGGCTGGACCGGCAAATGCTGGGCCGTCCACCAACTCGCCCAGGCCGCCCGCGGCGGCTATCTCCTCTTCACCGACGCGGACACGCGCCACCAGCCCGGCGCCGCCGCGGCGGCCATTGGCGGCATGGAATCCCGCCGCGCCGGACTCGCCTGTCTCTGGCCCTGGCAGGAAACAGGCACCCTCGGCGAGCGCTTGACGATCCCGTTTGTCTATCTTCTGCTCCTCGGCTTCCGGCCGCATTGGATGGAACCTTTCCTCCGCAACCCCATCCTCGGCGCCGGCAACGGCCAATTCCTCCTCGCCCGCGCCGACGCCTACCGCGCCGCCGGCGGCCACGAAGCCGTCCGCCATCATCTGGTCGAAGACATCGCCCTCGCCCGCCACATGCTCGCCCGCGGCCACCGCGTCGCCAATTTCGACGGCTCCGAACACGTCGCCTGCCGCATGTACGAGCGCTTTTCCGAAGTCTGGTCCGGATTCACCAAGAATCTGCGCGCCGCCTTCGACGACCAGCTTCTCGCGTTCCTCGGTTTCGGGTTCGTGCAGTTCGGCTTCTTTTTTGGGCCGTTCGCGCTTCTCCCGGTTGCCCTTGCCCAGCGCGATTTCCCCGCCGCGCGTTGGGCCCTGGCGGCAATCGCCGCCATTTACGCCCTGCGCCTTTTCCTCGCGTGGCGCTTCCGCTCCACCGTGGCGGGCGCCCTGCTCCATCCCCTGGGCCAGCTTCTGGCCATCGTCATTGGCTTGAACTCCTGGTTCCGCCTCCACACCACAGGCGTCGAATGGAAAGGCCGCACCTACCGGCAGTGACCCATCTTTTCCATCGACACCCGCCCCGCAAGCCGCTATCCCCGGCCCCATGATCCGTTACCTCGCCGCATTGATCCTCGCCGCGGGCGCCGCAAACGCCCAGACCGGCGCCCCCACCGCCGCCCCCAGCACCTCCAAGGCCGACCGTGAAAAAGCCGCCTACGCCATCGGCTACGATATCGGTGGAAGATTCAAGCGCGACGCCATCGAGGTCGATCCCAACCAAATCGCCGCCGGCGTCCGCGACGGCCTCGCCGGCAAAAAACCCGCCTACGAAGAAGCCGAACTCAGGGGCGCCATCCAGGCCCTCGACAAACAGATGGACGCCAAACGCCAGGAAAGCGTCGCCGCCATGCTCGCCAAGAACAAACAGGCCGGCGACGCGTTTCGCGCCAATTTCGCCAAACAACCCGGCGTCAAAACCCTTCCCAGCGGCCTGCAATACAAAGTCCTCGCCGAAGGCAAGGGCAAGAAACCCGCCCCCGGCGAGTCGGTCACCTGCCATTACAAGGGCACCCTGATCGACGGCACCGAGTTCGACAGCTCCTACAGCCGCAACGAACCCGCCAAGTTCAAGTCCGACCAGGTCATCAAAGGCTGGCAGGAAGCCCTCCCCCTCATGGCCCCAGGCGCCAAGTGGCAGCTCGCCGTCCCCCCCGAACTCGCCTACGGCGACCGCGGCGCCCCGCCCCGCATCCAGCCCGGCAGCACGCTCCTCTTCGATGTCGAGTTGCTCTCCGTTCCCTGACCCCCGCCGGCCGCCCCCATGAAATCCGCGTACGATCTGGCGATGGAACGGATGGAAAAGGAGAAGCCTTCCGTCCCGCTCTCCGAAGCCAAGCTCGCCGAACTCCGCGAAATCGAATCCCAGTTCCGCGCCAAAATCGCCGAGCGCCGCACTTTCCTTGACTCCAAAATCCGCGAAGCCGACTTCCACGGAAAACCCGAAGAGGCCGGCGAACTCCGCGCCCAGCTCGCCCGCGACCTCGCCACGCTCGAAAGCGATCTCGAATCCAAAAAAGCCCGCGTCCGCGCCGCCCCGTAGCCCCGCCGCCCGCTCCCCTGCCCCTGCCCCCGCCCGCTGAACGCGACAACGGCCCATCCCCTCCCGCCCACTCCAACAACAAGGATTACCACCATGCGCTGGAAAGGACGCCGGGAAAGTGCCAACGTGGAAGACCGGAGAGGCGCCGGCATGGGAGGCCTCGCCTTCCGCGGCGGCATTGGGACGTTTCTTTTGGTCGTGGTCCTGGCCCTTGTCTTCAAAATCGATCCCCTCGAGCTGCTTACCCTCACCGGCCAGCTTCAACCGGCCCCATCCGCCCAGGCGCCCAACGCGGACCCCAACGACGAAATCGGCGCGTTCCTTCGCACGCTCCAGGCCGACTCCGAGGACGTCTGGACCGAAGTCCTCGCACAGTACGGACGACGCTACGAACCTTCCCGCCTCGTCCTGTACTCCGGGACGACCCCCATGCCCGGCGGCATGGCCAACGCCGCGACCGGCCCGTTCTACTACCCAAGAGACCGCACCATCTACCTGGACACCTCCTTTTTCGATGATATGAACCGCCGCTTCCGGGCCGGCGGCGACTTCGCCTACGCCTACGTTCTCGCCCACGAAGTGGGGCACCACATCCAGAACCTACTTGGCTACATGGAAAAAGCCCACTCCCAGCGCGGGCGCATCTCCGAAACCGAATTCAATCGCCTCTCCATTCGCCTCGAACTTCAGGCCGACTTCCTGGCCGGCGTCTGGGCCCATCACGCCGAAGAAAAATGGCGCATCCTCGAGCCCGGCGACATCGAGGAAGCCATGAACGCGGCCAACGCCATCGGCGACGACCGCCTGCAACAACAAACCCAGGGCCGCATCGTCCCGGATGCCTTCACCCACGGCACCTCCGAACAGCGCGTGCGCTGGTTCTCCAAGGGCCTCCGCTCCGGCCGCCTCGAAGACGGAGACACGTTCTCCCTCCCGTTCGAAGACCTGTAACCGCCGCGCGTTCCTCCGCCAAAACCGTCCGGCAGCCGGACGCCGTTGGATCATTTCCCAACGCGGCACGCCTTTCCCGCCGCCCTTTATCCCTCGCAACATTCCGCCGCCACCGCCAGCATTCCGGGCGTCTCGATGAGACCGCCAGACTTCCACACTTTCTTCCAGCGGGCCACAGGCCACCCACCCTACGGCCACCAATGCCGCCTCGCCTGCGGCCCCGACGCCGACCCGGCCAAGCCCGAGACGCTGGCGCACAGCACCCCCTTGCCGATCCCAACTCATCGACATCCCCACAGGCCTCGGCAAGACTGCGGCCCGCGCCGCGGTTTCCGTGCCTGACTCACTTTCGCTCGCCCACGCATGAAGAGCAGCATGGACATCCAGCAGCACCATCGCCTGGTCCAGCGCGCGCTGGAACTCGGCCGAGGCAACGATCCCGCGGCCGTCCCCGAGCTGATCACCCTGCTCGACATGCCCTCCGCGGAAATCCGCCGGCTTGCCGCCTCCGCCTTGGCCAAGCTTTCCGGCTTCGGAGCGGACCCCGCGGCATCCGTCGCCGCTTTGGCGCCCGTCGCTTTTCGCGACCCGCACCCCCAAGTCCGGCAATACGCCCTCAAAGCCCTCAAATGCTACGGCACTGCCGCGGCCGGGCACCTGCACGACCTCGACGACCTCGCCGCCAACGAACACGTCAAGGACTACGTCCGCAAAGCCGCCCACTCCGCCGCCACCGCCATCCGCGACGCCATCCGCCTCGCCGAAGCCGGCGCCGTCCACCGCTGCGCCCGCTGCCACAAACCCGTCACCCCCGGCGAACACAACCGCAGCCGCGCCGCCTTCCAGCGCACCTTCTGCGACGCCTGTTTCGACACCGTCTATCTCGACCGCCGCAACTTCGACACCAAGGTCGAACTCAACAAAACCATCGTCGCCAAAGCCGGGACCCTCCTGCAATCCGACGGCGAGCGCCTCCTCGCCGACTGGTTCACGGCCCACAATATCGCCTATCGCTACGACGAACGATACCGCATCCTCAGCGGCCACGCCATCCGCCCCGACTTCTACCTCCCCGAACTTGACGTCTATGTCGAATACTGGGGCCTCGACACCGCCGACTACAAAATCGGCATGCTCAAGAAACAGCAGCTCTACCAGCAGGAGGGCAAACGCCTCATCTCCATCTATCCCGCCGACAAACCGCGCCTCGACACCCTCCTCCGCGCCAAACTCGCCCTCTTCGGCTACTCCGTCCCCGCGCCCACGAGCGCCAGCGGCCAAGCCGCATCCTGAGCCGGTCGCGGGCCGGCACCTCCCGGCCATCGACGCGTCAACAACACTCAAAGCGCATCAACTCGCATCAACTCGCATCAACTCGCATCAACTCGCATCAACTCGCATCAACGAGCGCCAGCGAGTCAGGCGGGCTGCGAATCAGGGGGGGTACGGGTCAGGGGGCTGCGGGCCGGCGAGAAAGGGGGGGTGCGGGCCATCGAGCCACCCGATTCCCGAGGCAGCCATGCCCTCCCTCCCGCTCCAAGGCCCCGCCACCCATCCCCGGCCACGACGCTAACGCCCGCGCCACAGCGCAACGCACGGCCATGCCACACCTTTTCTCTCGCCACATGGCGCCGCGAGTGACAGCATTCCGGGCGTCTCGATGAGACCGGCAGACTTCCAAACCTTCTTCCAGCGGGCTACGGGCCACCTGCCCTACGGATACCAATGCCGCCTCGCCTATCTGGAGACACTGCTTCGCGTCGCCGACGCCCGCGCCTCACGCCTTGCAAACTCAAACATTGAATGCGAGCGTGTCTATCGATGAGCCACATCGAAGTCATACGCCAATGGAAGGCCCTGCCGCCGGAGCGCAAGCTGCGCCTCCGCTGGGATGCCATTCCTCGCAATGTGGCCCGGAGCATGGCCTTCGAACGGGAGCCGGTGGCGCCGGAGACGATTCGCGCGATACACGCCCGGACAGAGCCACCCGCTATGTTGAGACATCCCTCGGCGTCCTCAGCTACACAGAGCTAGCCCCGCTCCTCGCCGAGCGGATCACGCGGCTGGAGGAAGCCGTGCAGCGCCAGGATTTCCACACGCGCCGCCTCGACGAATCGCTCCTCCGCGATTTTCACAAACGCATCTGCGGCGACCTTATGCCCGGTTGGGCTGGCAAGTGGCGGACCGTCGAGGTCACCGTCGGTTCGCTCGCCCCGCCCCCGCCGCATCAACTCCCCATGTTCATGCGCGACTACGCGCTCGACCTCCAAGCCCGCTGGGACGGCGCGGCAGGCGACGATGTCGAACTCACGCTGGAGTTCCTCGCTTTCGCCGAAACCCAAGCCGACTGACCCGCCATGCCATCCTTCCCGCTCCAAGGCTCCGCGCCCACCCCGCTGGCCCACCACCCCAACGCCGGCGAGCCGCGCCTCGACACCCGCCTCCACGCCACCTTTCCCAATGCGGAGGAATGGCGCCATGTCACGTGAGCAACCGCTCATACTCCGCATGCGGCCCGATCCAGAACCATTCGATGCCGGCCCTTTTGCTGATCCCCAGCGCGCGGAAATTGTCCCCCACGCGCGCGGACCAGAACTTCCCGGCCTTCTTGAAACGCAAAGAGGGATGCCTCGGATCACGAAGCCACAACCTAAAATTCCTTCGCGCCAGCCCGCGGACTTCCGGCGGCAACCCCGCCAGGCCGTCACGAAAACTTCGGGTCGTCGAGGACTTCATCCAGCCCAACCCGGTCCTCGACGGACTCGCCCTGCGTCAGCCGCGCATACAACGCGTCGAGCTTCCCGCTCTCCGCGTCGGCTTCGATCTGGCGGTCCCAAACCGCCGCGTCGCGCTCCTTCATCCGCGCCAGCAACATCCGAAACTCCTCGTCCGGAAGTTTCGCAATCGCATCTTCAATTTCCAGCAGCGTGCTCATGCCCTAAACATAACCCATGGCGGCCATGGAGCGCAACCCGTGACGATTTCACCCGAAAGTCGCCCGCCGCCACCCGCCACCAGATCACCGCCCTAACGCCCGCGCCACAGCGCAACGCACGGCCATGCCACACCTTTTCTCTCGCCACATGGCGCCGCGAGTGACAGCATTCCGGGCGTCTCGATGAGACCGCCAGGCTTCCAAACCTTCTTCCAGCGGGCCACGGGCGGGAACTCGCCCTACGGCTACCAATGCCGCCTCGCCGCCACCGTCAGGACCCCGCTTCACTGGCGCGACTACGGCTGCCTGTATCAGGCTGTATCACTGCCCCAGACCGGCTAGGCTTCCCCTATGAGCGCCATACACGAACACCTGATCCAGACCTTGCGCGGTTTTGCCCAGCGGCACCCGGTGATTCAGCGCATGGAACTATTCTGCTCGCGTGCGCGGGGCGAAAACCGTCCGGGCAGTGACGTTGACCTCCTCGTCTCGTTCCGTCCCGACGCCAAGGTGACCCTGTTCGATCTCGGTGGATTGCGGGCCGGCCTCGTTGACCTGCTGGGCTGCGAAGTCGATCTCGTGGAACGCCAGGCCATCGAGGCCAGCAGCAACCCAATCCGCAAGAACCTCATCTTGAAAGAACCTGTTCTCATCTATGACGCTTGGCTCCCCGGCCCCCCGCTCGCTCAACACCCTAACGCCGGAGGCATGACGAATGCCCTCCCTGCCACCCTTTTCTGTCGCCATATGGCGCCGCAAGTGCCAGCATTTTGCTCATGAACCCGCCTGCTTTTTCTTGATACACCATCAACAACCGGATGAACTCCAAAACAATGAAACTCTCACGAGAAACTCTTGAACAAGCCCTCCTTGGGGATGTCGCCGCTATTCGATCAAAGACTCGCTTACTTCCGGCGGGTGGAGAAGGGACGAAGGTGTCGCCTCCGACCTACGCCAACGGGCCGTATGCGACAGAACAACGAGTAGTGCACAGGGAAGACTCAGAGACAAAACGGTCGCTCGTCGATCGGATTCCAACGGTTCTGCTGGATTCGGTCCAGTCGCAAGCCAACCGGTTTGAACACGCCCTGCTTCGCGCATTGCGGGAGGGGAAAATCCAGATTCCGCTGATCGAGGTCGATTTCTCCAAATGCAATTCCTCCGACCCCTTGGAGGACCTGACGGATCTCGTGGAGATCAACTCCCTCACCGTCCCCCATCGGATTGCGGACGCGATCCTTCGGGATTCAATGGCGGAGGAAATGATCGGGGAGAGAAAACAGCCAGTCCAGTTTTCCAAGAGCTCTTACAACCGGTGGGGTAACTGCCGCGCCCACAATGCCACGGCCCTCTTCGAACTCTGCCCCACCGCTCTCATCTTCGGCATGTGGGGTTCACCAAAAGGGGCGGGCCTCGGTGCCCGCCTTTCGAGGGCGGTGGCCTCGGAGATTGTAGGGTTCGAGGTCCAAAAAGGCGTAAAGGGAGGTATTCGGCGTGATCCCTTGGAAATCGAAGTAGAAGGCGTTCCGATCTATAAAGCGAGATCGGACGTGGAGAAGGAGACTGGCTTTGAGTGGACCACTGATGAGGCTAAAGCCGAGCGTCCAGCCAATAGCCCGACCTTGTTCGGAAAGGATGGAAAAGCCACGGAGATTAACCACAGCAACATCCTCGCTGGAACATGGGACCAGGAGAAGCAGACTTTTGTAAACAAGGAACGAAAGGAAATGCCCGGCGGCTTCACCATTTCTTACGCCCAGCAGACAACCGTTATCTCCCTGCCTGCGCTGCGCCGTCTAAACTTTCCGGTCCCCAAGCGCGATGAAGAAGACCCCAAGGAGTATGTCAAGCGGCAGGCCGCTGCCAACGAAGCGGCGCGGACCGTGCTTGCCGCCCTCGCTCTCACGGCCATCACATGGGATCAAAGAGTCGGCTACGACTTGCGCTCTGGTTGCTTGCTCGTGCCGGATGCGGGACATCAGTTTGAATTGGTGACCACGAAGACCGTGGAGGAGAAGGATCGCTACACTTTGGATGCTGAGCAAGCTGCAGCTCTTCTGACGGAGGCGGTTGAGAAAGCGACGAAACTCCACCTGCCGTGGCTTGCTGAACCTTTGCGGCTCACCCCGTCGCCCAATTTGGTGGAACTCGTGCGGAAGAGCCGGAGAAAAGCAGCGGCGTTGCCGCCAGCCGTGTGATATGTTCTGCCTGAAGGTGACATTTCTCACCGAGCGCTCCGTCGCGGCCCGCCCCGAGGATGGGGATGCCAAGGGCGACCCCGAGTGGCCGCCTCACCCGGGACGCCTTTTCTGCGCGCTTGTTGCCGCATGGGGCGAGACAGGCCGGTCACCTGCCGGAAAACTGGCTCTCGAGGAGCTGGAGAAACTCGGTGCGCCGCAGGTCATTTTTCCAGATCATTCGACGCGAAATCGAGTTCAGTTATATGTTCCTGCGAACGATGTGGAGCTTCCCAACTTGGACACGGCTGCACGCCGACGAAAGGGGATTGTGGGCGTTCTCACCGAAGACGATGACAACGATCTTGCCCGCTATTTGCCGGAAACACGTTTGCGCAATGATCGTTTCATGCCATCCGCATCCCTGGTTCATCCGTCTGTTTGGTTTGTATGGCAGGAAGCCACGCTGTCGGAACAAACCCGTAAAGCCTTGGAGCCCATTCTCCGGTGCACCAGCTATCTAGGCCACTCGTCATCCTTGGTGGCCGTTGAGACCTGCGATTCACCTGAGTTCGATGAATTGCCACCTGGCTACAAACAGTTCGTTCCAGATGATGCCAGAGGGACCGAGCGCCTTCGAGTTCCAGCGGAGGGCCGCATGAAATACTTGGAGGACCAGTTCGCAAAGTTTCAGAACGACCCACGCAAGGTCTATCGCCCCGCCCCCGGTTTATCCGTGAAGTATCGTCCGATTCAGACTGGTGCAGCCCACAAGCCAGCGCCGCCCCAAGGCGTGTTCAGGAACCTTCTTGCCCTCCGGCGTTTCGACGGAGATCGGTTGGGGCTTCGCTCGACTTATCAGCTCAGCATGGCACTGCGAGGAGCCTTGTTGACCTTGGCCGACAAATTGGGCTCTGTGCCCGAGTTTATCACTGGCCACTCCCCAGAGAGCACGCCCGAAAAGCCGGTTCGAAGCGAAAAGCCGCACCTCGGCTTCGTCCCGCTTGCCAATGTGGGCTTCGATTATGCCGATGGCTCGCTCCTCGGCATCGGAATTCTCTGCCCTGAACTCGCGCCGGAGGAAGAATCCATTGTCTTCAAGCTCCTTGGGAAGATCCCCCCGCTCAGTATGGGGGCGGCGGGAGTCTGGAAGGTCGAGACCTTCGGAGCCGACGAGAAACGCAAGGCGCTACAGGCTGAACAATGGATGCGTCCAAGCACGCTCTGGGCCAGCGTTACCCCGTTCGTCTTTGATCGTTTTCCAAAGAACCACCACGGCGAAGAAGCCCAGGAGATCGTCCGCAGAGCTTGTGTGAACGTCGGGTTGCCCAAGCCGAAAGAGGTCGCCTGCGTCCAAACCCAATACGCGCTGCGCGGTGTCCCCAATGCCGCCGCATTTGCGCCCGCTCCGGCCCGTCCGGGCAAACCGCGACGCTGGCACATCCATCTCCTCCTCACATTTGAAGAGGCCATTCGAGGCCCGCTATCCATCGGGGCCGGGCGTCACTACGGGTATGGATTCTGCGCACCCATCGGAGGATGAGTATTTCATGAAAACCATCACAGTTCCCGCGAAGATCAACGGCAGCCACATCGATCCCATCGAGCCTTTGCAGATTCCCGCAAACGCCCGCCTGTTCATTTTGGTGGCAACTCCCGAAGACGGGGAGCAAGCGGAGGACGGCCTCCGGGAGGATTGGCAGGTTCTGAGTGAGGCGTCCTTGGCCCGTGCATACGGGGAGGAAGAACCCGCATACGACCTCACCATGCTGAAGGCGCGCAACCCTGGCTATGAACCCCGGTGATGTCATCCTTATCGATTTGCCTCAGGCCGATGGCAGGCAAAAGGTCCGCCCCGCGCTCGTGTTGGCGATGGTCCCCCCGTTCGGTGACTCTCTGGTCTGCGGTGTATCGACACAACTCCGTCATGCCGTGCCGGACTTCGATGAAGTTGTCAAACCCGGCGATCCAGATTTTTCATCGTCCGGTTTGATCGCCCCATCGTTGATTCGACTCGGGTTCTTAAACTCCATTCCTGCCAGACGGCTTGCCGGCGTTTTGGGAGCCGTCTCCTCATCGCGCCTGCTTCGGCTGCGTAAGCGTCTCGCCCAATTCTTCACGGACGTGCCGGGATGACATTTTCCGCATTTTTCAAGGCTCTCTGGGAAGACGAGCCGTTTCCTTGGCAATCCGATCTGGCCGACGATCTGCAAAAGGAGGGGAAATGGCCGACCCCCCTTGGACTTCCGACAGCGGCGGGAAAAACCGCCGTCATTGACCTTGCAATCTTCGCCCTGGCAATGGGTTGGCGATGTGCTGCGCGACGGGTGTTTTTTGTGGTGGATCGGCGCATCGTTGTGGATGAAGCTGGCCAACGGGCTCGCACCATCGCGCAGATCCTTTCCAACGCGGGAAGTCTCACCAAAGATCGGCAAGCGGTGCTCCGCGATGTGGCGCGGAGACTTGTCGCAATCGGCGGCGACCCGAAAAGACCTCTGCTGACCGTCACGATGCGCGGGGGGCAACCGCGCGAACGGATGTGGGCCCACTCTCCGGTTCAACCGCTCGTGTGCTGTTCCACCGTGGATCAGGTCGGCTCCCGCCTGCTGTTCCGCGGTTACGGCTGTTCACCTGGAGCCAGGCCCATCCACGCCGCTCTGTCGGCCTATGACAGTGTACTCTTTCTCGATGAGGCTCATCTCTCGAATCCCTTCTTGGAGACGCTCAACCTGATCGTCGGGGAGACCGAGAATACAGCAGCCTTCCAAGGCTATCTTCGGCATCCCGCGCACCCTCATCTGCCGCCGCGTCTGCAAAAGGCGGAGCTTTCCGCCACGCCCTCCCGCCCCCCTGCTTTTCCGGTCTCCCCGGAGGCCTTCAAGCCCAACCTTGACCATCCTATTCTCGGTCCTCGCTTAACGCGCCCCAAACATGCCACGCTCGTCTTGGTGGAGCACAAGCAGGTAACCCGAAGGCTGAAGCAGGAAGCCGAGCGCCTCGCTGGCGAGACGCCGAAGGTCGTGGGCGTTCTCGTCAATCGCGTCTCGACAGCCCGTGAAGTGTTCGCCGAACTCCAGAAAGCCCGGCCCACAGCCCGGCATCTCCTCCTGATTGGCCGCATCCGCCCGCTGGATCGGGACGCTCTTTGGGCTGAGTGGCGTTCCGGGATTCAAGCAAAACGACAACGGCCAGCACCGGCCCAGCCCATCTTTGTCGTCGCCACCCAATGCGTCGAAGCTGGCGCCAATATCGACTTCGATGCGATCGTCACGGAAGCTGCGTCCCTCGACGCCCTGCGCCAGCGTTTCGGTCGCCTCAACCGCATGGGCAACCACGAGACTGCCGAAGCTGTCATCGTCGCCAACAAGAAGGAGACTGAATTCGATGAGGACGGTTCGGTGAAGTTCCCTCATCCGGTCTATGGCGACGCGTTGGCCAAGACTTGGAAATGGCTGAACGAAATTGCACAACCGATCGATTTTGCCCATTCCGCCCTGACAACGCGACTGCCCGAGGCGGCGACGTTGGTCGAACTGCTCGCCCCGCAACTCCATGCCCCCATCCTTTTGCCCGCTCACTTGGATGCGCTCTGCCAGACCCAACCCGAGCCGAAGCCTTCGCCGGATGTCTCCGTTTTTCTTCACGGCCCCAAATCCGGCCCGGAGGACGTAAACATCGTATGGCGCCAATCGCTTGATGCTCTCCTGGCTCGCGGCATGGCCGATGAAGCCAACTGCGTGGCTGCCATCGCCGCATGCCCTCCTTCTTCCTTGGAAATACTGACCTTGCCTTTTGGTGCGGCAACAGCCTGGCTCAGTGGAAAGGCGCAAATGGACTTTGCTGATGTGGAAGGAGAATCCGTCTCCGACCCGCCCGAACAAGATCGCAAATTCGACCTTCCAGTGCTTCTTTGGCTGGGAGAGAAGAACAGCAGACTGCTTCGCAAAGCCGCAGAGATTCGTCCGGGGCAGACGCTCGTGCTCCCTGCCTCCTTTGCTGGCTGTGATCGCTTTGGCTGGAATCCAGACTACCCAGACGCCGTCCCTGACCTCGCCGAAACTTCAGCATGGAACGCCCGACGACGTCCCTTCCTTGACCTTCTTTCTCACGGGAAAGACGCAGTTTTTCAAGCCATCCTCCAAACGGAAAACTTCCGCTCGGGAAATTTGCGCCCGTTGCTCGAAGGCATGGAGACCGATCCAAGTCTCCCGAATGCTTCGCGACAAGCCGCCCGGTTCTTTGCCGCGTACCCCCGGTGCATCGGCCTCGCTCGTCTCGAAGGCGAGAACCAATCTCTCATCGCGCTCCGCTCCCTGAAGCGACTCCGCTCGACGCCCGATACGGTCGAGGAAGAAGAAAGTCTCCCGGAGGACGACGCCCAAACTCTCCGTGGTCGCCCTGTCACCCTCTCCCGCCATACACGGGGCGTAGCCCAACGGTGCGCGGGCTTTGTTGACTTGATCTTCCGAAATCTCGACCAGCATGAGCTGGGGAAGCTGAAAGAGACCTTCCGGCAGGCCGCCCTGCATCACGACATCGGCAAAGCCGACCCCCGCTTTCAGGCGTGGCTCCGAGGCGGCGACCGCGTCAAAGCACTGTCCGAACCGCTACTCGCAAAGGGTATTGACCAGGCCTCCCGCCGTCAACGCGATGCAGCCCGCGAGCTGGCTCGCTACCCGAAGAACTGCCGCCACGAATTCATGAGCCTCGCTCTCCTGCAGGCCAATTGTCCCGGCTGGCTCGACGACCTGGCCATGCATCTCGTCGCCGCCCACCACGGCCATGCCCGCCCGCTGGCCCCCATCTGGGAGGAAACTTTTCCCGCCGACGTCACTTACCAAGGCTCCGATTGGCATTCCGTGTGCGGCTCGGATCATCACCTTTCGCGACTCGACTCTGGTGTTGCCCGGCGATTCTGGAGACTTACCCGGAATCACGGTTGGTGGGGCCTTGCCTATCTCGAAGCGCTCCTCAATCTCGCCGACCACCGCCAGAGCGAAGCAGAGCAGATGCAAAGGACGAAATGACCTCCGCAACCTCCAACCCCATCCACCTGCCTGGGCTCGACGGATCAAACCTCCTTGCCTTCCTCGCCGCCCTCGGAACCCTGCGCACGCTCCACCGAGAGAATCCTCAAGTGCAAATGAGCTGGAGAATGAACCCTGGCACCGGAGTTTGGAAACCAGTTTTGTGGGGAGAATCCACCATCGTCACCGGGCTTGGAGAGAAGCTGCATCGAGCGTTGGGTGTTACTGAAGCGTCCGGAGGCACAAAGAAGGGCCTCAAGATGGCGAAGCAGCAGGAGAGAAGGGCCAAGAAAGTTTACCAAACAGCGAGCAAGGAGTTAAAAGCATTTGAAACCCGTGAACGCGAAAGAGCAGCCATCCTAAAGAAAGCCCTGGGTACCACGAGCGGGCAAGGAGCCCTTACAGCAAAAGCAATAAAAGAAAGAAGGAGCGAGATCGATAAACAAGTGCGCCACGCAATAGTTCTAAAACAGTGCGATCTGCGCTTAGATGATCTGAAGGAAGATTGGCTTCGTGTGGTTTCAGAGAATTCCCCTTTTCCGCATTTCGCGTTAGGTGATGACTTCAGGGTAACGCCTTCTCTCTACCGACAAAATGTCTCTGAGGCAATCATGGGAATCGGGAATACTCATCCCTTAAACCAACAAGTCGAATTTTGCGCGGCATACGCTACAGAAGCGGTCATCGACAAGGACGGCGTGGTATGTGACACAGAATTGCGGGCAGTGGGCGGCGGGCAGACACGGATTCTAAAAGAAATAAGGAGAATCGTGGGGGAAGTAACAGCAGAACAAATCGCTAAATCGCTGTTCCTGCATTGGGATTACGCGGATCCATCTCCAACACTTCGTTGGGATCCCAATGAAAATCGACCCTACGCACTGCAGGCAAATGACCCGGCTCCAGATCAAGAACATGTCACCATGCGCGGAGCCAACCGCCTCGCGATCGAAGCGATGCCTTTGCTGCCCGTGTTCGCCGTTGATCGCAAAGCGCACACCACGGGCTTCCGCAGAGCGAAAGGCGAGGATTGGCAGATCTCTTGGCCGATTTGGGAAGGGCAACTCGGCTTGGATGAAGTGCGCACCCTGCTTTCGATCTCGGAACTGCAGGATGACAATCCCTCCGCCGCTTGGGCGTGTCATCGGGGAATCGCGCAAATCTATCGGGCTTCCCGCGTGACAGATGGCCAATACAGAACTTTCACCCCAGCAACTTCGCTCCTATGAGCACTCTTTCCTACCCCTTCGGCCTAGGCCTTTTCATTCCGCACTTGCCGCCCACCGATGCCGTGGCCGATGCCGGCCGATGGCCCGGCGGCCCGACAGCGAAGACTTCTTGAAAACACCCGCCACCGGGGGCAGCGTCTATGCATGAAGCTGAGGGTGGATCTGCTCAAGCACCTGACCACGGAGGACGTGATCGAGGAGGCGCAAGCGACGGTTCACCGTTTCAAGCCCGAGCCGCTTTTCTCCAAAACTGGAACTGGCAGTCTGTCGTCCGCATCAACCGAGGAGCGTGCGAGCGAGGTGCGGCGCAGCACGGCCTTGGCACGGAAACTGGCCCGGCGTGCGAAGCAAGCTGGAACCGCGGCCAAAACCGGGAAACATCCCTGATCGAAGCCCTCGATTTGCTCCGCTCTTATCATCGCCGGGCGCCCTTTCTCTTCTTCAATGGCAACACGTTTGCGGCCATAGCCAGGCAACTTGCGGAAGCCCTTTTCCATGAACTGCCGGTCGTGCGGCGGCGGGTGGTGATTTCAGCTTTCGCGCATTACGTGGCGGGGGTGTTGGACCGCGAATCCATGATCGCCACCGTGGAGTCCCTCTGTGCCTCCGCCGACCTCCAGCCCGGGGATCGTGTTCAAACTCTGCGCGGAAGGACGCGGGGGGTCATCAGCCGCATCCTTGACGATGGCCGCGTCCTTTGGCGTGCGGACGGGACGACCACCGAGTTGATCGGCTTGCCCGAGAGCCTTCGCCCTTGCGAGGAGTGATGCCGGTATTTAGGCCCCCGCCGTTGGAAACGCTTGCCCGGGCCAAGTTTATCCAGAAAGATGCGCTGGTCCGCCGCCTGCCGGTGGCTATGCTGAACGGCGCCCCGGGAATCCACCGCAAGCCCTTGCCATGACCCCACACGATCCGCCCGATGACGCCATCGGCCCGGAGGAATCCGAGGCGGTCGAAGATTTGTTGCGGGTCGTCAATTTGCGGCGGCAGGTCGAAGAAATCGCCGGCGAACCCCTCGTCGGCGGCGCCGCCCCCGGCCTGCCCATCAAAACCGAGGAAGCGTTCTGGCAGTATGTCCTCGATTTCGAGTCGGCCCCGGAAATGACGCTCGCGGACTGGCTCCGGCAAAGGCGCGGGTTCTCCCCGCCGCCGCCCGAGACGCTCGAATCCGAAGAAGAACTTCGCCGGGCGCTCTGGCGGTTGATCGGCGAGCTGGCCGCGCTACGCATCTTTCTCCACGACACCAACCACCTCGCCGACGCCACTCTTTACCGGCTTCTTGTCGGCGAGGTTCTTGAGGAGCCCCGACCGGTCATGCCCCCGGAATCGGGCACGAACCTGCACATCACCATTTCCGAGTACGCGACGCCCGAGTATCCCGACCCCGAGCGGACGTACCTCGCGTTTTACGCCGATGACAGCACGAGGGCCTACTGGGCCGGGGAATTCCCCGAAGACGAGATGCCGCCGAAAGTTGCGCTCCCCTTCGATCGGGACCGGTTCCTGCCCAAACCCGGCCACGGGGAAACCTGACCGCGTGGCCGGCGGCGTCCCCGGCCGACGGTTGACACATTTGTTCCACCATGATAGATTCTCTATCATCATGAGGACCGCCACGGCCGCCGATCTCAGGAACAATTTCTCGACGGTTTCCCAGTGGATTCACCGTGGCGAATCCGTCCTGATTACGAAGCGGGGCACCCCTTTCGCCACGCTCTCGCCCACCCGCGGACGCAAACCCCTCGCGCAATTGGACCGCCTGGCCCGGTTGAAAAAGGCGTTTCCCGGCGGCCCCGTCAAGGGCGACAGCCAGAGCGTGGTGGCCTATGACCGCGGCGACCGATGAACGCCTACATTGACACCGGACTCCTTGTGAAGGCCTTCGTCCTGGAGTCCGATTCCCCCGAGACGATCCGCCTTCTGGAGATGATTGGCGAACCCTTCGCCTATTCCCACCTTCACGGATTGGAGATTCCCAACGCCATCCGATTGAAACGTTTCCGCGGGGAAATCAGCAAAGCCCAGGAAACCGCCGCGCTTCGCGCTTTTCAGGCCGACGTGGACGCGGGCCGCTTCGCGCACCTCGGGGTGGACCCCGCGTCGGTCTTCATCGGCGCCGGGCGGCTCTCCGCGAAATATTCGGCGGGCACGGGCGCCCGCAGCCTTTATCTCTGGCACATTGCGGCGGCCCTGGAAGCCGGCTGCGACACGTTCGCGACCAATGACTCCCGGCAGCGCGACGTCGCCGGACGTTGCGGCCTCACGGTTCTCACCGTGGGAGGCGGACGGGAAGGAATCAGGCGCCGACGACGGTAACGCGGCGGGCCGCGCGCCTCTCCCCACGGCCCCGGCGTCTGGAGCTTGGCGGGAGGCGGGAGAGGATTCCCGCGCTGTCAACATGCCATCCCTGGCCGTCTGCGCGCGCTCTCCCCGCCTCCCCGTTTTTCCTGTGGCCGCCGAGCGCATGGCCGCGAGGAATGCGGATTTCTTTCCCGCCGGGTTCCGGGTAGTCTCCCGGCCGTGAACACCGAACGGCCAGCCGGTCTGGAGGAAACGCGATTGCAACAGGAACCGCGCCTGGACGCGTCCGCGCGGCCCGCGGCCGGGGACGGTTCCGCGCAACCGGCGGACTTCGATCCGGGGCTCGTGGCCCGGCTCGATTCGGCGCTGGCGGAACTCAAGGAACGCCCCGCCGGGCGGCCCGCGCTGGCGGTGGACGATCCGGGACCGCTTCCGGCGCGGATGCTGAACGAGTTCGTCTATTGTCCGCGCCTTTTTTACTACGAGCATGTCGAGGGCCTGTTCGCCCACAACGCCGACACCCTCGGCGGCGCCGCCATCCACAAGCGCGTGGACACCGGCTCCGGCGCGATGCCCGCCGCCAAACGGAAGGGGAGCGGCGGGGGCGCCGCGGCGAACGGGCGCGAGGAAAAGACCGGGGAGAAAGACGCCGCGCCAGAGCCAGAAACGATTCATTCCCGCTCCGTGACGCTGGCGTCAGACAAGTTGGGCGTGATTGCGAAACTGGACCTGGTCGAATCGCGCCGGAATCCCGACGACCTCTTTTCGCCGCTGGAGGTGGAGCCGGTGGATTACAAGGCCGGTTCCCCTCGCGACGACGGCGCGGGTCCGGCGCTCTGGGACACGGACCGCATGCAGCTTGGCCTGCAATGCCTGATCCTGCGCGACAACGGCTACGCCTGCGGCTCGGGGATCATTTACTACAGGGGCACACGGCAGCGCGTTCGGCTCGACGTCACCCCGGAGCTGGAGCGTTGGATCGAGGAGACCATCCTCGCCGCGCGCCGGACCGCCGCGGGCAACATGATTCCGCCGCCCCTCGTGGATTCCCCCAAGTGCCCCCGCTGTTCGCTGGCCACGATCTGTCTGCCGGACGAAACGCGCCGCCTCGCCGATGGGGAGCCCGACGGGAACGCTCCCCCACCGGCGCCCGAAGCCGGCGGCGGGGCCGCGGCCACGGACGCCGCCCGCCGGCCGGCCCCGATCCGGCGGCTGCTTGCGCCGCGCGACGACACGCGGGCGCTCTATTTGAACACGCCGGGACTGCGGGTCGGGCGGTCCGGCGAAGTGCTGCAAGTGAAAGAAAAAGAGAAGCTGGTCGAGGAAGTGCGGCTGCACGACCTGCACCACGTCGCCCTGTTTGGCAACATCCAGATTTCCACGCAGGCGGTCCAAATCCTTTGCGAGCGCGAATGTCCCATCACCTATTTCTCCATGGGCGGCTGGTTCTACGGGATCACGCGCGGGCACGGGCTGAAGAACGTCTTCACGCGCAAGCGGCAGTTCGCGGCGGCGGACGACTCCGCACGCTGCCTCGAAGTGGCGCGCCGGTTTGTCGCGGGCAAAATCCGGAACCAGCGGGTGTTCCTCATGCGCAACCACGTGGAACCGCCCAAGCCCGCCCTCGCCCGGCTGCGCGAGCTTGCGCATCACGCCGCGGCGGCAACGTCCATCGAATCGCTGCTGGGGTTCGAAGGCGCGGCGGCCGCGCTGTACTTCGAGAATTTCTCCGGCCTGATCAAGACCGCCGCTCCCAACGCCGACGGCCTCGACCTGCCGGACGAACCCGCGCCGGACGGCGAGCCGAAGGGCGCCGGGCCCGCGTGGAACCCGGCGTTTGATTTTACCACCCGCAACCGGCGCCCGCCGCGCGATCCGGTGAACGCGCTCTTGTCGCTGGCCTACAGCCTCCTGGCCAAGGACTGCGCCATCGCGGCCGCCGCCGTGGGCTTCGATCCCTACATCGGCTTCTACCACCAGCCCCGGTTCGGACGCGCCGCGCTGGCGCTCGACGTGATGGAAGAGTTCCGGCCTTTGATCGCCGACTCCGCGGCCATCACCGCCATCAACAACCGCATGATCGGTCCGGACGATTTCGTCCGCGCCGGCGCGGCGGTGAACCTTTCCCCGGCGGGCAGGCGCAACTTTTTCATGGCCTACGAGCGGCGCATGGGCCATTTGGTGACCCATCCGGTGTTCGACTACAAAGTCAGCCTCCGGCGGGCGGTCGAGCTGCAATTCCGGCTGCTGGCGCGCTGGCTGGACGGCGAGATTCCCGCCTATCTCCCTTTTACCTCAAGATGAGAACGGGGGGGCCATCGAGGGTCGAGGGACGAAAGCCGGGGGCGCGGCAATGAGAACAACGTACCTGGTTTGCTACGACATCTCCGACGACAAGCGGCTGCGGCGGGTCTTCAAAGCCTGCAAAGACTACGGCGACCACCTGCAATACTCGGTGTTCGAGTGCGACCTGTCGCCGGCCGAGAAGGCGGGGATGGAGGCGCGATTGCGGGAATTGATCCACCACGCCGAAGACCAGGTGCTGTTTGTGGCTTTGGGACCGGCGGAAGGGCGCGGGGATCGCGTGATCACCGCGCTGGGCACACCCTACACCAAAGTGGACGCCCCCTGTTTTGTCGTATGACACCGTCTCTCGTCCCCCCCCACCGTGCGCTCCGCGTCCTCCGTGGTTAAACCGCCCCCTTCGTGGTCTTCTTGCTCTTCGTGGTGAAATGTTTCCCGTCCCCCGTCCCTTTCGGGTTGCAATCGTGGGGGCGGCGGCGGAGGATGTCGGCGATCTTTGACAGCCTGTGGCCCGCGAGCGGCAGCGTGATGAAAGCGGACGCACGCCCGCTCGCATGTTGGAACCAGTTGCAAAACAGAGAGTTGCCAGGCCTGTGCGGTCATGCGAAGGTACCGTTTGGCAAAATTCGAGGGGCCTCTCGTGGAGGGGCTTTTAGGGTGTTGCCGGAGGGAAAGTTGCGTGACGACCATTTCCGCGCCCTCACGGGCGC
>CAYSZK010000033.1:0-15576 GCA_964435495.1 uncultured Verrucomicrobiales bacterium
CCACTCAACAAAAGGGTATTACGCCTTATTTAAGCGCCATTCCCGTCTGTCCCATTGTCTCCTTGCACTCAGCGCGAGCGCCCTGTTCTCCGCCGCCCTCCACGCGCGGGAAAGCCGCCCGGTCGTGGATTTCGGCGACAACCTCTTTTGGTATAGCACTGCGATTCCGCAATACCGGGCCGGCCTGGCGGGCGTGACCCGCGAGAAGCGCGCCGAGGGCGAGTTCATCAACGGGCATCCGTTCAGCCTCGACATGCCACTCAGTCCGGTGACCGGCGACTACAACACGCGCGGCAACAACACGCGCTTTTACGGCGGCATGAAAGTGCATTGTTGGGACAACCCGATCAACAAGTACACGTGGTCTGAAGGCGGGGTGAACACCGAGCACGAGGGCTTCGACGACTTCAACTTCATGTGCAACGCGCTCGAGTCGCTTCACACTCCCGAAAAACCCGGCAACCGCCTCAAGGCAACCGGAATCTGGCTCTGGAAAAAGGAAGACTTCCTCAATGGCGGCGACAAATTCCCGGTCACCTTCGACGAAACCAGCCGCGTCGGCGTTTTCCTCTCCCGCACGTATCCGGTCAATGACGCCCATGCGGCGCGGCTCGTCGCGGAGGGCAAAATCCAAAAGCACACCAAGCCGTTCAAAGACACGTACGCCGAACAGCGCCTTGCGGTCGTGCCGCGCGAACTCTGGCGCGGCTGGGAAAGCGTCCACCTCGCCGTGCGCGATGGCGGCCAGTTCTACGTGGCCGAAACCGATTTCGAGCCCGCCGCGCAGACCCTCTTCGAAGTCTCTCCCACCAAGGTCAAGTGGGCGAAATACGATCCGAAGGGCCCCTGGGATTTTGAGTTTGATCCGAAAACGGCGACGTTCGAGCCCCATGAATTCAAGGACGTCACCGCCGCCGGGTGGATGATTTTGAAAAACACGATCGAAAACGCGACCCTCTGGCTCAAGTGGTATGGATTCGGCATGGATGCCGTCGTGAACCGCCCGTGGGAAGCCAGCGTCAATGTCCCGATGGCAAAGCTGGAGGGCCCCTCCGGCAAGGACGGCCTCTACATGGCGAAAAGCGAAGTCACCTACGAACAGTGGCGGCGGATCGCCCGCTGGGCCTCGCGCAATCAATATTGCATGCATGCCCCCTACGACTTCGACCGCGATGGCAACATGGGCGGCATGCTCGCCGATGACAAACCGCACTCGCCCGGCGAACCCGCCACGGGCATGACATGGTATGATGCCGTCCTGTGGTGCAATGCGCTCTCCGCCTACGAGGGCCGCGCCCCGTGCTACTACGCCGACGCCGCTCTCACCAAGCCGCTCCACATCGTCAAATACATGGAATCCCCCGAGGCCTCGCTCGTTCCGCCCCAGGTCTATGTGAAATGGGAGGCCGATGGGTTCCGCCTGCCCACCGCCTCGGAATGGGCGCTCGCCTTCGCTGACTCTGACGCACCCGCGCCCGCCTCCGAATCGACCGTATCGGCCACTTCGGCCCCCGCAAATGCCAAAGGCTTCCACGGGCTCGGCGGCAATGTCCGCGAATTCATCTGGGACGCCCCCGGCAACAGCGTCGAAACGCCCGGACCCCGCACGGTCCTCGGCGGCGACTATCGCGGACCCAACCCGAAACCGCTCGCGTCCGGCGAAATTCCCTCGCGCGGCCACTACGCGATCGGGTTCCGTCCGGTCCGCGCCGTGGGCCAGGCAAAGGCTCCCGAACTCCCCGCCCTCGCGGTGAAACCCGGTCACTGGGAATTCGGCAAGATCCCGGCCTGGACATTCGGATGGGAAGAACTCACAGCCCCGTCCGGCGAAGCCGCCGCGCCGGAGATTCCGATGATTGCCGCCGATGGAATCCGGGCGGGAAAAACCGAGGTCACCTATGCGCAATGGAAGCCGGTCTTCCAATGGGCCGAAGCCCACGGCTACCGGTTCAAACATGACGGCGACATGGGGAGCATGGGCTGGATGCCCGGCACCCATTCCCCTGATGAGCCGGTCGCCGCCGTTGGCATCCTCGACGCCGCCATCTGGTGTAATGCCCTCTCGGAAATGAAGGGCCTCAAGCCTTGCTACTACGCGGACGAAGCCCTCACCCAGCCGCTCAAGGCCGCGAATCCGTTCCGCACAAACACCTATCAGTGGGCGCTCAAAAGCGCGCGCTATTGCCCGCCGCCGCCGCTGGCCTTCCCGAAATTCCTGTTCCACGTTGACCCCGCCGCCGATGGATTCCGCCTGCCATTTTTCTCCGAATGGCCGAAGCTGGCTGGCACCGCAAAATATGCCTCGGGCGGAGAAACCCTCGACCCCGCCACCGCATGGTTCGCCGACACCAGCGGCGAACGCACCCACCCCGCTGACTCGGCCACGCCCACCGGCGCGGGCTTCCATGGCCTCACCGGCAATGTCTTCGAGTGGGCGATCGAACCGATCAAAGAACCCAACCCGAAAACCGGACACCTTTTCTCCGTCCGCGCCCACGGCGGTTCGTTCCGTTCGGACACCAAAACCCCGAAGGCCCTCACCACGGAGGCCTCGATCGGAGCATGGGACTGGATCAACTCAGGCATCGCCTCCCCGGAAATCGGCTTCCGCATCATCCAAAACACAAAATGAACCTCCCACACCATTCCCCGATTGAAATGGAAAGCCCCGCGAAGGCCGCGGAAGCCATTGAGCGCCTCATGCTGGAGGAAGGCCCGCCCCCCGCGGCGGGTTGAAGGCATGCCCGCCGCACGCGGCCGCCCCGTGCGGAAACAACGATGCGCGCGGTGATCCCCGCGCCTTTCCGGCGCGGCGCGAGGGGTCAGGCCTCGGAAAATTTCCGGACCCCGAACCGCCGCCATGCAACGGGCGCTCCAGGAGGGATTCCGGCCTTTTTCAGGGCGATTTCCTTTTGGGCGGCGACCGAATCGACGCCCTCAATGGCGGGCAGGAGGACGCCGCGCCGTCCCTCGGGCGACGCGGCGATGACGCCGTAGCGGGCGGGATCGAAATCTTCGTCGGAGTCCACGGATTCGGGAGTGTCCAGAACGCTGACGTCAATGCGGATACCGTCAAGTTCGCGGGCTTGGAGCCGTTCGAAACGGGGATCTTCGAATGCGGCGGCGCGGGCGAGGCGCCAGGTTTCACGGGCGATGTCGGGTTCCCGGGGTTGGAGGGAGCCCATGCATCCGCGCAAGCCGCCCGCGGCGGTGCGGAGCGTGACAAACACGCCGTGGCTGCCGGGAACGTCCACAAGCGCGGCGTCCGGCGGCGCGGGATCGTCCCCGCCGCCGGGGCGCAAGGCGGTTTCCAGGGAGCGGCGGGCGACGCGGACCAGGAGGGGTGGCGGGGGCGGCGCCGCGGATTCATAAAGCATGGCGACGCCATAGCCGACACCGAACGGGCCTTCGTAGCTGAGAACGTCGCGTCCGGTGGTTGTGTCGGCGCCAGCGGCGGCGGCGAGGGCGAAGCGGATGGATTCCGTGGCGTCTTCGGCGGCAAGATCGGTGAGGCCGGGGTCGAGGTTCTGTATGGCTTCAAGGCCGCCGCGGGATTTGAGCGCGGCGATCAGCGCCCGGTCGAAATCGGCCGCGCGCGGGTCGAAACCGGCAGGGGCGCCAGGTTTGAGGCGGTGGCTCATGTCGCCGCTGGCGATGAGGGCGGCGGAACGGCAGCAAGCGCGGGCGGCGGCGGCGGCGGCGCGGCCAAGGGCTTCGACGCCGCGTCCGGAAACGGAGCCGGGTTTGGCGAGGGAAAGCACGAGGACAGGTCCGTTCCAGCCGGCGCGTTGGAGGAACCAGAGCGGGACGAGGGCGCCGTGGTCGAGGGGGCCGCCTGGGATTTCCCAGAGGTCGATGCGGTCGTTGCGGAGTTCGCGTCCGAGGGCGTTCCCGAAGGCGGGGTCGCCTGGGAGATCGACGCCGGCCATGGGGGCGCCGAACGGTTCGAAGCTGCCGTGGACGCGGGGCTCCTTGAAAAAGGCGAAGCCGCGGTTTGGGCGCGGGGCGTGGGGGGAGATGAGGACGATGGAATCGGGGCGGGCGCGGACGATGCGGCGGGCGGCGGTTTCCATGGCCTGGACGGTGGCGGCGGCTTTGGGTGCGCGGTGGCGGGCGACTTCGGGCACGAGCACGGGCGCGTGAGGCATCAGGGCGGCGACGGGAAAGGGCGTGGCCACAACGGTACTATGCGCGACCTGCCGCAAAGCGAAAGGGGGGAGTGGGGCCGGGCGCGCCCGTTCCCAGGTGCGGCCCCGGTCCGCATCCACAGAATTGGTTTGCCCATCGGTCGCGGCCGGACAGGACACCAGGGGCGTGGGGCCGGTTCCACTTTGACGGCGGGGGTGGAAGGCGCTAGAGATGCGCGATGTCTTCGAAGCCGCTTGGGCGCGGGCTGGACGCGTTGCTGGGCCAACCCCGCGCGGCGGCGGCGCCGGCGGCTGGGGATGTGGTTCAGAAGATCGGGGTGGACCGGATCGCGGCGTCGCCGTTCCAGCCGCGCCGGACGTTTGACGACGACGATCTGGCGGATTTGGCGGCGAGCATACGTGCCCAGGGCATTTTGCAGCCGCTGGTGGCGCGCCCGAAGGGGGCGGATTTCGAGCTGATCGCGGGGGAGCGGCGGCTGCGGGCGGCGCGGCTGGCGGGGTTGCTGGCGGTGCCGGTGATCGTGCGCGCGGCGAGCGACCAGGAGGCGCTGGCGCTGGCGTTGATCGAGAACCTGCAACGGTCGGGATTGAACCCGATTGAGGAGGCGGAGGGGTACAGCCAGTTGCAGAAGATGTTCGGGTTGACGCAGGAACAGATCGCGCAGCGGGTGGGCAAGCCGCGGGCGACCGTCGCGAATTCCCTGCGCCTGCTGGCGCTGGAGGCGACGGTGCTGGGGTTTGTGTCGCGGGGGCAGCTTTCCGAGGGGCACGCCAAGGTGATCCTGGGGCTGGACGAGCCGGCGCTGCAGCGGGCGGCGGCCGAGCGGATTCTGAGGCAGGGACTGTCCGTGCGCGAGGCGGAGGGATTGGTCGAGTCGCTGAAGAAAGGCGCGGGCGGCGGCGGGCACAAACACGGAGCCAAGCGCGGGGGCGGGCGGGCGGCGGACGGGGACGCGCATGTGAAGGATGTGGAGGCCCGGTTGCGGCGGCATTTGGGGACGAAGGTGGCGGTGCATCACGCGGGCGGCAAAGGGCGGATCGAGATCGAATACTACAGCCTGGACGATCTGGACCGGTTGCTGGAATTGATCGGGCCGCGGGGATGAGGGGCGGGGCTTGACGCCCGAAGGTGCGGCGCCACGGTGACTTGGGCATGGCCACGCGAATCCGGCTGCTGGACGAGCTGACGGCGAACCAGATCGCCGCGGGCGAGGTCGTGGAGCGCCCGGCGTCGGTGCTCAAGGAACTGGTCGAGAACAGCCTCGACGCCGGCGCCAAACGCATCGACATCGAAATCGAGGCGGGCGGGCGGCGGTTGATCCGCGTCACCGACGACGGTTGCGGCATGGGCCGCGACGACGCGCTGCTGTGCCTGGAACGGCACGCAACATCGAAGATTGCCGGCCCAGGCGACCTCGCGGCCATCCGTACATTCGGGTTCCGGGGCGAAGCGCTGCCCAGCATCGCCTCGGTGTCCCGGTTCGCGCTGCGCACGGCCGAGCCCGGCGCGCTGGGCGGGACGGAGATTCTCGTGAACGGCGGGCGCATGGAAACGGTCCGCGAAGCCGGGCTTCCGGCCGGGACGCAGATCGAGGTGCGGACCCTGTTTTTCAACACGCCGGCGCGGCGCCGGTTTTTGCGGTCGGAGGAAACGGAGTCGGGGCATCTGGAGCAGTTATTTCGGACGTTCGCGCTGGCGCATCCGGAGGTGGCGTGGTCGTACCGGGCGGAGGGGCGCGAGGCGGCGCGTTTGGCGCCGGCGCCCGCGTTGCGCCGCATGGAAGAGCTGCGCGGGCGAGAGTTCGCCCGCGGCCTGGCGCCGGTCGAAGCGCGGGCGGGAGCGGTGCGGCTGCACGGGTGGGTCGGGCGGGCGGGCGTGAGCCGGGGATCGCGCGCGGACGAGTTCTGGTTCGTAAACGGGCGGCCCGTGGACAGCCGGGCGCTCTATTACGGCATCCGGGAAGGCTTCCACAACGCGCTGATGCGGGGGCGGCATCCGGTGGCGGTGTTGTTCCTGGAACTCCCGCCGGAGGATGTGGACGTGAACGTGCACCCGGCCAAGCGGGAAGTGCGGTTCCGGAACGACGCGGACATCCGGCGGTTCGTGGCGGCGGCGGTGGCGGCGGCCTTGCAGGCGCCGCAGACCGAACCGGTGCGCGCGGCGCTGGCCGGGCCGCCGCCAGAAGCGCCGGCCGGGCCGGGGCCGGCGCCGGAGGAGGAGGCTGCGGCGCCGATCTCTGAAGCGGCTGAGGCGGCCGGGGCGGATCGGGAGGAACGTGAAACCGGCGGGGAGCGCGTGGCGCCCGCGGCAACGGACTGGGGCGCCGGGCCGGAGCCGCCGCGCCCGCGGGACCTGCCGTTGGAGGACGCGGCGGTGTTCGTGAGCCCGGCGGCCCAGCCGTCGGCGGAGCGCCCGTTTGGGCCGATGCGGCTGCGGGTGCTCGGGATCGTGCGGGACTTGTATGTGGTGGCGGAATCGGAGGAAGGGTTGGTGCTGGTGGACCAGCACGCGGCGCATGAACGCGTGCTTTTTGAGCGCGTGCTGAAGCAAAAGCTGGGGGGCGGCGCGCCGAGCCAGCGGTTGCTGGCGCCGGTGACGCTGGAGGTCTCACCCAGGGAGGCTGCCGTGCTGCGCGAGGTGCTGCCGGCGCTGGAAGGGGCGGGGCTTGTGCTGCGGGAATTTGGGCGGACGACGTTCCTGATTGACGCGGTGCCGCCGTTTTTTCCGCAGGAGGAGTTGAAAGGGGCGGTGCTGGACATCGTGGACGAGCTGCAGAGTTCGGGCGGGGATACGGCGACGCGGCGGCGGTTCAGCGAAGAGTTGGTGACCCGGGCGGTGTGCCGTCGGGCGATCAAGGCGGCGGACCGCATCCGGGGCGGGGAGATCACGCGGTTGCTGGAGGATTTGCTGGCGTGCGACCTTCCGTACACATGCCCGCACGGGCGTCCGACGATGGTGCTGCTGACGGACCGTGAGCTGGAGCGGAAGTTCGGGCGTGTGGTGTAGTGCGGTGTAGGTTTGGCGCCTTGGGAGCGCTTGGCGAGCCATCTTGTTGTTGCGCAACACATTCCGTGACTTCTACCCTGACTCATGTATGCAATTCGTGTATGCACGATTCATGAAGACAATCACTTTGGATGACGCGGCCTACGAGCGGCTGAAGGCGTGGAAGCGGTCCCAACGGGACTCTTTCAGCCAAGTGGTCCGCCGGGTCGTGCCCGAGCCAGGAACGCTGCGGGCGTTTCTGGCATTTGCCGAAGTTCATGGCACGGATCGGTTGCCGGGCAACGAGGTGCTGGAAGCCGCAGTCTGCCTCGCCCACGGCCTGCCGCTCGTGTCGCGGGATCGGCGGCATTTTGATTTGGTGCCCGATCTGCGGGTCGAGGTCCCGGACGCCGAAAGCGGCGGGTGAGCGCCAGATTCAGCGCGCGTTGCCGCACCCCTGACAGGCGAACTTGGCCCCCTCTCTCCGCGCTTCCCAATCCTAAGCGGTTCCGCCATGCTTCCCCAATGACGCGCCGCTTGTTCCCCGCCGTTTCCCTCCTGCTGAGCCTCCTCCCCGTCCTTCCCGCCGCCCCGGCGGCGCGCCCCAACGTGCTGATCCTCATCTGCGACGATCTAAACCGCGCGCTCGGTTGCTTCGGCAACCCGGTCGTCCAATCCCCAAACATCGACCGCCTCGCCGCGCGCGGCGTCCGGTTCAACGCCTACTGCCAGGTCCCCTCCTGCTACCCGTCGCGCACCTCTTTCCTCAGCGGCCTCTACCCTTCCACCACCGAGGCGCTGGAATGGGATCTCAACGCCCGCGGCGGCAAACTCAAGGACGTCACCTACCTGCCCCAACACTTCCGCGCCCACGGCTGGACCACCGCCCGGCTCGACAAAATCTTTCACATCGGCAAGGACGATCCCGCCTCCTGGGACGTGTCCGAGGAACCGCTCAAGGACGAGACCGGCAAGAACCGCGTTGTTTATACCCCCTCGGAGATAGAGGCCCTCGGGATCGAGGCCCAAATCCTTGAAAGCGGGCGCCTCACCAAGGGGCGTTACTCCGGGGAGGGCGGGCCCTACAGCGTATTCGGCGGGTCGGGCGACACGCTCATGGACCAGCGCAGCGCCAAGCGCGCCATCGAACTCCTCGAACAATCCGCCAAACAGGACAAGCCCTTCCTTCTCGCTGTCGGTTTCCGCAGGCCCCACCTTCCGTGGCTTGCCCCCAAGGACTGTTTCGACCGCTACCCGGTCGCGTCCATGCCGCTGCCTTCGCGCCCGCCCGGTTTTGATCCCGCCCAATGGCCCGACGAAACCGAGCACCGCCGCGCCTTCGCATCGTACTACGCTGCCGTGACCCACTCCGACACGCAGGTGGGCCGTGTCCTTGAGGCGCTCGACCGGCTCAAGCTCGCGGAGAACACCATAGTCCTGCTCTTCGGCGACCACGGTTACTGCCTGGGCGAAGACTCGCGGCATTTCGGCAAGGGCACCACGGACGACCGTTCCAGCGCCACCTGCCTGATCATCGCCGCGCCGGGCGTGTCCGTCGCGGGCAAGGCCAGCCCCCGCATTGTTGAGCTCATCGACATCTACCCGACCCTCGTCTCGCTCTGCGGCCTGCCGCTGCCGCCCTCCGGCCTGCAAGGGCGCGACCTCACGCCCCTGCTCAAGGATCCCGAAGCCGCGTGGGACGAACGCGCCTTCACCTGGTGGGGGCGCAAGGACAACGAATTCAAGCCCGCCACCGTGCGCGACCGGCGTTACCGTTACAGCGTCAATCCCGACGGCTCACCCGGCGCCCTGTTCGATTTCCAAGCCGACCCCCGCGGCTGGACCAACCTGATCGGCGACACCGCCGCCGCCGAAGCCCGCGCCCGCATGGCCGCGCTCCTGGAACAGGTGCCCCCGGTCCGCACGCCGGGCCAGTGACGCCCATCCCCCCCGGGAATTACCGGGCTTGTTCAACCATGGGTGCGGTCAAAACCTCCGCTCTGCTCCGGCTTCGCCGCACCCTTAATTGTTGGGAGCTTCTTTCTCTGTGTTGAGCAAAAAGCGCTTCCTGAAGTCGTCGATGCCGATCTCTGTTCCCGTGGCCTGCGAGCCACCCCCCACAGTCATTCCATGCGGCATCCATCACCGCATCCGATTTCGGATTGAATGTCTTGGCGTTCTTGCCGTATGCACCCGAAACGGCCACAACGTGCTTCTTGACCCATTCCCGGCCATAAAGAGATTCCAGGATCGTGCGGTCGGCGGCAGCGCTGTGCCCGTCGTCCTTGTCGGGTGCGTGGTCGTAGTGCAGCGACAAGAGATCCTTGCGCGGGTCGAAGACCTTGATTCCATCGCCTTCCGACGCCATGACAAGCCAGGCCGTGGCAAGCATGGTTGTGACAAGTAGTGTCGGCATCTTCATGTCTTTTTCCCAGCATCCCGACTGAGAGACGCCGGGGATGATGTGGCCAAAGCTATCCGCTTGAACGGCGTTCTCTCCAGCCGCTTGTCGACCTGCTTTTCGGCCCGCATGACGATCTCACAGTCCCCCCTTGGTCGGCGAGGCGATTCGTAGGTGACTCGAATTCCGGTAAATCCTGCTTTCCTAAGAAGATATGCCTGGGTCTTTACCGAGAGGGGTTGATTGTAGTTCCACTCGCCTGCCATAGCGCCAGGCAGATTGGCGATGTGCTTCTTGAAATCCTCTTGGGATGACCTCTCCAGTTCGTCTGAATAGGAGTGATCACCTTCTATATAAAGGCCTCCATGCCGAAGAGCCCGGTAAATCTTACTGTAAACCTTTGATTTTGTCCCTGGCGGGAGGTGATGGAGCGTCAAGGTTGATACCGCACAATCGTAAGACCGTTCAGCGAAGTCCATTTCTACGTAAGAGCCGCATCGGGTTTGCAGGCGGTCACCGAGGAAAGAGAATTTGTGTTCCAGCGCCATCAACATCTGCGGCGCCAAATCCTGAGCGTCGATCCGCACGTTGGGGGCACGAGCGAGTATCGCTGGGAGTTCGAGTCCTGTTCCACATCCCAAAACGAGCAGCCTGAAACTCTCTTGGCTTTGGGGCAGTTCAGCGGCCACTGCCCGATAGAATGGGGACTCAGATGAAAGCTTCATTCGCTCTCTCGAGAACTCGTCCCAGATCGGCGCCATCGTGTCGAAAAAGGCTTCCATCTCCTCGACGCCCTGTGCCCACGTGGGTGCATCCGAATCCACTAATCCAGCCGCTGTCGGAACTTGCAGTCGCAATCTGTCGATCTCAGATTCCATTTTTCTCGAACATGTATTAGGCGGCGGTCGTACTTTTTTACGACTGCGGCCTATTTTGAGGATTGAAGCAGCGTGAGTCGGGGCCGCAAACCCAAAATGTGCGCGTGCAGTCAGGCCGTTTCGGGCCGGGCTCGGGCTTGCAGTGGTCGGGAGCGCCCAGGACGGTGCGGGGGGCTCCCGTTCCGGCGTCACCGGAAGCTGCCGCCGGGTCCTACCGCAGCGTCAACGGGGCTGCGAACCGCCAATCCGGGTCTGTTGCAAGTCGCCGCCGGGCAGGGCGGACGCCGCAAACCGGCCTCCCTCACGTCCCTCGGTCCGGAGGGGACGGGCGAACCGAGGCCGCCGGACACAGTCAAACTCGGCCTTCCCCACGCCCCACCGCGCGCTCTTTCTCGCACGCTGAGCCGCCGGGTCGCCGGGGCCAAAACCCTACCGCTGGCCGATGGGCACGACCTTCAGCCCCGGCGATTTGCCGACATACTCGCTGAGCGGCCGGAACAGCCGGTTGTCCGCCAACTGCTCCAGAACATGCGCCGTCCAGCCCGCGGTGCGCGCGATGGCGAAGATCGGCGTGAACAGGTCGGTCGGAATTCCGAGGCTGTAATAGACCGTCGCCGAATAGAAATCGACATTGGCATTGAGATTCTTTTCGCGCTTCATGATCTCGGCGATCCGCTCCGACATCTGGATCCATTTTGGTTCGCCGATCTGTTTGCACAACTCCGCCGCCATCGTTTTGAGGTGCGGCGCCCGCGGGTCGAGCGTCTTGTACACACGGTGGCCGATGCCCATGATTTTACGCTTCTGCGCCAGGGCCTCGGCCACCCACTCGTCCACCTTGTCCATCTCCCCGATTTCCTGGAGCATGTGGATGACCCCTTCGTTCGCCCCGCCGTGCAGCGGCCCCTTCAACGTGCCGATGGCCGTCGCGATGGCCGAGAACATGTCCGACAACGTCGAGGTCGTCACGCGCGCCGCGAACGTCGAGGCGTTGAATCCGTGCTCGGCGTGCAGCACATACGCCACGTCCAGCGTCTTCGCCGCCTCTTCCGTCGGGGTTTCCCCGTTCATCAAATAGAGAAAATGGGCCGCCTCGCCCAGGTCCTCGCGCACCGGCGGCAGGGGCTGGCCGTTGCGCGCCCGGTGGAAATAGGCCGCCACCACCCCGACCTGCGCCACCAGCTTGATCGCGCAGCGCCGGTTGTAGTCGATGGAATCATTCGGGTTCGGCTCGAAAAAGTAGCAGCCCAGCATGCTCGCGGCCGTGCGCATCACGTCGATGGGCGCGGCGTCCTTGGGCGCCTTCCGGATGAACTCAATCACGCCCTTCGGCAGCTTCCGCTCCCCGCGCAGTTCGTCGCACAGGCTTTTCAACTCCTCCCGGTCCGGCAACCGGTCGTGCCAAAGCAGGTACACCACTTCCTCGAACGACACCTTCCCCGCGAGTTCCTCGATCTCGTAGCCGCAATAAATCAGGCGCCCTTCCTCCCCGCGCACGTCGCACAGGTTCGTCTCCGACGCCACTATCCCTTCCAATCCTCGCGATGTCACCGGCATGTTGCCCTCCTGGGTTCAGGTTTCCGCGCCCGCCGCGGCGCCCGCCGCGCCCGACGGCGCTTGGCTTCCTTAGCGCGGTTTTCCAAACCTGCCAAGCGCATCCTCACTCCCCGCAGCCGCACCCCGGCCTCAATCCGCCGGACCCGCGGCCACCGGAACAATCCGGCACAGCCGGAACGGCCCGCTCAATCCTTTCAACTCCCGGTCGAACACCTCAAACTGGAATTCCGCCCCGGCCAGCGCCGCCTGAACCTCCGGTTCCCGCACCATCTCCGACTCCATGACAATATCCCCGCCCGCGCTCGTCCCCTGGATGCGCGCCGCAAGGTTCACCGTCCGCCCAAAGTAATCCAGCTGCCCGTTGGCGTTCACCGCGATCACCGGCCCCGCGTGCACCCCCGCCTTCAACACCACCGGCGGCTCGAGGTTGAACCGCGCGTTGAACCCGCCCAACCCGCGCTGGATCGCCATCGCCGCCGCGAATCCCGCCCCCGCCGTGGGGAACACCGCCATCACCGCGTCCCCGATCGTCTTGACCACCCCGCCCCCGTTCGCCCGGATGTGCTCCTCCAGGTAATCAAAATGCCGCCGCACCCGCCCGAACGCCGGCGCGTCCCCCACCTGCTCATACAAGGCCGTCGAATCCCTCACGTCCGTGAACAGGAAACACAGGTGCCGCACCGAGATTTGGCGACCGGGCGCCAGCACCTCCGAGCCGAACGCCGCCCGGAACTCCTGCATCGTCGTCACCGCCGCCGCCGTCACCGCCAGTGGGTCCCATTCCACCTTCTCCAGCACCGCCACCACCGTCCGGTCCGAGCTGTTGCGAAGGTTCACGCGCAGCGTGCCCGGCGTGAACCCGGTCCCGTCCGCCCGCCAGTCCGAACCGTCGAACTCGAACACCGTTCCCGGCTCGGCGCCCATGGGCTCCAGCTCCAGGGTCCGGTTCTCCCGCAGCACGCGCCAGCGGAGGGGCTCCGGCGGGAACGGCAGCAAAACGTCCCGCGCCTCGCCGGGCGCGAGCGTCTGCTGGGCCAGGATGTGGGGCGTGCTCATCGGGCCCCCGATGCAAAACACCTCCCGCTTCGCCTTGCGCACCGCCGGATGCGCCGTGAACCGCAGCTCCACGTACCTGTCGAAATCCGCCTCGTACGTGATGCCGCACAGGTCGCAGTGGAACTCCGGATCCAGCTCCCGCAGCGTGCGCGCCGATGCCTTGGGCACCCGGCAGTTCGGGCACATCAAATCCCATTCCAGCTCGAGCAGCCCGCGCCGCGTGGCCCGCAAAAACAGCCGCAGCATCTCCAGCCGGTCCCGGCCCCAGCGGACGGCCAGCTCGAAGGGGCGCATGCCGCCGACTTCGTCGTCGGACGCCTCGCGCAGGTGCCGCCCCAGCGCTTCAATCAGCTCCGCGGGCACGCCGCCTTCGGTGCGAATCTGGGTCAAGGACCGCGCGATCCGTTCCCGCTCCACATGCGCCGGCTTTGGCCCGGGCAGCACCACCAGGCGGCGCGCCTGTTTCGCCTGCGCGCACGCCACGCAGTAATCCAGCGTCCGTTTCACGCCGTCCCGCCCCGCCGCCCGCGCCAGCAGCGCCCCCGCGATTCCCTTGGGCGCCAGCGCCGCCTTCACCTGCACCAGCGTCCCGCCCGTCACCGGCGCCAGCTCCACGCCCCCGCGAAACTCATGGAACGGCCCCTGGGAAAAAATCCGGCGCACGGTGTATTGCTCCGGACGCACCCACTCGAACGCCTGTTCCTCCCAGCGCAATCGAATCCAACCCTTCAACAGCGCCCGCGCCTCCCGGTACAAACCCTCCCCGCCCGCCAGCGGCGTGCCGTAGGTCACCGCCGGCAACCCCACCGCCGCGTTCAAATGGTCCGTGTCCGCCAGCAATTCCCAAACCTCGTCCGGCGCCAGCGGCACCAGCCGCTGGTCCGTCACCTCCACCACATGCCGCCGCGGCTCTGTCATCAGCCTCCGTTCCCGCTCAATCCCCGCCCGCTTCCGGCGCCCCCGCCTCCACCACGCGGGCGAACAACCATAACAAGTCCGATAACCTGTTCAAATACCGCACTATCTCCGGGTTCAACCGCCGTTCCTCCTCCCCCAGCAACAATATCTCCCGCTCCGCCCGCCGGCACACGGTCCGGGCCACATGCAGCGCCCCCGCCATCGGCGTCGCCCCCGGCGTGTCCCACCCGTCGAAACCCAGCGACCGCTTCTCGATCTCGTGCACCTTCGCCTCCAGCCGGTCCACCATCTCCGCGGTCAACCGCTGGAAGCCCGCCTCATAATACCGCGCCCGGTCCTCCCGCGCCGTCGCCAGCTCCCCCATCAACCCCACCAGCTCCTTCTGTATCCCCAACAGCACCCCGCACACTTCCGCGTCCTCCCGGAACGCCCGCGCCAAACCAATCGCCGCGTTCAGCTCGTCCACCGCCCCATACGCCCCCACCCGCGGGTCGGCCTTCGCCACCCGGCGGTTGAACATCAACCCCGTCGTCCCGTCGTCTCCCGTCTTGGTGGCTATCGACACACGCCAAGCTTGCGCCGACGCGGCCCCTATGCCAAGCCATTCCACCACAAACCCATGAATGCTCGCCTCGCCTGTGCCGCCTCCGAATCCGACGCCGATCTCCTCTACCTCACCCAGTTCCCCGCCCCAGACCCCTTCCCCTGGCTCCAAATCCGCGGCCGCTCCATCCTCCTCCTCTCCGACCTCGAAATCGACCGCGCCAAAGCTTCCGCCCGCGCCAACGAATGCCTCTCGCTTTCCGCCCTCGAAAAACGCCACGCCCCCCGCGCCAAACACGGCAAACTCGCCAAAATCATCGCCGCCGTCCTCCAGCAACACCGCGTCCGCGCCGTCGAAGTCCCCCGCAACTTCCCCCACGGCCTCGCCGCCGACCTCGCCCGCCTCGGCATCCGCGCCACCCCCTGCCGCGGACCCTTCGTCCCGCGCCGCGCCTTCAAGTCCCCCGGCGAAATCCAATTCCTCCTCCAGGCCCAGCGCGCCGCCGAAACCGGCATGGCCCGCGCCCGCGACATCCTTCGCGCCGCAAAACCCGCCCGTGACCACACCCTGCGGTGGCGCGGACGCGTCCTCACCAGCGAAACCCTCCAGGCCGAAATCAATATGACCCTCGCCGGCGCCGGCGCCCATGCCGCCCACACCATCGTCGCCGGCGGCAGCCAGGCCTGCGACCCCCACGAACGCGGCCACGGCCCCCTCCGCGCCGGCGAAGCCATCCTCATCGACATCTTCCCCCGCATGATCCGTTCCGGCTACTGGGGCGACATCACCCGCACCTTTGTCAAAGGCCCCGCCTCCGACGCACTCCACCGCCTGTACAATGCCGTCCTCCGCGGCCAGAAAATGGCCCTCGCCTCCCTACGCCCCGGCTGCGACGGGCCACGCCTCCAGAACGAAATCCGCGCGTTCTTCGCCCGCGAAGGGTTTCCCACGGAGATTCGCGATGGCCGGCGCACCGGCTTTTTCCACGGCCTCGGCCACGGCGTTGGACTCGAAATCCACGAACCGCCCCGCTTCGCCGACGGCCGGCTGCGCGCCGGCCATGTGGTCACCGTCGAGCCCGGCCTCTA
>CAYSZK010000033.1:15676-33104 GCA_964435495.1 uncultured Verrucomicrobiales bacterium
GCGGCGGAGGCCAAGCCGAATCTTGTCTTCATCCTCGCCGACGACCTCGCGCAGGGGGACCTGGGCTGCTACGGCCAGAAGCTGATCAAGACGCCGCGCCTGGACCGGATGGCCGCGGAAGGCACCCGCTACACGCAGGCCTACTGCGGAACGTCCGTCTGCGCCCCTTCGCGCACGTCGCTCATGACCGGCCTCCATATCGGGCACGCCCCTTCCCGCGGCAACAGGAAACCGCCGGGCGCCGGCGAAGGCCAGTGGCCCATCCCCGCGGACGTGCCGACGGTCGCCGAAATTCTCAAACGGGCCGGCTACGCCACCGCCTGCATGGGCAAGTGGGGCATGGGCGCCTTCGACACCACCGGCAGCCCGCTGAAGAAGGGCTTCGACCATTTCTACGGCTTTAACTGCCAGTCCAAGGCGCACAGCTATTTCCCGCCGAGCCTTTGCGACGACGACCGAACGATCGAACTGGACGGCAAAACCTACGTCCAGAACCTGATCCAAAAGGACGTGCTCGACTGGGTGCGGAAGCAAAAGGATCGGCCCTTCTTTCTGTATTACGCCGCCACGCTGCCGCACGGGAAGTACGAGATCGACACGCTCGGCGAATACGAGACACGCGACGGCTGGTCGCCGCTGCAAAAGACCTACGCGGCCATGGTCACCCGCCTGGACACGGATGTCGGGGCGTTGCTCGACCTGCTGGCGGAACTGGACCTGGAACGGAACACGCTGGTGCTCTTCGCGGGCGACAACGGTTCGGCTTTTTCGGCGAAGTCCGATATCGGCACGTTTTTTGACCAGTCCATGGGCGGCAAACTGCGCGGCTTCAAACGCGGCATGTACGAGGGGGGCCTGCGCCAGGCCGCCTTGGCACGCTGGCCCGGTGTCGTCCCGGCCGGGCGGGTGAGCGACGAACCGTGGGCCTTCTGGGATTTCCTCCCGACAGCCGCGGAACTGGCCGGCGCGCCGCTGCCGGAAAACTGCAAGACCGATGGCCTGTCGCTGGCCGCGTTCCTCAAGGGCGGGCCGGCGCCCAAGCGCGAGTGTTTCTACTGGGAACTGCACGAGGGGGGCGGTTTCATCCAAGCCGTGCGCTTTGGCGGCTGGAAGGCCGTGCGGAACGGTCCCGCCGCGCCGATCGAACTCTACGATCTCGGCAAAGACGAAAGCGAGTCGAAGGACGTGGCGGCCCAGCACGCGGAGACGGTCGCGAAGGCCGACGCCCTGATGAAAGCCCAGCATGTGGACGACCCGGACTGGCCCGTGCGGGTGCGCTCCAAACCAACCTCCCGGTAAGAGCCGGTTTTCGGCGCCCGCCGAACGGGGAAAGTTGCCAGTTCCCAGTTCCCCCTCCGTGGGCTCCGCGTCCTCCGTGGTTCAGCCCCCCTTCGTGAACTTCGTGTCCTTCGTGGTGAAAATTTCCCGCCCCTCGCCCCCCGTCCCCATCCGTGAACTCTGTGTCCTCCGTGGTTAAACCGCCCCCCTTCGTGAACTTCGTGTGCTTCGTGGTGAAAATTCCCCGCCCCCCGTCCCCCTCCAACCGTGGTGAACGGGTTCGCTTGGAAACGGGGGACACGCCAAAGCGCCTTGATATGCCCACACGTCAAGCGGTGGCCCCGCCACTTCCTCACGGGGAACCCATTTCTCACTGGAACAACCTGAAGTGGCGGGGGCCGCTTCCACCTTCCGGCCCTCAACACTCCCAACCGCCCGCTATCTCTTTGCAAAAAAGCTTTTCAAAAAACGGGAAACAGTGGAAGACTCGGCGCGGAAGGAGAGCCTGTTCATGAAGTGTGTCCTGTTGGCGGCGTGGTTGATGGTGGGCGGTGTTGCTGGGGCCATGGATCTGGGCGGAAACTTCTGGAACCTGCGCTGGCACAAGGCGTCGGATTGTTTCCAGGACGTTGCGAACGTGTCCGGCGACAATCCATGGAACCCGCAGTTTCTCAAGGAGATCGCGATTTACCATTCGCTCCGGTTCATGGACTGGGACTACACCAACGGCTCGACGCGTGACAAATGGACCGCGCGCCCGCGGAAGGACGCGCCGGACCAGCGCACCGCGGCCTATGAATGGATGATCGACCTCTGCAACCAGACCGGGGCCGACCTGTGGCTTTGCACGCCGCACCCGGCGCTCCACCGCGATTCCGGCGACGGGCCGTCGGACTACGCGCTGCGGCTCTGCCTGCTGGTAAAGACCGGCGTGGACATGGGGGAGACGGACCTGGGGCCGCTGCTGCCGAAGCTCGCCGGGATGGACGCCGCCGACCTGGTGAAGGCGGGCGGCGTGAAGACCTGCGAACCGCTGCGCCCGGAATTGCGTTTCTATATTGAATACTCGAACGAGACATGGAACGGGTCATTCAAGCAATCCCATTACTGCTGCGCCGAAGGGCAGGCCCTGAAGCTTGCGCCGGACGGCAAAACGGACGAGAAAGGGGAGAACTGGAACGCGGGGTTCCGGTTCCACGCCTGGGCGGCGGCGCGGAATTTCCACGCGGCGGACCTGGTCTTCGGCCGGGATTCGAGGCGTGTGGTGCGTGTGCTGGCGCAACAGGCGGGGTCCACCTTCCAGGCGCGGCAACACGCGGAGGTGCTGGCTTCAACGAAATGGAATCCGTCGGGAGCGAAGGCCGACGCCATCGCCATCGCGCCGTACTTCGGGCGCAAGGTGCCCGGCGACGCGCCGGACGCGGTCGAGCGGTTGCGGGCGGAAATCCAGGAGAGCGCGCGGAAGTGCGCCGGTTTAAAAGAGTTCGCCGACGGCGCGGGCGCGCAACTGATCGCCTACGAGGGGGGCCAGCATGTGATGCAAAAGGCGGCGGTGGTGAACCGGAACCCGGCGATGTACGATCTGTACATGGAGTATCTCGGGGAAATGGCGAAGTACATAAGCCACTTTTGCCATTACGCGCATGTGGGCAAGGCCGGGGACCGCGGTTGCTGGGGCGCGCTGGAGTTCACGGGGCAGCCGGCGGACGAGGCGCCAAAATTCCGGGCGTTGCGCGATTGGTCGGCCAAGCATCCCCGCCCGGAACAAGCGCCTTGAATTGACGGGCGGGAGCCGGTTCATTCGGCCAGCACGTTCAGCCGGCGGCGGCTGTGCGCCTTGGCGCCGTCGGGGAGGGTGATGGCCGTGCGCAGGCGGGAACCGGCTTTCGGCCAGGTTGAAAGCGCGGATCCTTGAAGGCTCATGCGGGCGGCTGCCGAACCGTTTCCCCGCGAAGGGCCCGGTCCTTAAATTTGGCCGCGGCGGTTGTCGTCAGCGGCGGCGGCGTTGCGCCCAGAGGAGGATGCCTAGTCCGGAGGAGAGAAGCATGACGGTTCCGGGCTCGGGAATGGCGGAGACGGGGGTCCAATCGGTGGCGCTAAATATGTTGTCGATGTCGAGGGTTGCGGGTTCGGTGTTCCAACTCTCGTGCGTGAAGCTCCAAGAAAGGAAATTGAGGGGGTTGCTGGAGTTGGCGTTGTTGATGTTGACGGTGAAGTCGGCGGTTCCCTCGGTGGCCGCGTTGGCGTTGGTGCCAAGGAATAGCTTGATGGCGGTGTTGTTCCATGCCGTGTCTTCGAGTTTGATGACGAAGTCGAAGGCGGAGGATCTGTTCAACGGTGTTGTGGCGGCGGACGCGGAACCGCTGACAACCCAGTTAGTCACGCCCCCGCCCGCGCGGAAAACGGCATCTTCGCCGGCGCCGCCGATGGTGAAGGTGGCTGCGGCGCCCCATTCGTCGCCCACGCTGCTGAAATCGACGGAACCGCCGAAATAGCGGCTGGCGGCGGAATCCGGCGTGCCAATGTCGGGATCGATATAGCGGTGGTCGGGCACGATGCTTACCGAATTCGAGATGAGGAGGGAATTGGCGGCGGAACCAGGGAAAACAACGTTGGTGGTGAAAGCGGGGTAGAGCACCACCGCGGCTTGGGCGCGAAACGCGGTGAGGGCAAGAACAAGGGCAACGGCAAAAGCGGATATGAACCTATTCATTTGGCAAGGATGAATTGCCTTGACACAATCGGCAAAGGGAGATTGCATGAAACCGTTCATCCTATTATGGCAAAGCAGGTTACGATCCGGGTTTTGGCGAAGGCGTGCGGGCTCGGCGTATCGACGGTCTCCCATGCCCTGCGGAATGATGGCACTGTGGCGCGCCGGACGTGTGCCCGCGTCCAAGCGGAAGCCGCGCGCTTGGGTTATGTCCCCAGCCCTTTGCTCGCGGCGCTGGCATCCCGGAAATTCCGGTCCGACACCCGGCTCCGCCATACGCCGCTGGCGCACCTTACGTTCCTTCCAGACGAAATCGAACGCGGGATGCGGGCTTGGGCGGCCAACCCGGGGTTCGAGGCCGAGGCCGCGCGGTTGGGGTATCGGACCGAGCGTGTCGAGCTGTCCGAGGCGGGCAGCGCCCGCGCGGTGGGACAGCGCCTTTATGCAACGGGTGTCGCGGGCCTGCTCCTTGGCCACGCGAGTTTCAAGGCCGCCTACCCGTGGGAGGATCTGGGGCTCGACCGGTTTTCGGTTGTGGCGGTGGGCCTGCATCCGTTGGAAGGGCGGGTCCACTCCATCCAAGGGTCGGTCTATGGCCCGGCACGGCGGGCTTGGGAGGAACTGCACAAGCGCGGTTGCCGGCGGATCGGCGCGGCGCTCTGTTCCCATGCGCGGACCGTGACGGACGATCACATCCGGTTTGCCGCCGTGCTTGAGGCGCACGACGCGAATGGGGTGCCGATGAAGGTGCCGATCTTCCGGGGAGGGCACGCGGATGGCGCCGGATTCCAGAGGTGGGTGCGGGCGAATCGCCCCGACGGCGTGATCGGATTCCACATCGGCCACTATCAAAGCCTGGCCGGGATGGGGATTCGGGTGCCCGACCATGTGAAATTTGCCGCTCTGCACGTGACGCGCGAACCGGGAGATCCGATTTCCGGAATGGACCAGCGAATGGAGACGGCCGGGGCGCATGCCGCGCGCTTCCTGGACCAGATGATCCGGCATCGGGAACCGGGGCTGGCAGCGGAACCTTTGACGATCCGGGTGGATGCCATGTGGGTGGAGGGGCGGACGGCGGGGCCGCCGCCAAAGGGGGCAGGCGTGACCTTTTGCCATCCACGGCCGGCGTCAGAGGAAAGGAGCGCGGAATCGCCGGCGCGGCAGCCGTCCCAACCCAATCGGCCATGGGCAGCGCCTGGATTGCGCGGGCGCCGGAGACGGGCGCCACGGCGCGTGTGAGCCGTTTCCGCCCTGAAACCAGGGAGCGCCCGGCGCCGCGGCGGCGAATCGCGAGGGTGAAAATGTCAAGAGGCAAGGAGTGGCCTCTTGGGTGTGCCTGGGGAGGCCGGGGACGGGCCTGCCCGGGCGGGACGCTTTGAAGGCTCCGCCAAAGCGGCGCAGTCCAAGGCGCTGCGCGCCTCCACCCCAATCACCGCACCACGCGGCGGAATGCCGGTGCATCCTGGAAATCCCGCCTCGTTGAACACGGCTCAGACCGCGTCCGCCAAGGCGGAAGCCGGACCCGGCAAAAACCGTTCCAAAAAGCGATTCTCGCGCTCGGGCAGATGCGAACGCCACAGGCACCGCGTGTCCGGCCAGGGGATGAACCGGCGCGTGCGCCGCAATCCCATCCGGAGCGTTCGGACCGTGAACCACGCCCATGCCGGCGGCCCGTATCCCCGGAGGCTCGCCGCGAATTCCGGATACTCCGGCCTGAGCGCGCCCACCATCATCGCGATGTTGTCGCCCTTGGGATTCAGCACCTCGCAGAAAACCTCTCTCGGCCCGAGCGGCAACAGCTTGCCGAGGGCTTTCTGGAAAACCTCCTCGCCGTGGAACGGCAGGAACGGCGCCACCGCGCCGTACACCGCGATCCCGCGCTCCGCCGCCTTCGCCAGCATGCGCAACCGCCGAGTGGGCGCCGTCGCCCGGGGTTCGAGGACCCGGGCGAGCGCATCGTCCAGATGCCCCAGCGATGTTCCCAGCAGCACCCTTCCCGGAAACGAAGATAGAATATCAAAATCGCGCTCGACGAGCGCCGACCGCGTCTGGACCCGAACCTTGTGCCCCGCCTCCAGAAGCAGCTTGAGGCATTCGCGCGTCAACCGATGCCTGGCCTCCGAGGGGGTATAACAATCTGTCAGGAACGACATCAATACCCATCCGTCCCCCCACGCCGTCCGCCTCGCCTTGTCCGGCGTGAAGGCCCGCAACTGATCGCGCAGCGCCTCGACCAATCCCGCCTTGGGAATCAGGTAACGCCCCCATTCCCGTTGCGGCCGGCCGCCATTCATGAACCGCACGCCCGGCATCACCGGACAGTAGCAGTGGAAGCACCCGTGCTCGCACCCGACATACGGGTTCAAGACCCAGTCGCCGAGCCGTTTCTTCCAGAGATTGGATGGATTCACCGCGGTCATGCGCCACCCAATGGGAGTTCCCGTTGCGCGTCCGTTCCCTTCAAAGCCGCCCCCCAAAATTCTTCGCCCCTAGGATTGCCGCTCGCGAACAACAGAAGGTACAAGGGTGTCCGGGAATCGTTGCGCACAAGGACTTCGCGCCCAATGAAACTGAATCCAAGGCCGTCGAGCCGTTTCTTGTATTCGCCGAGGACGCCCAGGAAGAAATCCCGCGGGCTCTTCCCGCAATGCGCCTTCCACGACTCGTCGCCAACAAAGCGCGTCAAGGCGCAGCCCTGCTCTGCATCGGGAGTGTACTGATGGATGTTCATCTTGATCCCCATACCATGCTGGATGTTGATCAGGATATCGCACCTTGTTTTTTGCCTGAGATCGCGGATCAAGGAGAAGGGGGCGTGACCGATACCGGTCGGATCGATGAACGCGAAGGTCAACGCTTTCGGCGGAAATGTGATATGCTGGATTGCCTCGGCACAGTCTCCGTTCCAAATCTCCACGCGAGCGGACAAATCCAATCCGGCCAACCGCGTCTCCAGCGCGCGCGCGCCATCCCGCTGAATCTCCACGAACTTCATCTGAGTGAACTCCTTCCGCGCCATGATCACCGGAGAACCGTCCCGCTCTTCAGCCGAGTCTCGGACCGCACAGCGCCCCGGGCCGGCGAACAGTTCAATGTACACCCTCTGCTCCCACCGATTCTTCATGCCGGTCGCAAAGAGGTGTCCGAAGTATTCGAGAATCGCGTGCTTCCTTTCGATCCACCGCCCGCTTGCACGGACCGGCAGGGCGTCCGTCGCTGACGTCCCCTCGCTCCATGCGTCGCTCCGCGCCGACGGAAGCTCATGAAAGACAACCATAATACTTTAGTATACTTGGCGTTTGACTGGAGGGCAAGCCCCTTTTGAATCACGGAACGCGCCGGCCCGCAACTCCTCACGGCGGCGTGCCCGGTTCGCGCGCCGTCTCCGCGGCCGGCTTGTCCTCGGGAAACCAGCGCCGCCCATGCACACGCCACCGCGCCGTGCCTTTACTCGTACACCAACTCCACCGTCACCTCCGCCGCCGCCCGGCTCGTGAAACGTATCCAATAGGCATTGAACCCCTCCGGAAACTCAAACGCCACCGGCTTCCCGCCCTTCAGTTCAAACCGCTCCCACGCCACCCACAGGCCGTCCCCGTTCACGTCTATCTCCGCCGTCAGCCCGGTCTCCCCTTTCGCCTCCATCGTCATCCGTTTCCGGTCGTACCCCGTCATCAAATACGGGTCCGACACCTCGCCGGCCTTCACCGCCGCCGCCTTCCACGGCCCCCCGCGGCCCCGCGGCTTGCCCAACTGCCACAAGTCATCCACCGCCCCCGCCCACAACGCCGTCTTCCCGTCCGTGGACCGGATCACGCGCGCGTTCCCCGCCGGCGCGTCCGCCGCCATCCCCGAAATCAGGAACAGCCCCCGGTAACTCGCGTAATCGTGAATCCGCCGGTTGTGCGTCGCCACTGGCCGCACCTTCGGAAATCCCCCCGCGTTCTCCGCCGGCAGTTCGAAGAATGTGCCGCCCGCGTTGAACAAGTCCCGTTCCGTGGACACCTCCCGCGCAATCCGCGGATGCCCCAGCGGCCCGCGCAACCCGAAAGCCTCATCCCCGCGCGGCAACCGGAACCGGCCCCCTTTGTCATCGATGTAAATCAGCGAGGCCGCGTCCGCTTCCAGCACCCCGGCCGGGTCCGGGATCGCCGCGTCCTTTTCCAACTGCTCGAACGCCCCCGCCTTGTCCACCGGCGCCAGCCGCAGCTCCGCGTCCATTTCGTAATAGCCAACCGCCTCCGTACCGCCTCCGCCGGCGGACGGGCGCCGCGCCGCAAACAGCAGCGTGCGCGATCCGTCCCCCGCCGCCCGCAGCACGCCGCCGGTCACCGCCGTCTCCCCCGGCGCCGCGAGCCCCTCAAAAAGCGCCGGCGCTTCGGTTCCGCGGGTGTCCGCGTTCGAGTATTGGAACCAGGCGGTCGCCCGCTCCATGGCCGCCACGCTCCGCAGCCGTATCCACGCCCCCTTCTCCGTCACCGGAATCCAGGCCACGCGCCCCGCGGGAACCGCCAGCGTGCGCGCCGGCTTCCACGCGCCGTCACCCGCCGCATCCACCTCAAGCTCCACCTCCGCCGGTCCCCCCCCGCCGTGCGCAAGAAACAACCCCTTCCGCTCGTACCCGTCCAGAAGATACGGGTCCGACACCGCGCCCGCCTCCACGTCGTCCTCCACCCAAACCCCGCCGCGCCCGATCACCGGCCCCAGCCGGTCGATGCGCTCCGGCTCCACAAACCAGAGGTTGGACTGCGATTCCGGCGCCGCGATGATTCCCTTGGCCTTCCGCCGGTTCAAAAACTCCGATTTCGCGGTGTCGTCGCACGCGAACACCACGCGCTCCCCCCACCGCGCGAAGTCCGCAATCACTTTCAGGTAATTGGACCGCGGCGCGATCCCCGCGCTCGCCCCCGCCCGGAACGCCCGCGGAAACCGCCAGAACGTCCCGTGCATCGTCATCAACAGGTTGTCCCCCTCCCCAATCTCGCGGATGCGCGGCCATTCCGTGTTCCAGCCGTGCGCGCCGTCGTAACTGTGGCTTCCCTTCGGCAGCCGCCACGTGTGCCATTTCCCGCCGTCCAGGCACATGAAAATCAGCGAGCGATGGTCCCAGCCGATGGTCCAGACCGGGTCCCGCTCCGGATCGGCGTTCCCCTCAAGGCCCCCCGGCCCGGTGACCTCCGTAAACTGGTTGCGCCGCACCACCTCCCATGTCTCCGACCGCCCATCCCACGACGCCAGCGCCCCCGACGGCGTCCGCGGATTCTGCTTCGCCGCGTTGCCTTGCTCGCCGTTGTTCGCATACACCAGCCGGCCCTGGCCGCTGTAAAGGCCCTTGCCGTGGTAGCCGGGCAGGTTCGCCCGCGGCCCCTCCCGCTTGTCCGCGCTGTCCAGGAACAGCGCCTTCACGCTCAAGTCCTTCACGTCCACCTCGTAGAATCCCTCCTCCATCGTGGCGACATACACCTTGCCCGCCGGGTCCAGCAAATGCCGCGCGATCCCCGTGTGCCGCCCGAGCATCTCCGTGAACGGTATCGCCCGCACCTTCCCCGCCGCGTCAATCGCGTACGACCCGAGGAACAGCTGCTTCGACTCCAGGTGGATCATCCGGCCCGCCGGCGTCCCGCCGACACTTTCCGGACGCACGATCTGCTTCATCTCCGGCGTGATCTCATACAACTTGTCGTCCGACCCCCGCGGCATGTGCGGCGCATAGGTGATCGCCCAAAGACGCCCCGCCCATGGCACCACCGCCCCCGTCCCGCATTCATCCGAGATGTTGAACATCGCCAGGGACGGATAAATCCCCCCCACCTCCCGCGGCATCCCCGCCGCGCCGTACGCCGGCACGCCGTCCGCCTGCATCCTGCCCGGCACCACCAGGCCCACTACCATACCGCCACAAATCCCGAGGATCGAACTGTTGATGTTGCGCATGACGCCCGCAACCCTGCCCCAGCGCCGCCCGAAAGGCCATGGACAAAACAACATGCGCATGTATAATCCGGCTCATGCCTGTGGAACCCGGCGCCGCCGTCACCTTCGAGCGGCTCGGCGGGCTCAACGGCTCGCGGCCCGCCGAACGCCTGCACCCCGCCCGCGTCCTCCCCGGCACCTCCCTCTGGTTCTACGACGGCGGCGGCGCCGAGATCACGCTCGCCACCGGCGCCCGCCACCGCATTCGCCCCGGCGAAGGCCGCCTGATCCAGGCCCGCGCCTGGCACTCCGTCCAACACGAAGGTGGCCCCCAGTTCCGCGTCTCGGGATGCAATTTCCGCGCGCTCTACCTCGGCGGCATCGATCTCTTCACCCTGGCCAATTTCCCCGTCCGCATCGCCGCCGGGCGCATCGACCGCGTTCGCCCGCTCGTCCAGACGCTCAACAACCCGTGCCCCCTGCACGCCGCGTCCGGCCCCGCCGATGCCGTCCGCTGGAAACATGCCGCCTACGCCCTCCTGGACGAAATGCTTTCCTGGGCCGCCGTTCCCATTGCCCTCCCGCCGAAATCCTCCCCCGTTGGCCGCCTGCTTCCCGCCATCACCCTCATGCGCGCGTCCATGGGCAAGCCGCTGGCCCGCGCCGATCTCGCGCGGGAAACGGGGCTCTCCGAGGCGGCGTTCGGGCGCCTCTTCCAAAAGGCGTTTGGACAATCACCCCTCGACCACTTCCGCCGGATGCGCATTGAAGAAGCCCAGCACCTGCTTCTCTCCACCAGCCTCAACCTGGCCGAAATCGCCGCCCGCCTCGCCTTCACCGACGAATTCCACCTGAGCAAAGTCTTCAAGCGCCTCACCGGCGAGCCGCCTTCCGCCTTCCGCCGCCGCGCCCCGCTCTGAGCACGGCAACGCCTTCGGGCAAGAATATGGAGTCAGCCCACAATGCCACAATCGTAAGAGGCCTTGCCCCAAAGGGGCAAACCATACCAGCCCAGGGCAACGCCCTGGGTGCCATGTGTTCATATAACCACAGCCCTCAAGGGGCGCCATAATGGCGGCATCCCAAAAGCGCCTTGCGTTAGCGCCATTCAGGACTGACCCCGTCCGACAAAGAGGAAGAGCCATGGGCCAGATGTGACGATCATGAAGAACGCCGGAGATGAGGCAGCCCCTGAAGCGAGTAGCGTCCGCCGTCACCTGAATCTGCCCGTGGCGCGATCTGTGCCGGGAGCGAAGCGAGAGCACGAGGCGTGACGCGGGCAGGTGTTGGGTGCACCGCCTTGGGCTCTTTCTGATTCTGCAAGCACATACGAATGAATTCTTCCTTAGCCGCTGTGCAGGCTTTACGATCCATGCCAAATTTCGCGCCGAGTTGCTTTTTCAATTCCGCATAATCCCAGCGCATATGACTGTCTTGAAGCAGCAGTTCACGGAATCGCAGATAATTATTCCACTGTCTATCGCCATGGACAACCACATGGAGATGGATTGTGCGCACATCCGGTTCCGATTCCTTGACGAACAGATGACCTCCGTTGTCTCCACCGTCTCCGCGATAGATATATCCAATCCGAGTCAGTTGCTCGATCAACTCAGGAATAACCCCCAATTTGCGTACGGCAGCGGCAATGTCCAAGATGGGCTTTGCAGGCAAATCAGGAACAGCGGTGCTACCCACGTGTTGCAGGTCGGCCAATAGATCACCGCATGCATCGCGGGCTTCCTGGCATACCTCTGCCGCAAGCGCAGGCCAATTTGTGTTGTGCTCGGTAAGCCGCACGGTATGTCGTTTTAGACCAATCATGGTCTCATTGCCCAACTATAATTCGACGACTCGTCGCCTTATAAGGCGACATGTCGTATAATGCTGGGGGGTGGACGCACCCACGAGGCGGAATTTGACGAGCTGGAAGCGCGTGTCAAGCGTCTTCGTGTCATTCCGTTGCCGGTTCGGGCCCTGGCGTGGGCGTCCGGCGGCCGGTGTCCAAGGAACAAAGGGACACGCCTTTCGGACGGACCTGTTTGGCGGAGCGATTGGATCGCCGTTTCAGGGCTTTGCGTTTATTGCGCGCTGGTTCCCAGGGCGTTGCGCTGGGCTCATGAAGGACGCACCCCGGGTGCTGGAAGAAATTTGTTCCGCACCCGGCCGGGAACTTCCCCGCATTTTTCGCTCTCCTCGCCGCCGCCGGAAGGTTAGGCTTTCCGGCTTATGGCCGAGTTGCTTGCAGCCGGGATCGTGCTCGCCCTCACGGGCTTGTCGCGTTTTCTGCCCCTCGCCGCCTGCCGCCGCATCGGCGCCGCGATGGGCTGGCTGGGCTCCCGCGTCGTTTGGAACCGCAACCGCATCGCCCGCAACAACTGGCGCGCGGTTTTCGGGCAACCCCTCTCCCGCGGCCAGCTCACCCGCCTCTGGAGCCGCCTGGGCGCCAATCTCGCCTCGGCCATGCGCCTCCCCGCCATGCCATGGGACGCCATCCGTCCCTTGGTCCATCTGGAAGGTTCGGACAACCTTAAGACGGCCCACGCCCGCGGCCGGGGCGTCGTCCTGGTTGCGGGCCACTTTTCCTGCTGGGAACTCCTTGCCCACCTTCCCGCGGCGTTTCCCGGCATCCGTTTTCACACGCTTTACCAGCCTCTTCTCAACTCAAAGCTCGACGCCCAGGTCCGCGCCTGGCGTTCCAGCCACGGCGTCGGCCTCGTCAACCGCCGCGGGGCCTGGGAAAACTGCTGCCGCCGCCTGCGCCAGGGGGATGTCGTCGCGGTGTTCATCGACCAGCACGCCGGCGATGCCGGGCTCTGGACCCCGCTCTTTGGAAGGCTCGCCTCCACCACGCCCCTTCCCGCCCTCCTCGCCCGCCGCACCGGCGCCGCCATCGTTCCCGTCGCCATCCGGACCAGGCCCGACCGCACCTGGGAGGCCACCTTCCATCCCGCCCTCGACTTTCCCAAGCCCCAGGCCGGTCCCCTCGCCGCCGCCCTCAACCGCTGGATCGAATCGACCGTGCGCTCCAGCCCGGAGGACTGGTTTTGGTTTCACGAACGGTGGAAAATTCCCAACCCGCGTTTTCTCGCCGCCGCCGATCCGCGCGCGGTGTTCGTGCCCGAAGGCGCCGGCCTCAAGCCGTTCCGCATTCTTGTCCGCGGCGTCAACTGGCTCGGAGACGCTGTCATGACCCTCGCAACGCTCCAGGCCCTGAAAAAGGGGAGGCCCGACGCATGCCTCACCGTTCTCACTCCGCCCAAACTCGCCGCCCTCTACCGCGCCTGCCCTTTCATCGACGAAATCCTCGAAGCGCCCGCCAACCGCTCGCTGATCGCCACCGCCCGCCTTCTCCGCCGCCACGCGTTCGACATCGGCCTTGTCCTTCCCAACTCCTGGCGCTCCGTCCTTGAGCTCATGCTCGGCGGCGTCAAGCATCGCGCCGGGTTCCGCATCCGCGCCCGCACCGCCCTCGCCATCAATTGGAAGGCGCCCGCCAGGGCGCGCGCCGGCATCCGCCATCAAACCGCCGTCTGGACCGGCGCGCTCGCCAATTTCGGCGCCCGCCCCCCGTTCGAATCTCCCGCCTTGGAACGCATCCCCCCCGCCCCCGGCGAACCCCGCCTCGGCATCATCGCCCCCGGCGCCGAGTACGGCCCCGCGAAACGCTGGCCCGCCGCCCGATTTGCCGCCGCCGCCCGCGAACTCTCCGGCGCGGTGGACCGCTGGATTGTCGTCGGCGCCGCCGGCGACATGCCCGCCGCCGAGGCCGTCCTCAAGGAACTGCCCGCCGCCGAAAACCGCTGCGGCGCCACGACTCTCGCCGATCTCATTGATCTGCTCCGGCGCGCGGCCCTTGTCCTCTGCAACGACAGCGGCGTCATGCACCTTGCCGCCTTCGCCGGCGCCCCCGCCGCGGCCGTGTTTGGCTCCACCGAACCCGCCCTCACCGGCCCGTGCGGCGGGCGGGTCGCGGTTGTCCGGCGGCACATTCCGTGCAGCCCCTGTTTCCTGCGCGAATGCCCGCTGGGCCATCTCGCCTGTCTTCATGGCGTCACCCCGGACGCCGTCGCGGCCGCCGCGCGCGCCGCCCTGCAACCGGGCGCCACCACCGCCTCCCTCGCGCTTCCGGGGCTTGCCCGGTACCGGAGGGCGCCATGATTTACCTGTGGGTGAACAAGCGCCCGTGGCGCCACCCGGGGCCCATCGTCAACGTTGGCGTCCGCAACGCCCACAGCCTCGCCGCCGCCGGCCACGAGACCCATCTCTGCCTGCCCCGCGGCGCCGCGTCCGACACGCACCTGGACCTGGCCACCTTTTACGGCCTGGAACGCCATGACCTGCTCCACGTGCATCGCGTGCCCCCGTTCCTGCCGTTCTTCGGCTCGGGAATCCCCGTCTTCCTCTACGCCTTCAGCCTCGCCCTGCGCCTCGCCCGCCGCGACCGCGTCACGGTCATCAGCCGCGACGCGGGCTTTCTGCCCTTCCTTGCCCGGCTTGCCACCCGTCCCCGCGTCACCGCCCTCTACGAAAGCCACGATTTTCACGCCGACCCCGCCTGGCGCGGCACCCGGCAGGGGTGGCCCGAAAAACGGGAGACCTGGCTCGAAAACGAGTTCCTTCCCCGCATCACCGGACTGGTCTGCATCACCGAGCCCCAGCGCCGTCTCTATGCCGGGCTCTTCCCCTCCCTCCCCTCTCTCGCCCTTCCCCTGGGCTGCGACCCCGCCCCGCCCGTGGACCCCGAACTCCTCCGCCGCCGCGCCGCCGTCGCGTACGTCGGCCATCTCCACGGATGGAAAGGCCTGGGCACGCTGATCCGCTCCTCGCACCGCCTCCACCGCAAATTCGGCATTCGCACGGTCGTCCTCGGTGGTTCGGACGCGCAGGTCCAACGGTTTCGCGCTTTGGCCGACGCCACCCAGGCCGGCGAGGGGCTCAGGCTCCAGGGATTCCTGCCTCCGGCCGAAATGCACCGGATTCTCGGCGGGGAATCCTCGGCCGGCGTCGTCATGCTCCGGGACACGTTCTACAACCGCAACCTCACCTGCCCCGCCAAGGCCCTGGACTACCTCGCCCACGGCCTTCCCATCATCGCCAGCGATCTGCCCTCCCTCCGCGAGCTGCTTGGCCCCGCCGCAATCTACGTCCCCATCGCCAATGCCAACCGCGCCTACCGCCGCGCGGTCCGGACGCTCTTTGCCGATCCCCCCGCCTTCGCGGCCACCGCCACCGCCGCGGCGGCCCGTTCCCGCGAACTCTCCTGGCCCAACCGCGCCCGCGCCCTCCACGACTTCGCCCAATCCCTCGCCTCCCCCCAACCCCAATCCCCATGACCGACTCCCTCGCCGCCATCACCGCCGAAATCCGCGCCTTCCGCGACGCCCGCGACTGGCGCCAGTTCCATAATCCCAAGGAAATGGCCGTCGCCATCGCCGCCGAAGCCGGGGAACTCCTCCAGCACTTTGTCTGGCAATCCCCCGAACAGGCCGAGCAACGCGCCGCCGACCGCCGCCCCGCCCTCGCCGACGAAATCGCCGACGTCGCCATCCTCCTCTTCGAACTCGCCGACAATCTCGGCCTCGACCTCGCCGCCGTCATGCGCGGCAAACTCGCCCGCAACGAACTCCGCTATCCCGCCGACAAGTCCCGCGGTTCCAACAAAAAGTACAACGAACTCTGACCCTCCCGCTCCGCGGCTCACGCCGTCGGCACCGCCGCTCCCGCCAGCGTCCGCAACCGGCGCCCGGCCAGGATCGCCGCCGCCGCCGCTTCGCCCGACTCCATCGCCCCCTGGATGCTGCTGGTCCGCACGCCGTCCCCCGCCACAAACAGCCCCGGCTCCAAAGACACCGCCGCGCGCCGCGCCAGGAATCCCGGCGCCATCGGCTTCTGGGCGTGGGGAATCCGGAACATCCGGACCAACTCCAGCGGCGGGCCGCCATGCGGCATCAGCACGCGAAGCTCATTGCGGACCCTCGCCACAATCTCCGCATCCGGCGCCGCCACGTCGCCGGTGATCGACACCGAGACCAGGTGCGAGCCCGGCGGCGCCGCCGCCGGGTTGACGTTGGTGATCTGCGCGAAATGCCGCAGGAACCGGTCCCGCCGGGCGTTCAACACCAGCAACGGCTGGGTGTACAACGGTTCGGACGCCGCAAGGTACACCGTCACCACCGTCCGCCCGGGCTCCGGCGCCTCCCGGCCCAGCAACGGCGCCGCCGCCACATCCGGAAGCGCCACCACCGTTTGCTCCCCCTCCACCCGCGACCCGTCCTCCATCTCCACCCCGATGACCCGCTCCCCGCCGCGCACCAAGGCCTTCACCCGCGCCCCGAACCGGATGGCGCCCGGCTTCAGCCGCGACGCGAGCTGGTCGGGAATCGCCCGCATCCCCGCCTCCGGCAGCATGACCCGCCCTGTCAACAGCATCCGCATCAAGTAGCGGAACCACGCGGCGCTGGTTTCCAGATCGCCTTCCAGAAAAATCCCGCCAAAAAAAGGGCGCCAGAACCGTTCGATGGCCGTTTCGGAGAATCCCGCGCCCGCGAGGTAGGCGGCGGTCGAAACGTCACGCTCCGTCGCGGCAGCCTCCAGCAACGCCTCGGGACCCGCGGCCAGCAACCCCCGCGCCAGCCACCCGATCCGCGCGATGTCGGCCGCCGGAATCGGCATCTTCCGCAGCGCCGACGCCACCGACGCCGGGCGCTCGAACGGGTTGGACAATTCCGTGATCGATTCGCCATCGGCCAGCAACGCCCCCGAAGCGAAATATTTCGGCTTCATCCGCCCGTAATCGAGATGCCGTTTCGCCGCGGGATACGCCGTGAACAACACCTGGAACCCGTGGTCCAACAGGAACCCCTCCGGCGTCCGGTCCGTGCGCACCCGTCCCCCGGCACGGTCCGACGCCTCCAGAACCAGGACTTCGCGGCCCGCGTCGGTGAGAACCTTCGCACACGTGAGGCCGGAGAGTCCGGCGCCGATGATGATCGTCATGGCGGGGAACATAGCGGCGGTTTGGTTTCGCGAAAGCGGGAAGGTGCGCCCCGCCGCCGAAAACGCCGCCTCCCGCAAATGGAAGGCCACAAACAACGGCGCGCCGTAAGGCGGTTCCCGCGGATTCGGCGCAGGGCGGGGCGCTCCGTGCGCCCGCCCTGGCGGCGCGGGGCGGCCTTCCACGGCCGCGCGGCATAGGGGGGTGAACCGGGAGGATTGCGCGCTCCTCGTTTGGGGCTTGAATCCCGCGCCCGGGCGCGTTTGGATGGCCACCGATGAAAATCGGGTTTGTTTATTCGGGAATCGCGGACGAGGCGGGCAAGGATGTCGAAACCCAGGTGCGCGCCCACCGGGAACTGGGCTGGACCGCCCTGGACGTGCGGACGGTGGACGGGCGGCAGTTTACGGACGTTTCGGACGCGGACTTCGACCGCATCCTCGGGGTGATTGAGGGGGGCGGGCTGAGAATTTCGTCCTTCGCCTCGGGCATCGCCAACTGGGCCACGAAAATCAGCGAACCCT
>CAYSZK010000034.1:0-8686 GCA_964435495.1 uncultured Verrucomicrobiales bacterium
GCGCCGGCGGGCGCGGGGGCGGGCTGGCCGGGCATGCCGCCCATGCCGGAGATTTGTTCGTGGATGAACCGCTGGGGGAGGGCGGACAGGAACTTCTCGAAGGCGGTGAGGCTGGAGGTGGAGCGGAAGATATTGGCGGCGATGTCCTCCTTAATGCTGGCGAGCATTTCATTGAACATCGTGAAGGCCTCCTGTTTGTATTCGATGAGCGGGTCTTTCTGGCCGTATGCCCGGAGGTGGATGGAGCCGCGGAGGCCGTCCATGGCGTAGAGATGCTCCTGCCAGAGTTTGTCGATGGCGCTGAGGCCCATGTACCGTTCCAGGGACCTTGTGGCGGCGGGGTCTTCGTACTGGATTTTCAGGTCGTAGGATTTGCGGACGCGTTCCATGACGAAGCCGGCGAGGGCCCTGGCGTCGGGGAAGCGCGCGATTTCCTCGTTGGAAAGGTTGATGGGGAAGGAGGCGTTGGCCCATTGGACGAAGGGTTTGACCCCCTCCCCGCCGTCGTCGAGGGCGGCTTGGGCGCGTTCTTCGAGGAGCTCGGCGACGACCTCAAAGACGACGGCGCGGGGATCCTCGGCATTGAGGATTTCGTTGCGGAAATCGTAAATGACGGTGCGCTGCTGGTTCATGACGTCGTCGTATTGCAGCGTGTGTTTGCGGATGCCGTAGTTGCGTTGTTCGACGCGTTTCTGGGCGGTTTCCACGGACTTGTTGAGCCAGGGATGCTCCAGTTCCTCGTCGTCCTCCATGCCGAGCTTGGTCATCCAGACGGCGAGCTTGCGGGAGTCGGCGAAGTTGCGCATCAGATCGTCCTCGAACGAAATGAAGAAGCGGGAGGAGCCCGGGTCGCCCTGGCGGGCGCAGCGGCCGCGGAGCTGGCGGTCGATGCGGCGGGCTTCGTGGCGTTCGGTGCCGATGACGCGCAGGCCGCCGAGGGCGGCGACCTCGGGGCCGAGCTTGATATCGGTGCCGCGTCCGGCCATGTTGGTGGCAATCGTGACGCCGCCGCGCTGTCCGGCGCGGGCGACGATTTCGGCCTCCTGCTGGTGGAACTTGGCGTTGAGGACGTTGTGGGGGATGCCCTCGCGCTTGAGCATCCGGGAGAGAAGCTCGGAGGATTCGACGGCGATGGTGCCGACGAGGACGGGCTGGCCTTTGCCATGGCAGCGTTTGATTTCGGCGACGACAGCGTTGTACTTGGAGCGGCGGGTCTTGTAGATGGCGTCGTTGCCGTCGGCGCGGACGCATTTGCGGTTGGGCGGAACGACGATGACGTCGAGCTTGTAGATGTCGTGGAATTCGTTGGCTTCGGTCTCGGCGGTGCCGGTCATGCCGGCGAGTTTGGCGTACAGGCGGAAATAGTTTTGGATCGTGATCGTCGCGAGGGTCTGCATTTCGCGGTCGATCATGACGTTTTCCTTGGCTTCGACCGCCTGGTGCAGCCCGTCGGACCAGCGCCGGCCGGGAAGGGCGCGCCCGGTGAATTCATCGACGATGACGACCTTGTTGTCCTGGACGACGTAATGGACGTCCTTTTCGAACATGCAATGGGCGCGAAGGAGCTGGGTGATCGTGTGGATGCGTTCGGTGGCGGTGTCGAAGGCGCCCTGGACCTCGCGGGTCCGCTGTTCCTTCTGCTCGCGCGTCAGGCCGGGATCGGCGTTGATGTCGTGCATCTGCGTGATGAGATCGGGCACGACGAAGGTGTCGGGATCCTCGGGATTGAGGAAGGTCCGGCCCTTGGCGGAGAGATCGCATTCGTGGGCGCGCTCGTCGATGGAGAAAAGAAGCTCCTCCTTGATGCGGTAAAGCTCCTCGCGCCGGGTGTCCAGATAGAGCGTGAGCTCGAAATCCTCCATCGCCTTGCGGAGGTTGCCGTCTTCGAGCATGCGGAGGAGCTGTTTGTTGCGCGGGGTGCCGGTTTTGACGCGGAAAAGGGCGGCGCCGGCGGCTTCGAGGTCGCCTTTGTCGGCGTGGGCGCGGGCTTCGGAGGCGAACCGGTTGCAGAGGGCGGTCTGTTCGCGGACGATGCGTTCGATGGCCGGTTTCCAGCGGTCGAACTGGTGGTTGGAGGCGACGGTGACCGGGCCGGAGATGATCAACGGGGTGCGGGCTTCGTCGATGAGGATGGAATCGACTTCATCCACGATGGCGTAGGCGTGGCCGCGCTGGACCTGGTCTTCGCGGGTGGTGGCCATGCCGTTGTCGCGGAGGTAGTCGAATCCGAACTCCGTGTTGGTGCCGTAGGTGATGTCGCAGGCGTACATCGCGCGGCGCTGGGCCGGATTCTGGTCGTGCTGGATGCAGCCGACGGTGAGGCCCAGGAAACGGTAAATCTCGCCCATCCATTCGCTGTCGCGGGCGGCGAGGTAATCGTTGACCGTGACGACGTGGACGCCCTTGCCCGCGAGGGCGTTGAGGTAGATGGGCAGCGTGGCCACGAGCGTCTTGCCTTCTCCGGTGGCCATCTCGGCGATGCGCCCGCTGTGGAGGACCATGCCGCCGATGAGCTGGACGTCGAAGTGGACCATCTCCCAGGGCAATTCGTGGCCGCGGACCATGATGCGGCGTTTGGATTCGGTGAAACGCCGGGCGGTGTTCTTGACCGCCGCAAACGCCTCGGGCAATAGCTGGTCAAGCGTCTCGCCTTTCGCCAGGCGCTCCTTGAATTCGGCGGTCTTGGCCTGGAGCTCCGGGTCGGAAAGGCGCCGGTAGGATTCCTCGATCTCGTTGATGCGGGCCACCTGGGGGAGGAGCTTCCGAACCTCCCGCTGGTTCCTGGTGCCGAGGATCTTCTTGACGAGCCACGTAATCATAAGAGCCGGGAAAATTACAGCACCCGGCGGCGGCGGCCAAGCGGCAAATTGCCGCGGGCCCAGGCGCCACGCAGAAGCCGGCGGGCTTGGCCGCCTCCGGAATTCGACGCGAACCGCCCTGGGAAATCCGCCCCGCACGCCAGACTTGCCATGGCTGCGCGGCGCATTCGCGGGGCTTGCGGGAGGGGCGGGGTTGGGTGTAGGGTGGGCGCGTTGTGAGGCTGGAACGATGAAGATGGGCGCCTTGTTATGGCGGGAGACGCTGTATCGCGCGGGTTCGTCGGTGCTGGCGCTGGCGGCGGCGGCGGTGGTGGCGGGGAGCCTTGTTGGGGCGCGCGCGCGGCTGGCGGCGCACGACGCCGAGACCGACCGGATGCTGGAGGAGTTCCGGGGGCGGGCGGCGGAGCGGATGGAGAAACTGCGGGATGACGCGCGCGTATTTTCCAAGAGCCTTGGGTTCAACATTCTGTTGCTGCCGGAGGGGCAGGACGCGGCGAAGTTTTACGCGGAGAACCGGAGCGAACGGTTTTTCACGGCGGACCAGGTGGCGGCGCTGGCGGGGCGGGATTGGGCGACCTTGAACCATTTGTTGCCGGTCCTGCGGCAGACGGTGCGGTGGGAGGAGTTTGGGGGGGACGTGGTGGTGATGGGGATTGAGGGGGAAATTTTCATCAAAGCGCCGGGCATTCAAGCGCCGATTGAGGAGAAGATCGCGCCGGGCGAGGTCCATGTGGGGGACGCCATCCGGGAGCGGTTGGGGCTGGCGCCGGGGAGGAAGGTGGAGATTCAAGGGCACGCCTTCACCGTGCGGCGGCTGCTGCCGCAGAAGGGGAACATCGACGACGTGAGCGTGTTGATGAATTTGGCGGACGCGCAGGCGCTGGCGGGGTTGGAGGGGAAAGTGGGCGGGGTGCTGGCGTTGAGTTGCAACTGCGCGGCCGGGGAGCTGGACCCGATCCGGGCGGAGGTGGGGCGGGCGGTGGCGGGGGTGCAAGTGATCGAGTTTTCCGTGCAGGCGCGGGCGCGGCAGCATGCGCGGGACGCGGTGGACGCGGGGACGCGCGCGGAGATGGCGGACATCAAGGCAAGCCGGGTGGCGTTGCGCGGGCAGATGGCGCGGATGGCGGGGACGGTGGTGGGGGTGGCGGGCTTGTGCAGCCTGGCGTTGCTGGGGGTATTGGGCGTGGCCAACGCGCGGGAGCGGCGCGGGGAGGTGGCGATGTTGCGCGCTTTGGGGGCGGGGTCGGGCCTGGTGTTGCGGTTGTTTTTGGCGAAGGCGCTGCTGCTTGGCGCGGCGGGCGGGGCGGCGGGTTGTGTGGCGGGGATGGTGTGGGCGCGCGTGTGGGCCGGCGGGGGGTGGATGGGCGCGGGTTTTGCCGCGGCGGTGCTGGGAGCGTCGGCACTGGTGTCGGTGGTGGCGGCGGTCTGGCCGGCGATGGCGGCGGCGAGAACGGACCCCGCGGAGATTTTGAATCGTGAATAGGGGCGCGGCATGATCACGGTCCAGGGTGTTCGGAAAAGCTACCGCGGTCCGGACGGGCCGCTCCCGGTGTTGGACGGAATCGACGCGCGGGTGGAGCGGGGGGAGTTTGCGGCGGTCCGGGGATCGAGCGGGTGCGGCAAGAGCACGTTGCTGTTGATTTTGGGCGGGTTGCTGCGGCCGGACGGCGGGCGGGTGCTGGTGGGGGGGGAGGACGTGTACGGGATGGGGGCGGAGGCGCGGGCGGCGTGGCGGGCGCGGCGGGTGGGTTTTGTGTTTCAGCGGTTTCATTTGCTGCCCTATTTGACGGTGGAGGAGAACATTCGCGCGGCGGCGGTGGGGCTGGGCGGGGGCGGGGCCGGGGGGGCTGCGCGCGTGCGGGAGTTGATGGACCGGTTTGGGTTGGGGCCGCGGGCGGGGCATTTGCCTGGGAAACTGAGCGTGGGCGAGCAGCAGCGGACGGCGATGGCGCGGGCGCTGTTCAACAAGCCGGAGGTGATTCTGGCGGACGAGCCGACGGGGAACCTGGACCCGGAGAACGGCGGGGCCGTCTTGGACAGCCTGGCGGCCTTTGTGCGGGAAGGGGGGACGGTGGTGATGGTGACCCATCATCCGGACGCGGCGGCGCGCGCCGGGAAGGTGTGGACCTTGCGGGGCGGGCGATTGGGGGAGTGAGGCTCAGGCCGCGGCGCGGTAGCGGGTGGGGCAGACGCCGAAGTGGCGGCGGAAGCGGCGGGAGAAGTAAAACGGGGATTCGAAGCCCAGGCCGGCCGCGATTTCGGAGACTGTGCGCCCGCCGGCGGTGATCCATGCGGCGGCGATTTCGAGTTTGTGGCGTTCGACGAAGGCCTGGGGGCTCGCGCCGGTTTGTTCGCGGAACAGGTGGGCGAACCGGGAGACGGAGAGTCCGGCAACGCGGGCGAGCTCGGGAACATCGAAGCGGCGTGCCGGATCGGCGGTGACGGCGTCGGCGGCGCGCTGGATGCGCGGGTCGGGCGGGCTTTTCCGGGCGCGGTTTTCGTGCAACCAAAGCAGCGCCTCTTCCAGCGCGTTCATGGCGAGGGGTTCGCGCAGCCCGGAGTGGGCAAAGCGGCGGGCATGCATGCGGGCGAGGGCGGCGCGCGCGCGTTCGAATACCGCCCCAGCGCGGACCGTGGAATGGCGGAGGCCGGCGGCGATTTGCGTCCAGGCGAGCCACGGTTCCCAATGCGGCGGCGGAAAAAAATGGGCCCAGAGAAAGTTCCAGCGGCCGGCGTGGGCGGCGGTGGCGTAGTAATGGGCGTGGCCCGGAGTGAGGAGGACGGCGGCGCCTTTTGGGCAGGGGACCCAGGCGCCGCCGGCGGCGGCGAACCCGGCGCCGGCAAGTGTAAACAGCAGGATATGCTCGGGCACACCTTGGACGCGGAGGACGGCGTATCCGGCTCCTTCGCGGTAGTGGCCGGTGAGAATGCGCCAGTCCGGGCGCTGGTTGGGGAGGGGCTGGGGCGGGACGCCTGGGCGCGGGACGGGATGGGGGCAGGCGGCCCCGGCGAGGTTGGCGGCGGCTGGCATCAGGCGAATAGTGCATGCAAAGAGCAGGCTCGTCCATTCCTTTGCGGAAGGGGCCTGTGCCAACGTGAATGCCCCATGGCAAACATCGTGTTCACGCCGGCGGATTGGGAACGGGTGCGGAGGGACTACGACCGGTGGTGGGACGGCACATTGGAACGGCCCTTGGTGTCCATGACCGTGCACGGAATGCCCGCCGCGCGCGAGCGCTCGGCGGTCCCTCTGCGCGGGGTGGTTCCGGATTACCCGGACGAGGCCACGGCGGAGGGGATCGTGGATTCGTGGGACGATTTCCTCGCGCGGACGCGGTTTCTGGGGGACGCGTATCCGCGGCAGTTGCTGAACTTCGGGCCCGGGGCGTTGGCGGCGGTTTTGGGGGCGCGCGCGGAGGCGGCGAACGGGACCGTGTGGTTTCATCCGCCGGAAATGAAAGAGATCGCGGCGCTGGATTTTCCGGGGTGCGATTTGGGGCATCCCTGGGTAAAGCGGATGGAGGCGCTCATCGGGGCGGCGGAGAAGCGCTGGGGCGCAACGGTGGCGCTGGACATGACGGACATGGGGGGCGTGTTCGACGTGTTGCAGGTGTTCCGTCCGGGCGAAGGCCTGTTGTTGGACTTGTACGATGCGCCGGAGGACGTGGCCCGGTGCGCGGGGCGGATTGAGGCGGCGTGGTGGCGGCTGTGGGAGCATGTGACAGAAAGGTTGCGGGCGGCGGGATTCCGAAATTACGGGTCGTGGGGCGGTTTGTTGAGCTACGAGCCGCACTACCTGTTCCAGAATGATTTTGCCTATATGATCGGGCCGGAGTCGTTCCGGGAGCATTTGTTGCCGCAACTGTCGCGGGATTTCGCGCGGGTGCCGCGGGCGTTCTACCATCTGGACGGTCCGGGCCAGATCAACCATCTGGAGATGCTGCTGGAGGTGGGGGAGTTGAAGGGGATTCAATGGGTGCCGGGCTCGGGGCAGCCGGTGCTCGCGGAGTGGTCGGACATGATCGCGCGGATTCTGGCGGCGGGCAAACGGGTGCAGGTGGTGGCGCCGGCGGACCGCGGCGATCCGTTCGCACAGTTCGAGGAATTGCTGGCGAAGCTGGGGACAGGGAAGGGCCTGCAACTTTTTTGGAGCGCGTGCGCGGAGAACGAGATAGCCAACCGTGTGCGGCGGCTGGAGAGGCTGGGAGTGCCGGCGGGCGCGGTGTAGAGGGGTCCCCCGAAAAGGGGAGGGGCGAAGGCTTGTCTCGGGCGGGGGTCTTGCCAGTATCCGTGGCGATGAGAATTCGGATGCGGCGGCGGGTGGCAGTTGGAGCGGTGGCGGCCTGCGGTTGGGCGGGGGCGTGCGGTTTGGGGGCCGTGGACGGGGGCAAAGGGGAAAACGCGCCGGCGGTTTTCGCCATCACCGAAGAGGTTGCGGCTCCGGCGCCGGTGCCGTTCGGGCTGAATTTTCTGGTGGGTCCGAAGGGGTTCAATAATCTGGATCGGCGGCCGGCGTCGGGATCGATGGAACCGGAGTTCCAGCGGGAGTTCGCATACGCGGACGAGGCGGGGGAGGAGAAAGGCAACGCGTGGTTTGCGTCGGCGAAGCTGGCGAAGTCTCCGGACTATGCGGACGGTTACTGGGACGGCGGGACGGCGCGGGTGTACCGGCGGGAAGGGGACAAGGCCTGGCGGCGGGTGCATACCGGAAAGATAGTGCGGTACCAAGGGATGCGCGGATTTGTTCCGGCCAGCGCGGGACCGTCCTTCGAGGACGCGGGGAAACGGAAGACGGATTACGTGGTCCGGGCGGACGCGGGGACGGCGTTTGTGGACGGGCGGCTGTGCGAGTTTTACCAGCAAACCGATTTGCGGGACGGGGCCGCCTATTACTATGTGGTTCGCGCGGTGGACGCGCATGGGTTGGAGTCGGCGGACTCGAACGTGGTGAAGGCGGCGCCGGACCGGAAGCTTGACACGGGTCCGAGGATCATGACGTGGGGAGTGAATGGTCCAGGCGGCGGGAAGGCGAAGCGCGACGGATCGGCGGCGGCGTATCGGGAGTGGTTGGAGGCGACGGGCGGGGTGGAACCCTTGAAGTGGGAACTTGCGGAGGGCGAACTTCCGGCGGGCCTGGCGCTCGGATCGGAGAAGGTGAACGGGCGGACGAAAGGATTGCTGTCCGGGAGCGCCGCGGTGGAGGGGCCGGTGTGGTTGACGGTGCGGGTGACGGATGCGAAGGGAAGATCGGACACGCGGCGCGTGGGGCTGGGGCTGCCCTTGCCGCCCGGGGTGGACGGTAAAAAGAAGCGGCCTGCGAAGAAAAAGGGGGAGGCGCAGAGCGGGCCCGGGGCGCCGACGGGATTGAAGGGGGTGGCGTTGGACGGGGGCGTGGCATTGAGCTGGGAGCCCAGCCCGGACGCGGGGGTGGTTGGGTACAAAGTGTACCGGTCGTCGTATCCGCCCGAGGAACAGAAGAGCCGGGTGGTGCTGGAGGGGGGCGCGGGCCAGGTGCAGGCGGGGGACATGGTGTTTCTGGACATTGAAAAGATGTGGCGCCCGGTCGAGACATACCCTGACACGCGCCTGTTCCAGTATTGGGAGAGGGCGCCCTACCAGACGTTCTTCAAGGCGCCGGACTCGGAGAAGTGGGAGGATTGGAAGGCGCTGGAATCGTTGGACGCGGGCATGGAGGCGGGCGTGCGGCGGGTGGCGCATTCGGGGACGCTGCCGCCGGAGATGGCCGCGGAGGCGGAGAAGGGCTGCCTGGAGATGGCATGCAAGCCGGGATGGGGGATCGGGATCGGCTTGTTCAAGCACGCGGGCAAGGATCAGGAATTTTACAACAGCTATTTGCCGGGGCGGAA
>CAYSZK010000034.1:8786-26772 GCA_964435495.1 uncultured Verrucomicrobiales bacterium
GCGCAGAGCAACGGCCCCGGAGGGACGACGCTGGAGGATTACCTGAAACCGGCGCACCGGTGCCGGGAGGTTGGCGGGGACGCCTCCCTGTCCCTTGGCCAGTTCCTGGAGTTGTGCGCGCGGGTGAACGCCGATCCATGGCTGATCGTGTCGGTGTCGTGGTCCGAGGAGGAGTGGCGCGGCTTGATCGAGTACCTTGCGGGGAGCGGGGAGACGGCGCTGGGGCGGCGGCGGATCGCGGACCGCGGAGGAAACACGCAAGCGTGGACGGAGGCATTCGGCCGGGTGTTCCTCGAGTGCGACAACGAGACGTGGAACGGATCGTTTCACTGGAATTTCCAGGGGCGCGAGGGCGTGCGCGGCGACGCGGCGACGGCGTACGGGGCGTTCGCTGAATTGATGTTCCAGTCGGCGAAGGGGCATCCGGCGTGGGCGGCGGCCAAGCTGGACGAAAAAGTGTGCTTCATCGTGAACGGATGGAACGGGCAGCAGGAGGAGGACGGCTATGGGGCGATGGCGGCGAAGGCGGCGCCGTCGGCGGCGTATGCGGACGTGGCGCCGTATTTGGGCGGGTGGGAGCAGCGGTCGTTTCTGGGCGGGACCGAGTTCAGCGACGCGGGCGTGAGCCAGTGGCTGCTGTACATGCCGTGGAGGCACCAGGGACAGGTGGACGCGCACACGGCCACGGCCCGCGCCTTGCGGGAGCGCGGAGAGGCCAACTACGAACTGGCGGTGTATGAAGGCGGGCCGGGTTACGATCTCCCGAGCCCGTCCAATCCAGCGGGCGTGGTGCCGGAAAGCTACGGCAAATCGTTGGGAGCGGCAATCACGACGCTGGACTGTTACCTCTACGAATCGCTGAGGGGGTATGGGCCCCAGGCGTTTTTTGGGTTTCGTCCGGGAACGCGGTGGAGCTCGCATGTGCAGGTGCTGACGGACGCTGGGGAAAAGATTTTTCCGCAGACGGTATTCTACGCGCTTGGGATGCGGAACGCGTTCGCGTCCGGCCCGATGGTGGCGGTGAAGGCGGCGTCGGCGCCGGTGCGCGATATTGAGGCGTTGAGCGCGAAATACCCGGCGATGAGCGGGGTGCCGCTGGTGGGATGTTACGCGTTCCGGGACGGCGGGACGTGGACGGTCTTTCTGCTGTCGCGGCGGATGGACAAGCGCGGGCCGGACGGGGCAGAGATGGACGCGGCGGTGACGCCGGTGGTTTTGCGGCTGCCGTTCCAGGCGGCGGGTTCGGTGCGGGTGCACCGGTTGCTGGGGGACCCGCGGGAGTCGAACGTTCCGGGGTTGCCGAACCAGGCGAAGAACGGGTTCAAGGTGGAGTCCATTGAGGCGCCGCCGGGCGCGGTGAAGAACGGGGTGTTCGAACTCGGCGCAAAGGCCGGGGGCGTCACGGCGGGTGGCGTGACGGGGCTGCCGCCCGGGGGGATTTATGCGGTGGTGATCGAAGCGAAGTGAGGGTTGGGGAGGGAAGGATCGTGCCGGGTCAGGTGGGCTGGCCGTAGGTGGCGGCGGGGCCGTGCTTGCGCAGGTAATGGCGGTCGTGGAGGTCCCGGGGCAGCGGGGGCGCGTCCGGCGCGAGCGCGAGGGTTTTGAGGGCGAGGTCCGCGGCGATCTCAAGGGCCTGGGCGATTTCGACGGCCTTCGCGCCTGAGGCGGCCCATGCGAACGGCCCGTGGCCGCGGACGAGCACGGCGGGCACGGCGAGGGGATCGCGGCCGCGGAAGCACTCGAGGATGACGGCGCCGGTTTCCCATTCGTATTCGCCGTTGATTTCGGCGGGGGCCATGGCGCGGGTGACGGGGACGGGGCCGTGGAAAAAATCGGCGTGGGTGGTGCCGAGGCAGGGGATTTCGCGTCCGGCCTGGGCGAAGGCGGTGGCGTTGCGGGAGTGCGTGTGGACGATGGCGCGGACGCCATCGAAAGCGGTGAGAAGGCGGCGGTGGGTTGGGGTGTCGGAGGAGGGGCGCAGTTTGCCTTCCAGGATGGCGCCGTCGAACGCGACGACGACCATGTCGGCGGGGGTGAGGCGGCTGTACTCGACCCCGCTGGGTTTGATGGCGAAGGCGCCGGCGGCGCGGTCGGCGACGCTGACGTTGCCGAAGGTGAGATCAACGAGGCCTGCGGCGGGCAGGAGCAGGTTGGCGGCGAGGCATTCCTCGCGGAGGTCGTCGAATCGGGCCATGGCCGGGTCAGGCGGGGAAACCCTGGTTGAGATGGTGATAGACCTCGTGGAGGCGCAGCGATTGGCGGAACTCGCGGAGGCGCGTGGCGGCGTCGATGACGCAGAGCTCGATCCCGGCGATGGCGGCGAAGTCTTCGAGCATCTCGACGGTGACGGCGTGGCTGAAGCCGGTGTGATGGGCGCCGCCGGCGTGGAGCCACGCGGCGCAGGCGGTCTTGAAATCAGGCAGGCATTTCCAGATGGCGCGGGCAACGGGGAGTTTCGGGAGGGGCTCGGGCGGGGGGACGGCTTCGATTTCGGCGGTGAGGAGGCGGAACCGGTTGCCGAGATCGACGAGCGAGGCGTTGACTGCGGGCCCGGGCCGAGCGTCGAAGACGAGCCGGACGGGATCCTCCTTGCCGCCAATGCCGAGGGGATGGATTTCGCAGGAGGGCTTCGCCTCGGCGATGGACGGGCAGATTTCGAGCATGTGCGCGCCGAGGACGAGGGGATTGCGCGGATCGAGGTGATAGGTGTAGTCCTCCATGAACGACACGCCGCCGGGGAGGCCGTCGGCCATGACTTTCATCGCGCGGACGAGGGCGGCGGTTTTCCAGTCGCCTTCGGCGGCAAAGCCGAAGCCATCGGCCATGAGCCGCTGGCAGGCGAGGCCGGGAAGCTGGCGCAGGCCGTGGAGATCCTCGAAGGTGGTGGTGAATCCCGAGGCGTTGTGCTGGGCGAGGAGCCGGCGCAGGCCGAGTTCCTGGCGCGCGGCATCCAGGAGGGCGTCGTGGCGGGGGCCGCCTTTGCGGAGCGTGGGGACGACAGCGTAGGCGGCTTCGTATTCGGCCGCAAGGCTGGCGATGTCGGTTTCGGGAACGGCGCTCATTTCGCGGACGAGATCGCCGACGCCGTGGCCGTCAATGGAGAAGCCAAAGCGGATTTCAGCGGAGACCTTGTCGCCTTCGGTGACGGCGACCTGCCGCATGTTGTCGCCGAAGCGAAGGAACCGCGCGCCCCGCCAATCGTGCCAGGCGCGGGCGGCGCGCATCCAGGCGGCGAGGCGGTCGAGCGTTTCGGGGTCCTCCCAATGGCCGGCGACGACCTTGCGCTCGCGGCGGAGGCGGGTGTGCAGGAAGGCGGCTTCGCGGTCGCCGTGGGCGGCCTGGTTGAGGTTCATGAAATCCATGTCGATGGACGCCCAGGGCAGGTCGCGGTTGAACTGGGTGTGGAAATGAACGAAGGGTTTCGTCAGGGCCGAGAGCCCGCCGATCCACATTTTGGCGGGGGAAAAGGTGTGCATCCAGAGGATGAGCCCGCCGCAGGCCGGGTCGCGGGAGGCTTCGAGGAGAAGGGCGCGAATGGCGTCGGGCGTGGTGAGAACGGGTTGGAACGCGACGGGGAGGGGAAGCCGTTTGGAGGCGTTGAGGCCGGCGGCGATGCGCTCGGAATTTGCGGCGACCTGACGCAGGGTATCCGGGCCGTAAAGATGCTGGCTGCCGGTGACGAACCAGATGGCGGGTCTGGGAAAAGCGGGGGTGGGCATGGCGGAAGGAGGGGTAAAGGATTGGCGGAGGCGTTGCCGATGGAAACGCATCCCCCGCCGGGGGGCAAGCGGAAACGGGTTTTCAAAAACTACCTGTGCTGGGAGGGGCGGAAGGAAATCGATTGGGTTACGCCCTCCGTAAGCGGCATGAAAACCACCGGCCGGCGATATTCAGCCACGGGCGCAATTGGAGCGGCGGCGCCCTCGCCGCCGTTTCGAGGGTGCGCATCGGGAGAGCGCGGGGCGTGGTTTAGTGCGCTGTCCGCCACTTGGGCCTTCCCCTGGTCCCCCGCACAGAAACGGGGGTGGGGGCGCCGCCGCTCCAAGGGTGTGCCTATGGCATGTGCCGCGCACTTTCCAGCATTTTGGGCTTGGCTGCGGGTGGACAGACGTCACTGCGACGAAGGCAACGTCGCTCCGGGGCGGCAAGTTTCAGCGGCGTCGGCGCAGGGCGACGGCCAGGAGGGCCGCGGCCAAACCGGCGATGGCCGCGGGCTCGGGCACGGGCACGGGCGGGTCGATGACAAACCAAGATGTTTCGGACGCATTGACTTGGTAGGGGCCGTTTACTGGGGCGAGGAAGGAGTCGAAGCCGAAGGTGAAGGTTTCGCCGGTAGCAAGCGGTGTATCCAATGTGAAGACGAGGAAGAACGGCGCGGTCAGGAAATCGTCGAGGAGTTCGCCGTAGTTCTCCGCATACCCGAACCCGTTGGTGTCGTAATTCCAGGTCGGAGCCGACAGACTGCCCGCGGCGACGACGGAGAATGTGCCGGAGAGCGAACTTGTCCAAGAGTTGGCGATCACGGCGTCGCTGCCCGTGAGAAGCGGCAGATAGAGGTTGGAGATGCTGATGCCGACCGCGGAAATGTCGATGCTGTAGCGGTACGAGCCATTGGTTCCCGCGCCCGGGGTCACTGTGTTGGTCGGCGAGGTAGCGCCACCGACACCGAACGCCGAAGACGACAGCGCAAGCAGGGCGATCAGGATTTCCCCTCTGAAAAGGGGGCGGGACGGGACGATGGTTTTCATGGGTGGACTCCTTTAGGAATTCTGACGTAGTGGAGAGTGCTGAGATTGGCCCGAGGTGTCAACAAGCATTTTTCAGGCAATCGGGGACGGGCTGGGGGGGTGTAAGGTTAGAATTCGGGGCTGTGGAGCGTGGCGCAAGTGGAGCGGCGGCGCCCCCGCCGCCGTTTCGAGGGTGTGCATCGGGAGAGCGCGGGGCGTGGTCTGGGACGCCGATCGCCACTTAGGCCTTCCCCTGGTCCCGCGCACAGGTGCGGCGGCGGGGGCGCCGCCGCTCGTGCGCTGCGCAGGGCGACGGCCAGGAGGGCCGCAGCCAAACCGGCGATGGCGGCGGGCTGGGGCACGGGCACGGGCGGGTCGAAGACGAACCAAGCTGTTTCGGACGCATTGACCTGGTCGGGGCCGTTTACTGGGGCGAGGAAAGAGCCGAAGCCGAAGGTGAAGGTTTGACAGTTTCATGCAAAGTGCTTGCAAATGCGAAGCCTTGTGGCAGGGAGAGGGGCATGAGAACCTCGTTTTGGCTTTGGACGGCGGCGCTGGCGCTGGCGGGGAGCGGGGCGGCGGCGGGGAAGGATTTTCGGGTGGTGACCTCTTTCTATCCGGTGTACGTGCAGACCCTGAATGTGGCCTGGGGCGTGCCCGGGGTGGCGGTGGAGAACCTGACGGAACCTGTGACGGGTTGCCTGCACGACTTCCAGCTTTCGCCGGCGCACATGCGGACGCTGGCGGAGGCGGATGTGCTTGTGGTGAACGGTTTGGGGATGGAATCTTTTCTGGACAAGGCGATGCAACAGCGTCCGGATTTGAAGATCATCACGGCCAGCGAAACGGAGGGGGAGAAAGAAGCCGGCGGCGGAAAGAAGGTTGGAGGCCACGACCACGGCCACGACCACGCGCATGGGCATGACGACGATCATGACGATGACCATGGCCACGGGCACGGAGGGGCGGGCCACGGGCATGAGGGGGGCGTGAATCCGCATGTATGGGTGAGCGTTTCGGGGTCGATCCGGCAGGTGGAGCGGATTGCGGCGGGATTGGCGAAGGCTTGGCCGCCGGGGGCGGAGGCGTTCCGGGCGAACGCGGCGGCGTACGGGAAGCGGCTGGAGGCGTTGCGGGGGCGGATGACGGCGGAGCTGGCGCCGTTCAAGGGGGCGCGGATCGTGACGTTTCACGAGGCGTTCCCGTATTTTGCGGATGAGTTTGGGTTGGAGATCGCGGCGGTGGTGCAGCGGGAGCCGGGATCGGACCCAAGCGCGCGGGAACTGGCGGAGACCATAGAATTGATCAGGAAGAGCGGGGTGCGCGCGGTGTTTGCGGAGCCGCAGTTTCCGGCGCGCGGGGCGGCGGCGATCACGGCGGAGACGGGGGCGAAGTTTGGGGTGTTGGATCCTGTGGTGACGGGGCCCGGGGAGGCGGCGGCGGCGAAGGACGCGTACGTGGCGGCGATGGAAAAGAATCTGGCGGTCTTGAAACAGGCGTTGCAGACTGGGCCATGAGTGGCGGCCAAAGCGGAGGCGGGCACGCGCCGTGCGGGGCGTGTTCGACGGACATCCGCGGGCTTGGCGTGACGCTGGGGGGGCGGGTGATTCTGGCGGACGTGAACCTGCACCTGCATTGCGGCGAGTTGGCGGCGCTGGTGGGCTTGAACGGGGCGGGGAAGACGACGCTGTTGCGCGCGGTGCTGGGGGAAATACCGCACGCCGGCAGCATCGCGTTCATGGATCACGACGGGCGGGCGATGCGGCCGCGGATAGGGTACGTGCCGCAACGGCTGGAATTTGACCCGGGACTGCCGTTGACGGTGGAGGATTTGTTTGCGCTGGCGTTGGACGGGCGTTCGGCGTGTTTTGGGGCTTCGGCGAGGGTGCGGCGGCAGTGCGGCGAGAGCCTGGAGGCGGTGGAGGCGGGACATTTGGAGAAGCGGCGGCTGGGGGCGCTGTCGGGCGGAGAGTTGCAGCGGGTGCTTCTGGCGCTTTCGCTGGCGCCGGTGCCGAACGTGTTGTTGCTGGACGAGCCGCTTTCGGGGATTGATCTGGCGGGGCGGCGGATGTTTTACGCGACCGTGGCAAAATTGCGGCGGATGTACGACATTGCGGTGGTGCTGGTGTCGCACGATTTGGCGGCGATGGTGGAGGTGGCGGACCGGATGATTTTCCTGGATGGCGGGGTGGTGTGCGACGCGCCGCCGGCGGAGGTTTGGCGGGACGGGCGGGTGCGGGCGGCGTTTGGGCTGGACGTGGGGGCGGCGGCATGATTTTGGAGGCGTGGCACGCGGCGGTCGGGGCGCTGCCGTTCGAGTGGGCGCGGTACGCGTTCATGCGGCAGGCGCTGCTGGCGGTGGTTTTGGCGGCGCCGGTGTTCGGCCTTTTGGGGACGATGGTGGTGACGCACCGGATGGCGTTTTTTTCCGATGCGGTGGGGCATTCGGCGTTGTGCGGCATTGCGATTGGGGTGTTGCTGGGGCTGGGGGATCCGCTGGCGGCGATGGTGGGATTTGCGCTGCTGTTTGGGGCGGGGATTCTGGTGATGAAACGGGCGACGGGCCTGACATCGGACACGGTGATCGGATTGTTCATGTCCTTTGCGGTGGCGCTGGGGATCGTGCTGTTGTCGCGGGGCGGCAAGTTCAACCAGTACGGCCACTACTTGATCGGGGACATCCTGGGCATCACGCCCGGACAGGTGGGATGGTTGGCGGGGGTCGGGCTTCTGGCGGTGGTTGCGTTGCTGGCGGAGTACAACGGATTGCTGCTGATCGGATTGAATCCATCGCTGGCTTCGAGCCGCGGGGTGCGGGTGAAGGCGGTTGAAATGGGGTTTGGACTGCTGACGGCGCTGGTGGTGACGGTGAACCTGCAATGGGTGGGGATGCTGATCTTGAACGCGATGCTGGTGTTGCCGGCGGCGGCGGCGCGGAACCTGTCGTCAAGCGCGCGCGGGTACGCGGGCTGGGCGGTGGCGTTGAGCACGGTTTCGGGGGTGGCGGGATTGTTGCTCTCGTATGGACTTGGGACGGCAACGGGCGCGACGATTGTGCTGGTGGCGATGGCCTTGTTTTTGGGCACGGCGGCGTGGGCCAGGGGGCGGCGGTGAGCGGGCCGCGGTCCAAGTGCGGGGCCGGCCCCCATGGCGTGGCCTTGATTACGGGCGCGGGGCGGGGCATCGGGCGGGAGCTGGCGCGGCAGCTGGCCGGCGAGGGGTGGCGGGTGTACGCGGGGGTGCGCAACGAGGGAGCGGGCGCGGGCTTGGAAGGGGAGGGCCAGGGGCGCGTAACGGCGGTGCGGCTGGAGGTGACGGACGAGGGCCAGGCGCGGGCGGCGGCGGAACGGGTCATGGCGGGCGAAGGCCGGCTGGATTTGCTGATCCACAACGCGGGGATTTTTGCGGAGGGGGAAGAGGGCTTGGCGACGGTGGACAGCGCGCGGATGTTGCGGGTGTATCATGTGAACGCGGTGGCGCCGGTGGTGTTGACGCGGATCTTTCTGCCTTTGCTGGAGGCATCGGGCGGAGCGAAAATTTTCACGCTCACTTCGGGCGCCGGGGTTCTCAGGAGGCCGGACCCTGGGATGTGGGGCGGGGCGGGGGGACAATTCAGTTATGGGGCAAGCAAGGCGGCGCTGCACATGGCGACGCGGCGGCTGGCGGCGGAACTGCGCCCGCGCGGGATCGGCGTGTATGGCATGGCGCCGGGATTTGTGCTCACGGACATGACGCGGGCTTCAAAGGCGCCGCCGCCGTTGCGGGTGGAGGAGTCGGCGGCGGGGATGCGGGCGGTGATGGCGCGGTTGACGCTGGAAGACACGGGCCGGTTCTATTCGTATGACGGGGGGGAGTGCGATTGGTATCCCGCGTGAGGGGCGGGCGGGGGGCGGGGTCCGGGCGGTTAGCACATGCCCATGGCGGAGTAGCCGCTGTCCACGTAGATGGTCTGGCCTGTGATGGCGGCGGCGCCGTCGGAGGCGAGGAAGACGCCCGCGGCGCCGAGTTCTTCGGGGAGAACATTGCGTTTGAGGGGCGCGTGTTCCTCGTAATGTTTGAGCATGGCGCCGAAGCCGCTGATGCCGCGGGCGGCGAGGGTGTTGACAGGGCCGGCGCTGATGGCGTTGACGCGGACTTTTTTGGGGCCGAGATCGTAGGCGAGGTAGCGGACGGAGGCTTCGAGGGAGGCCTTGGCGACCCCCATGATATTGTAGTGGGGGACGACCTTTTCGGCGCCGTAATAGGACATGGCGATCACACTGCCGCCCTCGGTCATGAGCGGCGCGGCGGCGCGGGCCAGGGCGACGAGGGAGTAGGCGGAGATGTCGTGGGCGACGCGGAAGGCTTCGCGGGAAGTGTTGAGGAACTGGCCTTCGAGGGCGTCGCGCGGGGCGAACGCGACGCTGTGGAGGAGCAGATCGACGCGCGGGGTGTTGTCGCGGACGAACTGGAAGAAGCCGTCGATGGAGGCGTCGCTGGAGACGTCGCACGGGGCGAGGGGAACCCCGGCGCCGAAGGTGGTGGCGAGCTCCTCGACATTGTCCTTGAGGCGTTCGCCCTGGTAGTTGAAGATAAGGCGGGCGCCTTGGGCGGCCCAAGCTTGGGCGATGGCCCAGGCGATGCTGCGTTTGTTGGCGACACCGAACACGAGGCCGGTTTTGCCTGTCAAAAGTCCCTGACTCATAAGCTGGGCACCGTGACAGGGGGCGGTGGTGAAGTCAACCCCCTATCCGTTTTTCCGGGCGGAGGCCCCGTGCGCGGCGGCAACGGACCGCTTGCTTCCCCGGCGCCCGGCCGTTAAGAGCCTTGCGGGTCCCATGCTCTTCGCCTCCCTCTGCCTTGTTGGCCGCGTTGGTTTCGCCTTCAACGATTACTGGGTGGGACGCATCTCCCGGTCCATGCCGCCGTTGGAGGTTGCCATGTGGCGCGGGCTGTCCCTCGGCGCCACGATGGCCCCGCTCCTTTTCTGGGTTCCGGCCGGCGCCTGGGCCCGCGTGCCCGCCCACGCCGGTTTCCTTGCCGCGGCCACGGTTCTGGCCGCCGCCGCCAATGTCTGCGGCAACAGCGCCGCCCGGTTCCTGCCGTTCAACGTGCGCGCGGCCGTCATCGGCGCCGGCTCCATTGTGTTCAGCCTTGGGATCGGCTGGTTGTTTCTCGCGGAGACCCCTTCCGCCGGCGCGCTCTTCGCCGCGGGAATTCTCGCGGTGTCCGCCGTGGCGCTTTGCCTCGGGGAGCATCGCACCCCCGCGTTCAAGCCCGACATCCCGCGCGGCGTGGCCCTCGCCATCGCGTGTGCCGCCGCGCTTTGCGCGGCCGTCCTCTTCCAGACCCGCTTTCTTCGCGCGACCCATCCTCTGCTTGCGGCCTGGATGTGGGAGTTTGCGATTGGCCTGGTCTGCGTTCCGTTCGTGATGGGCCGGCGTTCCGCGCGGGCTCCGGGCTGGGGGCCGCGGGCCTGGCGGGTGGGCGTGGCCTCCACGCCCACAGTTGTCGGCACGGGCGCCACCGCGCTGGCACTCGGCATTGGCCCGATGGGAATCGCCTACGCCCTCAGCGGATTCCAAACCATCCTCACCGCCTTTATCGGCGCCAGGTTCCACCACGAACGCATCGGCCCGTGGCGCTGGGCGCTGATCGGCATCGGCAGCGCCGCGGCTGTGGGTGTCGCATTCCTGTAGAGGCTCGCCCATGAACGCGGTCTCCGTCGAATGCGCCGTCGCCCTCGGCTCCAATCTTGGTGACCGGGCCGCCCATCTCCGCGCGGCCGCCGCGTTTCTGGAGTCCCTCGCCACCGGACCCGTCGAGTTTTCGCCCGTGTTCGAGGCCGCGCCTCTCGATTGCCCGCCCGGGTCGCCCGCGTTTCTCAACGCCGCCGCCATCTTTCCGACGACCTTCGAGCCCGGCGCGCTGCTCGCCCGGTGCCGCGCGTTCGAGAGCGCCCGCGGACGGCCCGGCGCGTATGCGCGGAATTCGCCCCGTCCGCTCGACCTGGACCTGCTCTACCACGGCGGCCTGGTCTCCTCCGATCCGGGGCTGATCCTGCCGCACCCGCGCCTTCACCTTCGCCGTTTCGTGCTCGAGCCTCTTGCGGCGCTGCGTCCGGACCTGGTGCTGCCGGGTTTTGACCGCACGATTTCCGAGTTGCTGGCGGGCCTGCCTTCCGGCGATAAGTTGGTGCGTGTCCAAGATCACCCCTGAACTCGTCCGCTCCTGGAAGGGGCGGCAACCCCGATTCCTGGCCCTCACCGCGTGGGACTATCCGCTCGCCCGCCTCCTCGACCACGCCGGCGTTGAGATTCTCCATGTTGGGGACACGCTTGGCATCATTGCGCTTGGCTACGCCGGTACGGCCAGCGTTTCCATGAGCGACATGCTGCACCACACCGCCGCGGTGGCCCGCGCCCAACCCGGCGCCTTGGTGACCGCCGACCTGCCGTTCGGCGCCTACCACACCGCCGATGACGCTGTCGCCCATGCCGAGTCCCTGGTCCGCGCCGGGGCCGAGGCCGTGAAGATGGAGGGCGGCCGCGAAATCTACGCGCAGATCGAGGCGGTCCTCGAACACGGCATCGCTGTCCAGGGGCATCTTGGCCTGCTTCCCCAAACCGACAAAAGCCTCAAGAAAAAGGGGCGCGACCCGGCCGGCCTCCAGCGCCTGCTTGACGACGCCCGGCTCCTCGAACAGCTCGGCTGTTTCTCCATCGTGCTGGAGAACTGCGCGCCGGAGGCCGCGGGCGAAGTGACGCGCGCCGTTTCGATCCCCACGATAGGCATCGCCTCCGGGAACGTGTGCGACGGCGAAATCCGCGTCCTTTCCGATGTGCTCCACCTGTGCCCGTGGAACCAGGCCCGGTTCGTTGAACCGGCAATCGACCTCGCCGCCGGGATCACGCAGGCCGTCCGGGCTCTGGCGAAGGAAGTTGGCGGATCACGCGCTCCGCGGTAGCGCCGGGGGTTTCCCCGGAGGGCACGTCCACCCAGATGGACTCGGGTTCCTGGCGGAACCAAGTCATTTGGCGCCGCGCAAACGACCATGTCCGATGGATCAACAAATTCCGGCACGCATCCCGGCCAAGGCGCCCCCGCGCCCATTCGGCCACTTCCTTGTAGCCCAGCGCCTGCCAAGCCGTGTCACTCGGACCCAGCCCGGCGGCCGTCAGGCGCCTGAACTCTTCCAGCAGTCCCGCCTCAAACATCGCGTCCACCCGCCTTGCGATCCGGTCCCGCAAATCCGCCGGGTGCCGCCGCAGCACCACCAACGGCGGGGCCTCGCGCGTTCCCGTCCAGCATTCCCGCGCCAGCCGGCCGCCCTGCCGCAGGACCGCGACGGCGCGTTCGACCCGGCGCCGGTTTTTCCGGTCGATCCCCGCCGCCGCCCTTGGATCGCGCCGCGCGAGTTCCTCCACCAGCGCCTCAAGCGGAGTATCCGCGAGGACGGCCCGCATGGCCGGCGGTGTTGGGGGAGCGGTGTCCAGCCCGCGCAGCAAGGCCCGGATGTACAGCCCTGTTCCGCCGGCCACAAGCGCCGTGCGCCCGCGCGCGTGAATGGCGCCGATGGCCGCGTTTGCCGCCTCCAGCCAGGCGGCCACGGAGAAACCCTCTCCGGGTTCCACGGCGTCCAGCAGATGATGCGGCGTCCGCGCCCGTTCCGCGGCGGAGGGTTTGGCCGTGGCGACGTCCAGTCCCCGGTAAACCTGCATGGAATCCGCCACAACGATCTCGGCGTTCAGGGCCGGCGCGAGGGCCATGGCCACGGCGCTCTTGCCCGAAGCCGTCGGTCCGGCCAGACAAACCAGTCTTCGCGTTGCCTTCACCTTCGTTATTCATAACGCCACCCGGCCAACGAGCAATGCCCAATGGGCGCGCGGCGCACCCGGCGGAACTTCCGGTTTGCACCGCGCCGCCGGCGGGGCTAGACGCGAAATTGGCCGGGAGGCCGCCATGCTCACGCACGCATTTTTATCTGACGGCAGACTGTTCGTTCGGGACGGGGACGGGACCATTCGGGAGGCCGAAAGCGCGTTCGTGCGCTTGCGCATGGAGGAGGCGGCCAGCCGCAAGGCATCGCGCGGATGGAAGTCCAGGGAGAGCGGGGCGTCCCCCTACCCGGTCTGGGGAAGCCAGACGGCGTCCGGTGACGCTGCGCCGTTCCGGTTCACGGAGGTCCGTCTGGTCAATGGCGAGACGCTTTTTTATTGCCTTACAAACCGGACTGTTGCCGGCCTGTTCCGCTTCGACGCGGCCATCGGCGAGGAGCGGCGCTTGTTCCACCGCAACGAATATTCCATTTTCGGCATCGACTATTCCCAAGCGCGGGCGGAGTTCGTGGCGGGTGTCGCCGATTCCAACGGCGCCGTGAATCTGGAGATGTTGAATGATGAGGGACGGCCCATGCGGACGCTCACGGACGGGGATTCGCGCGATACGAACGCCGTTTTCAGCCGGGCGGATGCGGGCCGCGTGCTCTACCAGTCGGCGGGCATTGCCCGGGACGAGAGCGGAACGCTCCTGGCCATCGGGCCGGAGTCGATCTGCGCGCTGGATATGGACTCGGGCGAAGTGCACGAGGTCCTTGGCGACGACCGGACGGATTACCTGCTGCCCCGCGACGACGCGCAGGGGAACGTCTACTGCATTCGCCGGCCGTGGAAATCGCGGACGTCGGGCGGGTTCCGGGAGGCGCTGGTGGGGGCGCTGCTGTTTCCGTTCCGCTTTCTCATGGCCGTCGTGGGCTTTCTCAACGCGTTCACAATGTTGTTCAACCGCGACATGAAACCCGCGGGCGGTCCGAACCTGCCACCGGCGAACCAGGACAAGTTTGTCCGTGTCTTCGGCCAGACCATCAGCATGGCGCGGTTGAGCCGTTCGGCGGACAGCCGGGGGGAAACCGCGCTGGTTCCTGGAAACTACGAGTTGATCCGCGTGTCCGCGCAGGGGGACCTGGAGGTGCTGGCCCGCAACGTCTCGTGGTTTGATGTCCAGCCGGACGGGGCGGTGGAGTACACCAACGGGTTTCGAGTCCGCCGGATTGCCCCGGGTGGCGACGCTGAAGTCGTGTTCAAGCACCCGTTGATCGAGTCGCTGTCGGTGGCGCCTGAGGGCGGGCGGTGGGTTCGGGGCTCTTCGGTTCCCGAAGGTGTTGATTAAAAAACGCGCTGGCCCGCGTGGGCGCGGTTCGGCACAGGGCGGATCGGTGTCACCGAATTTCTGGTTTGTTGAGCAACTCCATCGTTTCGTCGCCGAACCCCAGGGCGTAAACTCCCATCCGGGTCATGTGTTGCAGGACCGAAGGGTCGAAGGCGATGCTCGCGATCATCGGAACGAGCCTGTGGCGGGCGAACTCGGGAAAGAACCCGGGCAGATCGCGGAGTTTGGCCAGGAAATCCGCGACCTTGGCCGGGTCCACCTTGCTCTTGGCTTCGCAGACCAGCAGCGTGTTGGGTCCGACGGCCATCAGATCGATTTCCACCATCGTGCCCCTGTTGACCGGGTGGCGGCGTTTGATGCGGATCGCGCGGGTTTCGACTGGTTCCTCGCCGAAGATTTCGGCGGCGATTCGTGGCAGGTTCGGCCAGACCATGTTCTCGATCATCAAACCCTGGGCATCGGTCGCCTCCGCAAGACGCCGGTTGAAATCCTTCCGGTCTTTCTCCGCCTGCCGCCGGTCTTGGTCAGCCTGTTGCCGGTCCCGATCGGCCTGCCGCCGGTCTTGGTCAGCCTGCTGCCGGTCACGATCAGCCTGTTGCCGTTCCCGGTTTGCTTGCTGCTGCATTTCCAGGAGTCGCTGGTCCACCCACGCGTTATGGGCACGCAATTCGGCAAGTTCCTCGTGAATGGCGGAAAAAATCCGCGCGGTTTCATGAGCGAACTCCGCCATTGCCTCTTCGAGGCGGTCAACACGGCTTTCGATCGTGGCCACGGAGGGATGTTAAGCCGGGCGGGCCGTCGAAGCAAGCGCGCGGCTTGTGGCGGGGGCGCTGGATTTGCGAAACAGGTCAATGGACCGCGTCGAGCTCGACTTCGACGAGGAGATCGTCGCGGCAGACGGTGTTGACGGAGGTCAGGACAGGCGCGGACGACCAGCCGTGCCGGGCCAGCCAGGCACGCCACTTGGGCAGGTCGGACGGGTTCCGGATGTAGGCGGTGACACGGGAAATGTCGGCCATGTCGAAGCCCCGCGAATCCAGGATGGCCCGGACAACCTCCATGGTGAGATCGGTCTGCTTGAGGAAGTCGTCACGATAGACCGTGTTGCCCTCGGGATCGATGCTGGCGGTCCCGGAGATGAAGATGCGGCGTTCGCCGGGGGTTGTGATCTCGGCGGCACGGCTGAAAGCGCTGCCGTAGGCCAGGGCGGGGCCCTGCCGGGGGGAAGGCACGTACTCGATGCTGGCGCCCGCGTCGTGGGGGAGGACGGCAAGGGCCCCGGCGGCAAGCGCGGCGCCGTGGGGGTTGGCGGCGCCAATCCCGGTGCTGGCGGGCGGATGGGTTGGGCTCACGCGGGTTTCCTTGAAAAACTCGCGCCGGACCCGGTTGAAGTCGCCGTACCAATCCAGAATCCTGTCCAGATAGAGCCATGTGCGCACGACATGCGGGAACTCCAGACCGGCCCCGGCCAGCAGCGCGCGCATCCGCTCGAAGACGCTGTGCGCCTGTTCGGCCTCCGGCGCCGCGGTGTCCGCGGGAATCACGCCGGCCAGAAACACGCGCCGGGCGGACGGCTCGTCCACGACGCAGCCGACGGTTCGCCCGTCCTGGAGCAAGGGGCGCACCGCGGCGTTGCGCACGGCCATGGCCTGGAGGCCGACAAGGCCTGGCGCGCCGTCCGGCGACCCATCGATCCACAGAATGGGCCAGTGGACCGCGCCGGCAATGGCGGGAAGACCTTCGAGAACGTCTCGGCCAAGATCGGCGGCGCCGATGGCGATGACGCTGGCCACTTGGACGGCGCGGTCCTCAGCGATGTGGGAGAGGCGGCTGAACAAGTCGCGCGCGGACTGGCCGGGTTCGGCGACGAGGGTGATGTCGAGGGGATCCTGGGAGTTTGGGCGTAGGTCGTTCACAAAGAGGCGGGATGGAACTTTGGGCTGGGGCGCGGGGTCTTCAAGCCGCCGGCGGGCGCGCCGGGAGCGGCGGGGTTTGCTTCCGGCTTTGGCATGAGACTTCACAAGCATTTATAAACGAGGACTGTTGGCCCGGTTACGCCGGGCGCGGCCATACGAAGGGGGGAGTCGCCCACGGCTGAACAGGGGGGGCGGGGCTCGGGATTCCGAATCGCAGACGCCGGGGACCCTGGGTTGGAAGCGCCATGCGCAGTTCGCCGCGAACCGCCGCTCAGGATTTCAGGTCGCAGACGCCGGGGACTCCGGGACCCGCGGCTTGGCGTGGCCAGCGGAGGGGGTGCTCGGTTCGTGCGCCACCGGGATGGATTACGAGCAGGCGGACCTCCTGGAGGGCCGCGGGGATGGCGCGCTCGAAGCCGAGGAGGGTCTTGAGGAAACTGACGACGCGGGCGAGCATGGCGTCAGCTTTCCGCCTCGTCGGCCGGAATGATTTCGAGGAGATGCTTGATGATGTCGTCGGAGGTGACGCCCTCGCTCTGGGCCGTGAAATTGCACGCGATTCTGTGGCGAAGGACGGCGTGCGCGATGGTGGCCACGTCCTCGCAGCCGGCGTAAATCTGGCCGCGAATGAGGGCGTGGGCTTTCGCGGCCATGATGAGGCCCAGGCTGGCGCGCGGGCCGGCGCCGAAGTTGAGGAAGCGGCGGCAATAGTCCGGGGCTTCGGGTTGTTTGGGACGGGTGGCGCGCACAAGCCGTTCGGCGTACCGATAAACGTGGTCGGCCACGGGAATGGTTTTGACGGTTTCCTGGAGCGAGAGGATGTGGTCGGCGGTGAGCACGGGAGTGGGCTCCTCGCGCCGGGGGCCGGTCGCCATTTTCATGATTTGAAACTCTTCATCGTGCGACGGATAATCGACGTGGATCAGGAAAAGGAAGCGGTCGAGCTGGGCTTCGGGGAGGGGGTAGGTGCCCTCCTGTTCCAGCGGGTTCTGGGTGGCGAGGACGAAGAACGGGTTGGGCAGGCGGTGGGTGGTCCCGCCAACGGTGACCCGGCGTTCCTGCATGGCTTCGAGCATGGCGGCCTGGGTCTTGGGCGGGGTGCGGTTGATTTCGTCCGCGAGCACGATGTTCGCGAAGAGCGGGCCGGCGAGGAACTTGAATTGCTTGTCGCCGGTGTGGGGGTCTTGGAAGAGGACTTCGGTGCCGGTGATGTCCCCGGGCATGAGGTCGGGCGTGAACTGGATGCGTTTGAAGCTCAGGTGCAGCGCCTGGGCGAGGGTGGAAACGATCAGCGTCTTGGCGAGCCCGGGCACGCCGACGAGCAGGGCGTGGTTGCGGGTGAGGATGGCGATGAGGATTTCCTCGATGACCCGCTGCTGGCCGACGATTGCCTTGGAAAGCTCGAACTGGATGGCGGCGGTGGCCTGCTGGCAGAATTGCACGGCCTGGAGGGCGCTGTCGCCTGGTTCTTCGACGGCGGTGCCGGCGCCGGCGTCGTCCTGGGTCAAACGGAGGCGGGACAGAGGATTCATGGCGGGAAGCGTCCGGGGACCATACGCGGGTGGCGGGGAAAGTCATGCGGGAAATTCATGGGCATGGCGTGCCACTTGGCGATTGTGGCGGAGGCGCCGTCCGGCAGGATGGCGCAATGACGTACGAGAAATTCGAGGAACTGCCGTCGTGGCAGGTTGCGGCGCGGCTTTACAACCGGGTGCTGGATATCCTTGAGGAGCACGGCGGGTTGTTCACGAGCGGGTTCCGGGGACAGATCGATCGTGCGGCGCTCTCGGTATCCAACAATATCGCCGAGGGCTTCGAGCGGACCACGACCAGGGAGCTGGTGAACTTCCTGGGGTTTGCGCGCGGTTCGGCGGGTGAGGTGCGCTCGATGATCGCCGTGGTCAAGGCCCGGACGCGGTTGCAGGTGGTTCGCGGGCTGCTGGAGGAGATTGCGGCGTTGGCGGACGAGTGCGTCCGGCAGATCGCGGGTTGGGTGCGGTATCTGGAGGAGTCGGAGGTACAAGGGAAGCGGCATCTGACGCCGGAACGGCGGAGGGAGAAGCAGGCGGGGGAGGCGGCCCGGAAGTACCGCCTCCAGTTCTTGCTGGGTCTGAAGCCGGACCATCCGCTGTACAATTCGCCCGAGGCGCAGGCGGCGCGCGGGGAGGCGGAGACGGATTGAGATTGGCAATTGGC
>CAYSZK010000034.1:26872-31902 GCA_964435495.1 uncultured Verrucomicrobiales bacterium
ATTGGCGATTGGCGATTGGCGGGCTGCTGCTGGGCGGCTTGACGGGCGCGGGGCCGGTGTTCAGGCTCCAGGGCCAGGATGACGGCGCGTTTTTTTGACATGTTGGCCGTCGGAATGGCGATTGGCGTTGTGATGGGTGCGACGGCGGCGCGGGGGGCGGACCAGGCGGACGGCGCGGGGGCGTCGGTGCTGCCGCATGGGGGCGCGGATGTGCTGGGGCCGGAACCGCTTCTGGCGTTGCGGTTCAATGGCGGCGCGGAACAGGGAGCCGCGCGGATGGAGGTTCTGGAGGAGGGACCGTTTCGGCGGGTGTTGCGTGTGGAATCGAAGGCCGAGGGCCGCGATCCGTTCGAGTACCAGTTGACCGCGCTGACGCTGGCGGCGGTCGGGAAGGGGGACGTATTGCATGTGTCGTTCGCGTTCCGGACGGTGTCGGCGGCGAATGAACGCGGGGAGGCGCGGACGGAGTTTGTGTTGGAGAAACATGGGCCGCCGCACACGAAGTCGGTGGAGCTTCCGGTGGGCGGCGGGGGGGAGTGGAAGCGGTATGAGCAGCCCTTTGCCGCCGCGGCGGACTACGGGGCGGGCGAGGCGCTGGTTTGTTTCCGGGCGGCGTACGGGCCGCAGGTTTTTGAAATTGCGGACCTGCGCATCCTGAATTTCGGAAAGGGCGCGAAGCTCGGGGATTTGCCGCGTTCGCGGGTGGAGTACGCGGGGATGGAGGCGGACGCGGCGTGGCGCGCGGCGGCGGCGGCGCGGATTGAAAAACACAGGAAAGGGTTGCTGCGGGTCCGGGTGGCGGACGCGGCGGGGAAGCCGCTGGCGGGGGCGCGGGTGGAGTTGGCGCAGAAACGGCACGCGTTCGGGTTTGGGTCGGCGGTGGGCGCGAAGGCGCTGGTGGGGGATGGGCCGGACGCGGAAAAGTACCGGGACTGGGTGGCGAAGGCCTGTTCGATCGCGGTGTTCGAGAACGACTTGAAGTGGCCGGGCTGGGAGAAGGGCGCGGAGGAGCGGGGCCAGGTGTTCCAGGCGCTGGATTGGCTGGAGGCAAAGGGCATCCGGGTGCGCGGGCACACGCTGGTATGGCCAGGTTGGCGGTGGCTGCCGGCGCGGTTGCGGGAGAAGGAGGGGGACGCCGCGTTCCTGCGCAGCGCGGCGGAGGCGCATATCCGGGACATTGTCGGCGCCACGAAGGGGCGGCTTGTGGCGTGGGACGTTGTGAACGAACCGTTTGCCAACCACGACCTGACGGACATTCTTGGAAAGGACGAGATCGCGCGCTGGTTCAAGCTGGCGCGGGAGATCGATCCGAAGCCGGCGCTGTTTCTCAACGATTACGCGAGCCTGGTGGCGGGGGGGCGGATGACCGCGCACAAGCGGCATTTTGAGGAGACGGCGGCGTGGTTGAAGGCGTCGGGCGCGCCGGTGGGGGGGATCGGGTTGCAGTGCCATTTTGGCGGGGAACCGACGCCGCCGGAGCGGTTGCTGGAGGAGCTGGACCGCCTGGCAAAGCTGGGGTTGGACATTCACGTTACCGAATTCGACATGGCAACGGAAGACGAGTCATTCCAGGGGCAATACACGCGCGACTTCCTGACGGCGGTGTTCAGCCATCCGTCGGTGTCGGCGATATTGATCTGGGGATTCTGGGAAGGGAAACACTGGATTCCGAAAGCGGCGATGTTCCGGAAAGATTGGTCGGTGAAACCGAACGGGGAAGCGTGGATGCGCCTCACGTTGGAGCAATGGTGGACGCGGACCGCCGGGGAGACGGACGCGTCCGGGGTCATGGAGGCGCGCGGTTTCCTGGGGGATTACGATGTGCGGGTGGAAGCCGGCGGGCGCAAGGCGGAGCGGGAGTGCGCGCTGGAGGCCGGAGGGAGCGAGGTGGAGATGCGCGTTGAGTGACCGGCGGCGGTGGACGGGCGGCGCCGCGGCGGATGGTGGCGTTTTCCCGGTTTCGCGCTAGAGAAGCACCGTGTGCAAACAGACGGCAGGAGCAGTGAAGCGCGGGGCGCGGCGGGGACCTGGCGCGGAGTTTTGGGTGATTGCCGCGGCATGGCTGGGGCTGGACCAGCTCACGAAACTTTGGGCGGTGGCGGAATTGCGGGGGGCGGCGCCCGTTGACGTGATTCCCGGTTTTTTCCGGTTGGTCTATCATACCAATCCGGGAGCGGCCTTCGGGCTGTTGAACCACGCGCCGCATGTGCTGCCGTTCTTGACGCTGGGGCTTCTGGCGTGGCTCGCCTGGTTGGCGCGGTCGCTGGACTGGGCGAAGCCGGGCGTGCGGGTGGGGTGCGCGCTGGTGGCTGGGGGCGCCGCGGGAAACCTGGTTGACCGGGCGCGGCTGGGGCAGGTGATCGACTTCCTGGACTTCTGGTTCTGGGGCTGGAACTACCCGACATTCAATTTTGCGGACACGGGGATTTGCGTTGGGGTGGGGCTTCTCCTATTGTCGGAGTGGCGGCGAAAGGAAAATGATGACCGAGTTGCAGCGTGAAGTTCTCGACCTGAAGGCGCGGCGCAATGCCGTGATCCTGGCGCACAATTACCAGGTCAGGGAAATTCAGGAGGTGGCGGATTTCGTCGGAGATTCGCTGGGCTTGTCCTACCGGGCCAAAGAGTCCAAAGCGGACGTCATCCTGTTCTGCGGCGTGCATTTCATGGCGGAGACGGCGAAGATCGTGAATCCGTCGCGGACGGTGCTGATCCCGGACCTGGAGGCGGGGTGTTCGCTGTCGGAATCGTGCCCGGCGGAGGAGTTGGCGGCGTTTTTGGAAAAGAACCGGGAGAAAAACTATTACGTGATCGCCTACATCAACTGCACGGCGGGGGTGAAGGCGTTGAGCGACGTGATCTGCACCTCGGGCAACGCGGTGAAGATCGTGAACCGGGCGCCGGCGGACCGGGAGCTGTTGTTTGTGCCGGACCAGAATCTCGGGGAATGGGTCCAGGCGCAGACGGGGCGGACGATGCGGCTGTGGCAGGGGGACTGCTATGTCCATGTGGAGTTCACCCACGCGAGCATCTCCAGAATCCGGGAGGAGCATCCCGACGCGCCGGTGGTGGCGCATCCGGAGTGCACGCGGGCGGTGCGGATGCTGGCGGACGAGGTGTGCAGCACGGAAAAGATGGTGGCCTATTGCCGGGAGCACGCGGCGAAGGCCTTCATCATCGTGACGGAATCGGGAATGCTGCACCGGCTGCGGCGGGAGCTGCCGGAGAAGGAATTCATTCCAGGGCCGACGGACAAGTGCGCCTGTATGGACTGCAAACACATGAAACGGAACACCCTGGAAAAGGCGCGGGACGCCCTGGCGAATCTGCGCCCGGAAATCGTGATGGAGGAGGCGCTGCGTTTGCGTGCGCTGGAGCCGATCGAACGGATGCTGGACTGGAGCCGGTAGCGCCGCGGCGGACGGGGCGGGCGGGGTGGCCGGAAAGCGCGGGTTCAGGGAAACAGAACGGCCCGCAAACGCCGGACATCCGCTTCGAGGGTGCTGATTTCCGGGGAGTCGGGCTCGGGGTCGGGCGCGATGTCCACGTAACGATCGGAGAAATAAAGGTCTGTGAGCCGCTCAGCGGACGGTTTGAACCAGGAGAGATCGGCGCCATGACAGGCGGCTTCGTCCGCAAGAAAGGAGATCGAATGCGTCTTGACCATGCGTCTTGACCAGTGCCCAACCGCGGCCAATAAGCCAGCCTTTGAGCATCTTCTCGGCGGCTTGTTGCAGGCAAAAAACGGCCATGTGCTCGCGGCCGGCGGCTCGAATGGCCTCGTAGGCTTCGATGTCGCGTTCAGCGACCGCCAGCCAATCGTTCGGGTTGAGCGGGTTGCCTTTCATAAAGAGTGATACCGTGGTTTACCACCTCGTCATAGACGCCGAAGGGCCGGGCGCACTGCTCCCGCCACTGGCTGGGCCGAATGACGAGCAGGTCATAGGGAACCGCCGGGCGCTTGGCGCTTATGGCCATTCGGCCCTCCCAACGGGGCTTGCGGCTTTCCGGGGGATGCTCGCGCACCACGCAAAGGTCAATATCACTGTGCTCCGTGGCGCCGCCCCGAGTGCAGGAACCGAACGCAATGATCTTTTCAGCTCCAAAGTCGTCCACCAAGGCATCCAATATCCGGCGGAGATGGCCGCGCGCATCGACGGGGCGCGGCGGAAGATGAAGCCTGTCCAGGTTCTTGTACCGGGACGCTGGAAGTTCAGGGATTGCCGCCGGGCCGATCACGCCTTTACTCTTACGCTCGGCGGGCCAGACATGCAAGATGGCTTGGCGCATACCGGCTCGGGGACAGGGGCGATGCGGGGGAATACCCTGAGTGCGCCTTCCGGTGGGCGGACACCGCGGAGATGGATGCTGGCGGCGTGGGCGGCGGGCGGGGTCGTGACGGCGGGGTTGGCGGTTGCCTGGGCGATGCAAGCGCGGGACGCGGTGCTTGCGCGGGTGGATGTGGGCGCGCGGGGACTGGTGGGCCAGCCGGTGAGCCGTGGCCGCATCCGGATGCGGAACCGGGATGTGGCGGAGCTGTTTGATTGGGTCCGGGGGGGACTTCGTGCTTGGCAGCGGCCGGGGAGGGCGGATGATGGGGAGTATGACAAAGGGGCGGTGGCTATGGCTGGTGGGCGTGGGGGCGGCCGCTTTTGGCGCTTTCGGCGCGGAGCCGGATGAGGAGTGGAAGGCAGCCGCGGAAAAGATGAAAGTTTCGCCCGCCGTGGTGGCGGCGCTGGAGAAAGACGGGGCGGCGTGGGGGACGAACTTGCTCAAGCAAGTGTTTGTTCCCTATGTGGACGGGCCCCGCTTTCTCATCACGGCCGACGCGGTTTTGGGAGGCTTCGGGGTGATGCTGGAGGAGACGGTGCGCCGGCTTGAGTGCGGGGAGGCGGAGGAGAAGGCGATGCGGCGGTTCTGCAAGGATCTCGCCCGCCTGATGTTTTATGGAGGCAACTCGTATTTCGCGCCCCAGGATGACGCGCCGAAGATCGTGGATATCGGCCACAACCCAAATACGGGCGAAGTGTTCC
>CAYSZK010000035.1:0-31508 GCA_964435495.1 uncultured Verrucomicrobiales bacterium
GGGCGCGCCCTCGGCGGCGGAGCCCTTGGGCGTACCCGCCGGGGATGGGCGCGCGTTGCTTGCCGACGCCCAGGCCGCAAGCCGGGAGGCCGAGGCCAAGGTGCGCCGGGCGGGGCACAGGTTTCCCGCGGTTCTCTTTGTCTGGTGTCCGGCCTGGGCATGGCTTCTGATTCTGGCCGCCGGACATGGCCTTGCGCTCTGGCAGCCGGTGGGAGAGGCGTTTCTGCCACCATCGCTGCGGCCGCCATCCATTCAGGCCGCGTTGGCGGCGTTCGGGGCGTGCGCGGCGGGGGTTGTTTTATTGTTTTTCTGGGCGCGCGGGTGTGCGGCCTCGCGGCTTCGCGACGCCGGGGTGGAGTTGGCCCGGGTCCGCGGGCTGCTCGGCGCGGCCCTCGCGGCGGCGGAGCGGCATCACGCGGAGGAGGTCGCGCGCCTGGGCGCGGAGCACGACTCGCAAGCGGCGGGGCTGCAGCGGGACTGGCTGGGGACCGTGTCGTCCACCGGGGACCAACGGCGCGCCCTTGAGGAGGAGGCCACCCGGCGCGCCGCGTCGATCCTGGCGAAGAACGCGCGCCTTGGCGCGGCGGCGGTTGCGCGGCTGGAGGCGGAAGCGGGCGCGCGCCTGGAGGGCATCCGCGCCAGGAGCGCGTCGGCGGCCGGCGACCTGGAGAGCGGGGGCGCGGCGCGGCGGGAGGCGCGGGCGGCGGAACATCGGGCGGCGTGGGAGGCGCAGCGGGCTTCGTGGCGGGCGGCGTTGGAGCCTTTGTTGGCGCGGGTCCGGGCGGCGGCGGCGGCGGTGGAGCGTTTGACGCCCGCTTGGCGCCGGGAGTTGTGGGCGGACTGGCGGCCACCGGAACGGTTCGGGCACGCGGTGCGTTTTGGCCGTTTGGAGGCGGGGGTGATGGAACTGGCGGGTTTGCCGCCGCGCGAGGGGCGGGAGCCGTTGGTGGAGGCGGAGACCGTGTCGGCGCCGTTATTGCTTGTCTTTCCGGAGCGGGGATCGCTGCTGATGGAGACGCGGGAATCGGGGAACCGGGAGGTGGCGGGGGTGTTGAACAACATCGTGCTGCGGTTGCTTGCGGCGGCGCCGCCCGGGCGGGTGGAGTTCACGGTGATGGATCCGGTGGAGCTGGGGCAGAACTTCGCGGGGCTGATGCACCTGGCGGATTTTGAGGAGCGCCTGATCGACGGCCGCATCTGGACGCAACCGGCGCAGATTGAGGAGCGGCTGGCGGCGTTGAACGAGCACATCGAAAAAGTCACGCAGATGTATCTGCGCAACGAGTACGAGACGATCGCCGCCTACAACGAACGGGCGGGGCGGATCGCCGAGAAATACCATTTCGTTGTGATCGCGGATTTTCCCGCCAATTTCACCGAATCCGCGGCGCGGCGGCTGTTGAGCATCGCGGCGAGCGGCGCGCGGTGCGGGGTGTATCTGTTGGTTCACTGGGACAGGCGAAGGGCGGCGCCGCCGGGATTTGTCGGGGAGGAACTCGCGAAGGCGTGCGTGCGGATCGAGGCGGCCGGCCGGGAAGCGCGGCTGGCGGACGATCCGCTGCCGGCGGCGCGCCTGGCGCTGGACCCGCCGCCGGCGCCGGACCTTGCGAACAGCCTGCTGCGCGCCTTCGGGCTGGCGAGCATCGACGCCAACCGTGTGGAAGTGCCTTTTGCGGAGATTGCGCCAAAGGAGGAGGAGCGTTGGTCCGGGGAGACGAGCACGGAGCTGCGCGTGCCGATTGGGCGGGCGGGGGCGGCGAAATGGCAATATCTGGCCATCGGACGGGACACGCGCCAGCACGCGTTGGTCGCGGGCAAGACCGGCTCGGGCAAATCGACGCTGTTCCACGTCATCATCACCAATCTGGCCCTTTGGTGCGGGCCGGAGGCGGTTGAGTTCTATCTGGTGGATTTCAAGAAGGGCGTGGAGTTCAAGTGCTACGCGGCGCACCGGCTGCCGCACGCGCGCGTGGTGGCGATTGAGAGCGACCGGGAATTCGGATTGAGCGTGTTGCAGCGGGTGGACGACGAGCTGCGGCGGCGCGGCGACCTGTTCCGGCGCCTGAACGTCCAGGATTTGCCCGCGTACAACCGGGCTCCGGGCGCGGCGCGGCTGCCGCGGACGCTGCTGATCATTGACGAGTTCCAGGAATTTTTCGTCGAAGACGACGCGGTGGCCCAGAACGCGGGGCTGCTGCTGGACCGGCTGGTGCGGCAGGGGCGCGCGTTTGGCATCCACGTGTTGCTGGGTTCCCAGACACTGGGCGGCGCCTACACCATCGCACGAAGCACGTTCGGGCAGATGGCCATCCGGATCGCGCTCCAGTGCAACGAAGCGGACGCCTATTTGATCATGGACGAGGGCAACCCGGCGCCGCGGCTGTTGTCCCGGCCGGGCGAAGCGATCTACAACAACGCGGCGGGCATGATCGAAGGCAACAGCCCGTTCCAGATCGTCTGGCTGGCGGAGGAGGAGCGCGACGCCAGCCTGCGGCTTGTGTCGAGAATGGCGGCGGAAGCCGGGTGGAGAAAGGCGCCGGTGGTGTTCGAAGGCAATTCGCCCGCCGACCTCGCCGAAAACAGCGTCTTGGAAGCGATGCTGGACACGGCGCCGGGTCCGGGTCCGGGACGCGCGTTTCTCGGGGCGCCGAACGCCATCAAAGGCCCCACGGAAGCGGTGTTCGACCGGCAGAACGGGCGTCATCTTCTCGTGGTTGGCCAGCGGGACGACGCGGCGCTGGCGATTCTGGTTGCGGCGGTTGTTTCCCTCGCCGCGCGGCACCGGCCGGGCGGCGCGCGCTACGCGCTGCTGGATGCGTCGCCACCGGAGTCGCGCCACCGGGCTGTGCTGGAAACCCTGGGCGCGGCGCTGCCGGAGGATATGGCGCTGGTCCGGCCCGCGGGCGTGGCGGGGGTGCTGGCGGCATGGACCGCGGAACTGGAGCGCCGCGCCGCGCTCGAAACGGACGGGGGCGCGCCGTACTACCTGTTGGTCCACGGCTTGCAGCGTTTCCGGGCCTTGCGGCATGAGGAGGACTTCAGTTATTCGTCCGGCGCGGGCGAGGCGCCCGCGCCAAGCGCGCAGTTCGAGCGCCTGGCCGGCGAGGGGGCGGCCCTGGGGATGCATATCCTTTGTACATGCGACACCTGGACAAACGTGACCCGGTTTCTCGGAAGGAAGGCGCTGGGCGAATTCGAGATGCGCGTATTGTTCCAAATGAGCGCGAATGACTCCGCCAGCCTGATCGACACGACCAAGGCTTCGGAGCTCGGCCTGCACCGCGCGCTCTTCCACAACGCGCACGAGGGATTCCTGGAGATGTTCCGGCCTTACGCTCTTCCCAGCGAAGAGTGGATTCGCGGCGCCGCCCGGAGGATGGGGCGTTGAAGGGAGGGCGTGGAGGCTGACGCACGGAAGGCGGTCCCGGAGGCCCCGTAAGAACCCCCGCCGCGCACCCTGGCCGGGGTCAGGCGGGGACGTAAACGGACACAAGCCGGCGGAGCGCGTCGCGCCACTCGCCGGGGCGGGGGGGCGCGGCGGAAAGATCGAGAACCAGCCAGCCTTTGAAGCCCGAAGCCGCCAGCGCTCGCGCGATGGCCGCGTGGGGGATTCCCACCGCTTCGCCGTGCGGGGAGCGTCCGGGGTCGGCAACGCGGACATGGACCAGAAGCGGGGCACAACGGTCCAGGACTTCGAGAATCGGCGGCGCCGGGGGCAGCGTGGACCGGACGTCGAGCCCCAGCCGGACACGCGGGTTTTGCAGGGTGCGCGAGAGGCGGAACGCCTCGTCCACCGTCGCGAGGAAACCGCGTTCCGGTGGCGGCAACGGGTCCAAGGCGAGCGTGACGCGGCGGGATTCGCAGATGGGAAGCAGCCCGCGGAAAAACCCGGCGGCGGCGTCCGCGGCGGCCTGGCCGTGGAAAGGTTCGCGGAGCCTGCGCGCGCCCGGCGAGCCGAGCGTCATGACATTGCCGCCGAGCAGGGAGCAAGCGATCACCTGTTCGCGCAAGACAGAGCGGGTTTGGGTCCGCGTGGTGTCGCCCGCGAAGAGCGAAAGGGCGGGATGCGATTCCAGCAAGTTGTGGAAGCCGGCGACGCGGAGGCCGTGGCTTTCGATGGACCGCCGGAGATCGCGCAGGGCGGCGCGGTCGGGCGGCGCGTCGTGGGGCAGGACATCGGCGGGATGGAGTTCGACCCCGGCAACGCCGGCCGCGGCGGCCTGTTCGAGGAGGCGTGTCCAGGCGGGTTCGTCTCCGGCGGGGCGCCGGAGGGCGGCGGCGATCTGCATGGAGTGAGGAAAGCGGAAACGGGAGGGGGAATCAACAGCCCGCTGTCCGATTGGGCGGGCGTGGGGGGGGTGGAGGTCAGCGGCCCTTGACGTAGGACCGTGCATTCGCCAGTTGAAGCGAGTGAATTTGGCTGAACTCCTTTTCGTTCAGCGTAGCCACACGGTGCCCGAACCGGAGGGCGGTCGCCGCGATCATCATGTCGTGGGCACCGATACGGGTGCCGGCGGTTTCAAGCGCCGCCCACAACGCTGCATGGCGCCTGGCGCAGGGCAGGTCAAAAGGGAGGGTGGGGGTTTCCCGGAGCACCGCCTCAACAAACGCCTCCCGTGTGGCGCGCCGTTCGGGCGTGGCGCGGTGCACGCCATGCAACAACTCCGAGGCGGTCACGGAGGAGAGGAACAGCGGTTCCATGGCGGCCTCCGCCTCAACAAAGGCGGGCATGTCGAACTGGCCCTTCTCCGCGGCGATCAGCACGGAACTATCGAGTATCAATCCCATGGAGAGGCTGGCGGGATGAGATTACGGCGGGCAGCCTCGATGCAGGCGCCGAATTCCTCCGCATCCCCCGCGCCGAGGTGGGGCATCGAACGCCACCGCGGAAGCCAATCCCTGCCGGTTACAACGGCGCCGCCAACAGGGACAACCATGGCGACGGGTTCACCGGACCGGATGAGGACGGTTGATTCGCCCCGGTAAAAGGTGCGGTTGACCAAGTCGGCAAAGTGGCGGGCGGCCTCGGTTACGCTCATGCTTCGGTCAGCCATATGAAAAACATAAAATCAGAGAATCTGATTGTCAAGGTGATATCCGGCCAGGCGGGCGTGAGGCGGCGGCGGCGGCCCCCATGGAAACCGGTGGGCGCGGGATGGAGACGGTGCTATTCTCACCCATGATGAGCGCAGGGAAGCAACCCGATGCGGAGCCGATGGCGGAAGTGTTGCAGGACAAGCAGAGCGAGCCGGACTCGCGCCGGTTGCGGATCGACCGCGTGGGCGTCAAGGGGTTGCGGCATCCGGTGCGGGTGCGGGACAAGGCGCGGCAGGTCCAGGACACGGTGGCGGTGTTTGATTTGTCGGTGGACCTGCCCCACCAGTTCAAAGGGACGCACATGAGCCGGTTTGTCGAGGTGCTCAACTCGCACGGGCGGGAGGTGCACGTGGCGATGCTGCCGGAGATGCTGCGGGAGCTGCGGGCGCGGTTGCAATCGGACGCGGCGCATATCGGCCTTGAATTCCCCTATTTCATTGAGAAACATGCGCCGGTCTCGAAGGCGGCGGGGCTGATGGATTACCAGGTCAGGTTCGAGGCGTCGATGCACCTGGAGGAATCGGATTTCGTCTGCACGGTCACCGTGCCCGTGGGCACGCTCTGCCCGTGCAGCAAGGCGATCAGCGACCGGGGCGCGCACAACCAGCGCGGGTACGTGAAGCTCGCGGTGCGGTTTGGGGCCCGCCCGGTCTGGATCGAGGACTTGGTGGCGATGGTTGAGGAGAGCGCCTCCTGCGAGCTTTACTCGCTTCTGAAGCGGCCCGACGAAAAATTCGTCACGGAAAGGGCCTACGACAATCCGGTGTTTGTGGAGGACCTGGTGCGCAACGTGGCGGTGCGGCTCAACGCCCACCCCGACATCGCCTGGTACCGGGTGGAAGCCGAGAACATGGAAAGCATCCATAACCACGCCGCCTACGCCATGATCGAGAAGGGATGATCGGCACGGCCGCCGCACCGGGCAACGCGCGCCGGCCGGGACGGCATTGGGAACCCGGAAGCGGGGCGGCCTCTCCCGTTGCGCGCGCCGCCCTCGGCCTCGGGGCCTCCGAAGGGAATGTCAGCGGCTGTGCTTGGCCCGTTCCGCTTCAAGGGCGGCGAGGGTCGTTTCGCGCCAATGCTCAATTTCGGACGGGGTCTTCGGAACCCATTTCATCTTGCAGAGCCAGATGCCGCCGCCGTAACCGGCGGCGTAGAACTGGCCGTCTTCTTCGAGCACTTCGGGCGCCCATTTGCCGCCGAACCAAATGCCGGTGAGATGGGCGATGGGCTTGCCCTCGAAGCGCTCAGGGGTTTCGGAAACATAGACGCTCATCTGCTGCCAGAGATAGTACCGCCCGCCCCGGTTCACAACGAACGGGGACTCGGGATTGCCTTCGGTGCGGACGGGGATTTCGTCAGCGCTCCAGGGGCCTTCGAGGGCGGGGGCCGTCCGGGCCACCATGGCGCCGTGTTTGGACCCGGGAAGATTCCCGCAGAAGTAGGCGATCCAGCGGTCGCGGGCGGTGTCGTGGAACAGATGGACATCCCGGCCCATGGGGAACAGTTCGATGGCGCCCGAGGTGTTGGTGAGCATGCTCCAGGAGCCGTCCGGAAGTTTCCAGGAGGCGCCGTCGCCACTTACGAGGGCGCGCGCGGCGCCGCCGCTGTTGTAGAAGATGAAATGGCGGCCGCCGAAGGGAAAGCCGTGGGGCGCCTGCTGGCTCGTGGGCGCCCCGGTGCGGAGGCCGCGCGGCGCCTCGAACAGCCCGGCCGGCGCCCAGTTCGTGCGGGCGAGGCTGTCGCTGGTCCAGTGGTGGAAGACACGGTCGCCGGGCGCGGTCGTGTCGCGGACGCAGGCGACCAGATGGAACAACCGGGCGTTGTCCTTGAAGATGGTGAAGTCGCAGACCTTGGTCTTCCCTTCGCGCCGGTAGGTGTATGGGGCGACGTCCGGCGAGTCGCCTGTCAGCTGCCACCAGTCGCCGTCGAGGACGGGGACGTCGATGGCGTCCCCGGCGGGGGTTTGGGCCGCGGCCGGGAGGCGTGCGAGAAGCGCGAGCGACGCGAGAATCGCGAAGAAGGCGAAGGGGATCACGGGAGAAACGTATCCTGGGGGCGCGGCATTGGCAACGGCGGCGTGGCGGGCAGGTGTCAAAGTCAAGGACCCCAGGGGCGTGGGCGAGGCTTGATTGGGGCGGATGGTTTTGCGAACCTGCGGCTGGAGGAACCGATGCCGGAAATCATGGCCACAGAATCCGCGAAGAATGAAGTCTTATATCAGGAACGGCTGGCGCGTTACGTGACGGCGTTGCGCAACGGGAAACCGGACCGGGTGCCGATCCGCCCGTTTCTGGCGGAGGCGGCGGCGTTGTTTGGCAAGCGCACCTGCCAGGAAGTGACCCACGATTACCGGCTGGCGTTCGACGCGGTGATCGACGCGGCGAAGGCCCTGGACGTGGACGCCCTCGTCGTGAACATGGTCTGGGTGTGGACGGGGCTTACCGAGGCGCTGGGGCTCGACTACTACTCGGCCCCGGGGATCCACATCGGGCCGGAAACAGGCTTCCAGTACAAGGAGCCGGAGCCCGAGCAGGCGTTCATGAAGCCGGGCGAGTACGGCGATTTGATCGCCGATCCGACGGGCTGGCTGCTGGACGTGTGGCTGCCGCGGGTGGCGCGCGATGTCGAGGGGCCGGGCGGGCGGGTGACGCGGCGGCACAACCTTGCGCTGCTGCGCGGGGGGATGAACATGCTGGACTATTTCATGGCGTGCGGCGCCCAGGTGGCGCGGATGCGGGCGGAGGCGGGGATGCCTTCGGCGATCGCGGGGATTCTGAAGGCGCCGATGGACATCATCGCCGACAAGCTGCGCGGGTATCTCGGGCTGTTGGAGGATTTGGAGGAGCGCCCGGAGCAGGTGAAGGCGGCGTGCGAAGCGCTGGCGCCGCATCTGTTCCATGTGGCGCTGGGGAGCAGCGACCCGGCGGGGAACGCGCCGATTGGGTTTTGGATGCACCGGGGGTGCGTGCCGTTCGTGAATCCGGCGACGTTCGACGGGATTTACTGGCCGACCCTGCGCCCGATCATCGAAGAGCTTTGGGCCCATGGCCGGCAGACGCTCTTCTACGCCGAAGGCAACTGGGATTACCACCTGAACGCCTTCCGCCAACTGCCGGACCGGAGCATTGTGTATCACGTGGACCGGGGAGACCTCGCCACGTGCCATCGGAAGCTCGGGGAAAAATTCTGCCTTTCGGGCGGCGTGCCGAACACGCTGCTGGCGATGGGCACGCCGGAGCGGGTGCGCGCGAAGTGCCGCGAGATTCTCCGGATCGCGGCGGGCGATGGCGGGTTCATCATGGACGCCTCGGCGATTGTGCAAAACGACGCGAAGATCGAGAACCTTGTGGCGATGGTGGAGGCGACAAGGGAGTTCGGCGTGTATTCCAGCGGGTCCAGCGGCGCGGTTCCGCCGTTGGACAACTCCCACGCGCGGCGGGGCATGCTGGACAACGCGGCGTGGGCGAAGTCGCGGGTGGCCCCCGGCGTGGCGCTGCCGTTTGAGGAGGAACGGAAGCGGCTGCCGGCGATCCTCGGGGACGAAGGGATCGTGGAACGAATCTGGCGGCAGACCGACGGGATGGCGAACATGTTTGTCTGGCACGTGCTGTTGTCGTTTTAAGGCTGCTGGAGAATGGCTCTCCAGAGAGTGGCGCGGCAAGAGCGGAATCGGCTGGCGGCTTCGGTGGTGGCGAAGCGGAGCCTGGATAGGGTGGACGTAAATCCGGGCGGGTTGGGGGCGCGGTTCGCCGGCACGGCGTCTCCCCTGGTTGAATACGCCTGCGGGCAGGCGGTGACGGTGGTGAGGCTGGCCAAGCTTCGGCCAGGGCCTCTCACCCCCTTGCCGGCCGCAGACCCTGCCCACCACCGGGAGCACCCAAGCGCGCTGGCGGCCACCATGTGGGGCGGTTGGCCAACAGCCACCGCCCCAACTCTCCACCGGAAGCCTTTGTGAATACGCTCTGGGCGAGTTCAAAAAGTACAAAAGAGGGCTTGCTTTACGGTGCGAAGCGGATAACTAGTAAATGTCTAAGGTCAAAATGTAGAAGGGAGGCTAATATGAAAGTGCTTTTTTCTAATCCACCGTGGTGGGAAGGCTGGGAACGGAAGTGGGGCGTCATCCCTGTTCGCCGGGCTGGAGTGAGGGCTGGTTCCCGATGGCCGTTCACCTATCAGAGCCATTCGTTGCCTGGCTGGAGGGCGCCTTTCGAGTACCTGACGATGCCTTTTTTCATGAGCTTCGCGGCGTCCTACGTTGCCAAGGAAACCGGCGCGGCCGTGGTTCTGCGCGACAGCATTGCCCGGCGCGAGTCGTATGGGGACTACTACGCCTATCTCGCGTCCGAAAAGCCGGATTTCGTTTTCTTTGAATCCGCCACGCCCAGTTGGGAGCACGACAAAGCGGTGATCCGGAGGGTCCACGAGCTGCTGCCGGCGGCGAAAATCGCGGTTTGCGGCCCAATCACGTCGACGCAATCCGACGAGATCCTGAAGACCCTCCCCGTCGCCGCGTGCATCAGGGGAGAGTACGAAAAGGGGTCCGCGGCCGTCGTTTCGGGAAAGACGGGCGTGCATGAACACGACCTGATGTCCGCCCCCGAAATGAACGCGGCGCCGTGGCCGATGTTTGACGAGGCGGTTGCCACGGCGTACTACGACCGAAATCCGCGGGGAATCCGCACCCCGCATGCGCAGGTTTGGAGCAGCCGGGGCTGCCCGTACAAGTGTATCTTCTGCGTGTGGCCAGCGACCATGACCGGCAACGACCCGGACGGCGAGTCCAAGCGGACGGTACGCTACTACAGCGCGGAAACGCTGGAACCCTTCCTCCAGCACATCATCGGGCGGTATCGCTACCGGTCGGTTTACTTCGATGACGACACCTTCAATCTGGGCAACTCTCATACCGTCGAGATGTGCGAAATGATGAAGCGCATCGGGCTCCCTTGGTCCGCGATGTGCCGGGCCGACACCATCAAACTTGAAACTTGGCAGATGCTGAAAGACAGTGGCTGCTACGGAGTCAAGCTCGGGTTTGAGAGCGGCAGCCAGTTCGTGGTCGACAAAATTGTCAACAAACATCTCGACCTTTCGTACGCGGCCGACGTCGTGCGCCACTTGCGGAAAATCGGGCTGACGGTCCACGGAACCTTCACGGTTGGCCTGCCTGGCGAGACGCCCGAGCAGATGAAGGAAACGCTTGCGTTCATTAAGTCCATGCCGCTCAGTTCCTATCAGTTGTCCGGTACGGCCGAGATCGAGGGAACGCCGCTGCACCGCCTCCGCAGCGAGGGCAAGCTTCGCAAATACGAGGGGGCGGCCATGGACGAGCACTACAATCGCGCCGTGGACGGCAACAAGAAGTGGCAGTCCCTGGCGGTTGAGTTGCAGAACTCCTGACCCTGGCCGCGGTCGGCAGCGTGGCGCGCCCTTGTGCGCCATCCCGGTCCTTTCTGATTCACAAACCGCCCGCGAGGGGGTAAGGCAGCGGTCCATGATCATTTCCCAGACTCCCTTGCGGGTGAGCTTTTTCGGCGGCGGGACCGATTACCCCGCGTTCTTTGAATCGGAACCCGGCGCGGTGCTGGCGGCGGCCATCGACAAGTTCTCCTACATCACCGCCAGTCCGTTTCCCAGCCAGCTCTTCGACTATTCCATCCGCATCGCGTACCGGAAGGTCGAACTGGTCTCCCGAACCGATGAGATCGAGCACCGCGTCTATCGGGCTTGCCTCAAGCGCGCCGGCATCGAACGCGATATCGAGCTCCACAACATGGCCGACCTTCCCTCCTTCTCCGGCCTCGGCTCTTCCTCCACCTTCACCGTCGGCCTTCTCCACGCGCTCCACGCTTTTCTTGGCCGCCATTCCGGCCCGCGCGAACTCGCCGCCGAGGCCATCGCCGTCGAACAGGATGTCCTCGCCGAGAATGTCGGTTGTCAGGACCAGGTCCTCGCCGCGTACGGCGGTTTCAACCTGGTCCAATTCGAGGGAAGCCGCTCCTTCGATGTCCGGCCCGTCGATCTTCCCCTCAGCCGCCTGCGCGAGCTCGAGGAACGCCTTCTCCTGGTCTTTACCGGCATCACCCGCCGGGCGTCCGATGTCGCCGGCGCCCAGATTCGCAAGGTCGGGGACAACCGTCCAATGCTCCGGCGCATGCGGGAGATGGCCTTCGCCGGCTTCGATCTCCTCAAGAGCGGCAAACCCATCGCCGCCTTCGGCCACCTCCTCCACGAAGCCTGGACCGCCAAGCGTTCGCTCGATGGCGCCGTCTCGAACGACGAGATCGACGCGCTGTATGAACGGGGACACGCCGCCGGCGCCCTCGGCGGAAAGCTTCTCGGCGCAGGGGGCGGCGGATTCCTGCTTTTCTTCGTCGAACCCTCCAAGCGCTCCGGTCTCCAGGCCGCCTTTCCCGGCCATGCCACGGTTGCCGTCCGCCTTGCCGCCCCCGGCTCCCGGATCGCCTTTCGGCGCGATCTGTTGAACCCGTAAACGCATGACGCCGGGCTTGGGATGAGACTGTTCAAACCCCGCGCCCTCGGCCAACCTTCCCCCCCGTGAGCACCTGCCCTTTTCGCCGCCTGCTGGTCACTGGCGCCACCGGCTTCGTTGGGCGCAATCTTGTGCCGCTCCTCCACGCATCAGGCGCCGAAATCCTCACGCCGGGACGCTCCGACTACGATCTTCTGGATCAGGCCGCCGTGAGGCGGATGTTCGCGGACCTCAAGCCCGATGCGGTCATTCATCTCGCCGGGCTCATCGGCGGCATTGGGGCCAACAAGGAGCGGCCCGCCGAGTTCTGTTACGAGAATCTGCTGATGGGCACGATGCTGCTGCATGAATCCTGGCGCGCTGGGGTGAAGAAGTATCTGACTCTCATGGGTGGTTGCAGCTATCCCGGCAAGGCGCCAAGCCCGATCAAGGAGACGGAGCTTTTCAACGGCTGGCCCCAGATCGAAAGCGCTCCCTACTCCCTGGCCAAGGCCATGAGCGCCGTGCAGGCGGAGGCCTACCGGCGCCAGCACGGTTTCAACGCGGTCGTGCTCGTGCCCGGCAACCTCTACGGCCCGCACGACAACTTCGACCTTGGCGCATCCCACGTTATCCCCGCCCTGATACGCAAATACGAGGAGGCCCGCGAACAGGGGCTCACGACCGTCACGGCGTGGGGCACTGGCCGGCCCGTCCGGGATTTTGTCTTTGTCCGGGACGCTTGCGAGGCCATTGTCCTGGCGATGGACCGCTACAATGAGGCAGACATCATCAACATCTCATCGGGCCGCCCGATCACCATCCGCGAGCTGACCGAAAAGATCGCGGCGCTCACCGGGTTCGAAGGCGAAGTCGTCTGGGACGCCGCCAAGCCCGATGGCCAGATGGAGAAAGGCTTCGACGTCACGCGCATGCGCGAACGCCTGGGATTCGAGTGCCGGACGATGCTGGACGAAGGCCTGAAACTGACCCTCGGCTGGTTCCGCGCCAACCGCGCCAGCGCCCGGCTCAAGGCCTGATTTCCAATCTCACTCCTGCCGGCCCGGCTCGACAAGAAATCCCCAGCTGAGTGGTTGGCCAAACGCCGCCGCGATCACGAGCCAGCACCACCAGTGGTACTGCCCCGTGCAACCGTATTCTGTGACCTTGTGCCGGCCCAGATTGGAGCGGCGGACAAACCGCGATGCAACGCCGTCCACAAATCCAACGCAGTGGTCGTGGTTCCACCCCGCCGCGTTGAGAAGCCAGTTCCCGTTGTTCGGAACCGTGATAAAGACGCGCGTTCCAAAGCGGGCCACCGCATCAGCCAGCGCGTTCATGGCCTCAAAATGGTAGTTCACATGCTCCAGCGTCTCCATACAAAGAATCACTTCGGGTCGGAACCGGTCGATCACCGCGCGAAGGGCATCGACTGAACCCGGCTGGTTCAGATCGATCCGTTCGTCGGCATTCTCCTGAACATCAACATTCCTATACTCGAGGGCACCCGCGGCGATGCGGCTGTACTCCCGTGCAAAACGGCTCCGTGGATCGGTTCCCGCCATCTTCGATCCCCCCACATCCAAAACCTTTCGGCCGCGGGCCAATCCGGCGGCAAAACGTATTCTGTCAATCATGAGAACCTTTGAAGCACGCCAATGCAGCCCTGCAAGGCCTGTTTTGGGGCTGGGCATTCCCCCGCCCTGCGTGTAGAAGCCGGTGTGCGCGTCGTTGTCATTGGTTCCAGCGGCTTCGTCGGGTCCGCGTTTGTCCGCCTGCTGGCTGGACGGGCCGGCATTGACCTGGTGTCTGTCACGCGCCCGAACTACAGCGCGCTTCGCGGAACCGCCGCCGATGTCGTCGTCGAGGCCGCCTGCAACAGCCGGAAATACCTCGCCGACCACGATCCAGTAGCCGAATTCGACCTGTCGGTTACCCACCGCCTCCGCACGCTTCACGACTTCCGCGCCCCGCTGCACCTCCATGTCTCGTCGGTTGACGTTTACGCGAATCTCGACTCCCCCGCCACCACCTGCGAAGACACTCCCCTTGACCCCGCCCGCACCTCCCGCTACGGCCTCCACAAGTTTCTCGCCGAGGAACTGGTCCGCGCCTACGCCCGCGAATGGCTGATCGTCCGCCTCGCGGGCATGGTCGGCCCCGGTCTCCGCAAGAATCCCGTGTTCGACATCCTCAACCATCAACCCCTCCGGATTCACCCGGACTCCCAATACCAGTTCATGAACACGGACGACGCCGCGCGGATCGCGTGGCAACTGCTTGAAGCCGGGAGGACAGGCGAAATCTTCAATGTGTGCGGGGACGGCCTCGTTTCACCACGCGAGGCCGCCGCCTGGGCGGCCAGGAAGATGGATGTCGATCCCGCCGCTGCCAGCAGTGCGCCCCGCCTGGTCGATGCCTCCATCGCCAAACTCAAGGCCTTCGGCCCCGTTCCTCGTTCAGAGGCCGCGGTACGCGCGTTCCTCGCCTCCGTGTGTCCGTAATGAAAACGTCCGCGACGCCCTCCAAACCGCGCCTCGCGTTCTGGTTCCGCTATGGCCCGGCCGAACACGCTGAGCTCTGTCACTCCCTCCCCATCATCCTCGACCGCCTCTCGCAGTCATGCGCGATCTGGTACTTCGGCATGAAGACCTTCCGCCCTGTCCCACCTCAAATTGCACGGCATATCCGGCTGGTTGAACTGCCCCTGCGCGTTAACCGTCATGCGCCTTACGACAAACTCCTCAAGACCATCCTCTGGGTTGCCCTTCTGCCCTTTGTCGGCCTCTGCACCCGCTTTCTCGGCGTCCGCGTGGTCTTTATCGATGAGACCATTCCGTTCACCGTCTGGGCCGCGCGCATTTTCTCCGGGGCCAGAATCGTCGTGACTGTCGCCGATTTCTTTGCCGATATCTATCTCGCCGGCTCCGGCCCCGGCCGCCGGCTTGCCTCACTCATCAAGGCCGCCGATTTCGCCTCTTGGCGGCGTGCGGACCGCATCATCACCATCGCCCGCAACGCGGGCGCCTTCCTCGAACAACACGGCGTGCCACGGGAACGCATCGTCTCCATTTACGACCCCTGCGACTTCAACCTCTATCACCCGATGAACAAGGCCGAGCAACGCCGCCGCTGGGGTTATGGCCCCGGTGACGTCGTCCTTGTCCATCACGGCATCCTCCACCCCAACAAGGGCAACAGTTGGATCGTCCGCCGCCTCGCCGAGGCCCGGCCGAGCATGCCCTATCTCCACTACCTGCTCGTGGGCGATGGGCCGGAAATGGAGGAACTCAAGAGCCTCGTCCAAGCGCTCCAACTCGGGGACCGAGTCCGCCTGACTGGCTGGCTTCCCGGTCCCCACGATGTCAACAGCGCCCTCAACGCCGGCGATATAGGGCTCGTCATGCGAATCGGCCAGAAATCGGATGACTTCCACATGACCGGCGCCCTTGTCCACAACATGGCCGCCGGCCTGCCCATCCTCGCGGCGCGCCTGGGCGGCGTCGCTGAAGTTGTCGAGCCCGGTGTCAACGGGCTGCTGTTCGATCCCCGTGACCCCGCTGAATTCCTGGCATGCCTCGAACGCCTGGCCTCCAATGCCGGGCTCCGCGAGCGGATGGGCGAAAAGGCCCTCGACGCCGCCCGCCTTCACTTTGACCTCGACCGGGCCGGCCGCCAGACCGCCGAAACGCTCCTTTCCGTTCTCGGACCTTGATCCCGTGCGGCGGGACGCCCCGCCGGATTACTGTCCGGCCCAGGCGCTCAAATGCTTCTTGTAAAAGAAGGCGGCCCGGTACGGCAGGAGCCGCTCCCAGTTGTCCCCCAGCACACCCTTCACCAGAATCTCCGGGAGCGCCTGCAACGAGAACCGCGACCCGGACAGCCGCGACCGCCGGTCCAATTTCCATGTCGCCTTGATCTCCCGGTCCGCTATTCCATCGTCCCGTGAGTCATGACGCCGCCGCACTCGAACCTTCATCCACTCCGGCAAGCCCGCCGGGCGGGCCCTCCATCCTTTTCCTTAATCACAATTTCATCCATCGCGCCACGTACTTCCGCAATTTCAACCTCGCGCGCGTTCTCGCCGCGCGCGGCTGGCGATCCACGCTGCTCACAGTATCCGAACGCCCGCGCCTGGTTCCACGGCATACCTGTGTTGGCGGGGTCGAATTGGTCGAGACCCCGTGGTGGCTCGGTCCACCCGTCCTCGCCGAGAATGGCTGCTGCCCCACTGACATCCTTTTCCGATGCGCCTGGGTTCTGGCCCGCCACTACGACGTGACAATCGTCTCCGACCATCTCCCCAATGTCAGCCTTCCCTTCCTCGCGTCCCGCCTCTTCAACCGCTCTCGGATCTACCATGCCGATTGGGCCGACCTCTTCACCTTCGGCGGTTGCCACCGCGGCTGGAACCGCGGCCTGCGCACGCCGTGCTACGCTCTCAGCCACGCCCTTGAGGTCGGCGTCAAACGCCTTGCCCATTCCGCGTCCGCCACATCCCGCCGCCTCCGGGACCTCCTTCACGCCCACTGCGGCAAAGCGCCCGCCCAGACCCTCTTCCTGCCCTCTGGCAGCAGCCTGGACCGTCCCTTCGAGGCCGCCACCGGCGCCGCGCGCGCGCGCTTGGGCATCGCTTGCCCCGGCCTTCTCGTGGGTCGCACCGGAAGAACGGGCATTGCCGGGCGCCTTTCCCCCGAGGAGATTTCCGCATTCCTCGCCCTCAGGACCCGTTGCATTGCCCTCGGTCTTCCGCCCGCGGCCCTTTACCTCGTGGGCGATCACCGCGCCGAGTGGTATCCCGCCCTTGCGGACGCCGGCGTCCATCTGTTGATCTCGGGTCTTCTCCCGCCGGACCAAGTCGTCCCCCACCTTGAAGCGTGTGACCTGTTCCTTCTCATGGAGGCCGACACACCATTCAACCGCCACCGCGGGCCAATACGGCTTAACGACTATCTCTCCGCCGGCCGCCCCGTTCTTTGCAACTCCGTCGGCGACCACGCCCGCTTCCTCGAGGAACGCGGCGCCGGCGTCATCTGGGACAACCTCGGTGCAGCGCCTCCCACGCTCGACATCCTACTACGCGACCCCGAAACGCGTGCCAATGCCGGACGCAAGGCCCGCCAGATCGCCGAAACCGACTGGTCATGGGAAACCTTGGGGTCCCAGTTGGATCGGTTCCTTCGCGGCCAATGCCTCGCCGCCGCCGGGGGTCCCCACGCTCGAACCCCCTGAAATCACGCCGCCCGGCGGCACTCCAGCGCGATCCCCGTCGCCACCCATGCCGGTGCCAGCACCCCCGCGGCGTGCATCAACTTCCCCGCCAGCGACCATTTTCCGAGCGTAAACTGGGTCCGCTCGATCTCCCATCCCCCACGCCGCAACAATACTGACGCCGTGTAGGGAGTGAAACTGTACAGGTGCCCGAACCCTCCCCGCTCCTCCATCCTCCGGGCCAGAGGCGACAAGCCGTTCGGCAGAGTCACCAGCAGCCGGGGCGCGGGAATCCATCGCAACACATCGGCCGGGTGTTCGAGATGCTCAATCACATCAAATGCTGTCGCCACATCAAAGGGACCCTCCGGCGCGGCGGGCAAGGGCAACGCGTCCAGATTCACGCGCACGTCCGCGGTCGGCGCGGCGTCCATCGTGACGCGGGCACGCGCCACGCTCCACGCCGCCTTCAACTCGCGCTCGTAGGCGTTCGCTTGCCCGTAATCCGACCCACCGATGTCCAGCACGCGCAACCCCCGCAACCGGTTCCGAATCAGCTCCGCCTTTGAGATCACCCCGCCCTCCCCCCGCGCGATGGGCGCGGGCGCGCCATCAAGCATCCGCCAACCGCCACCAATACCACAAACGCCGCCAGGTTGAGGCCGACCAGCCCGAACGCCGGAGCGAATCGGAACCGGACCGCGTGCTCCCCAGCCGACAACGCCACGCCCCGCATCACTCCATTGCACCGCAGCACCGGCGACTCCGTCCCGTCCACCGTCGCGCGCCAGCCCGGATGAAACCGGTCCGCGACCAGCAGGATCGACGGCCGCTTCGCCTCCACCTGGAAATCCATCTCCACCGGCGTCCACCGCACCACGGTGGCCGCGGACGCCACCGCTGCGTTCGTGGCCGGCACCGCCGGCGTAGTCACCGGCGTTCCGCCGTCCACCAGCACGGTCCGGGCCGGATCCAGTTCCGGATCCGCGAGGCGCGGCAGAACCCGCCCCGATTCCAGAGTCTCCCAGTGCTCGTAAAGCCGGACCCGCGGCAAGGCCCGCGTGTATTCGTACAAGGCCAGATCCCCGCTCCCCGTCACAATCTCCACCCGCCCATCCGGCGCCTGCCGCCCCCCGAACCGCATCGTTTCCCGGAACGGCTTGCCCGCCGCATCCACCAATTGGTTCAACTGATCCAACATCTGATTCCCGCCGCCCAGCAGGAACCGCGTGGAGGTGACCTGCCACAATCGCCCCGGGTTGGCCTGAAACGCGCCCATGAACGCGGCGTAATCCGCGGGAATGCGCGGCATCTGGATTGGGTCCAGGCACGGAATCCCAAACCACAGGAAATGGTGCTGGTGCCATTCCACTCCATAAAGCGGCACCTGCCGGGCCAGGATCGTGGTCCGGGACTGGGGCGACTCTTCCCGCAAGCGTTCCAGTACGGCGTTGGACGCATACCGCTCGCCATAATTGAAATACCTTATCCATGGCAGATTCGGCGGCACCATGTCCACCAGCAACAGTGCCCCAAGCACCGGCCAAAACGCCGCACCCCTTGCACCCCTCCAATGGCCCGCGGCGAACGTCACGGCCAGAGCCAGACCGGCCGCCAGCAGCGCAACAAAGCGGAGCAAGGAGTCCTGGACATGGGCCGCCATGTCCGCCGCCCCTTCGCCAAAACCCTCGTTCCGAATGTGCTCGCGCAGGTCCCCGGCACCAAGAAATACCAACAGCGCAATCCCACCTGCACAGAATAACAACCAGCGCAATCTTGCGACCCGCATCCCGCTTCCTTCTTCCGCAACCTCCCGGCCCCCAAGCCACTGGCGGAGAATCCCCGCCATCCCAGCCCCGGCACCGCTGGCGGCGGCCGGAGGCCGGTCAAGCAGCCGCTGTGCGCCCAATAACGCGTAGCCGAAAAGCACAGGCGCTGCGATGGCCGCGTAATGAAGGAACTTGATTGGATTCCGTATCGTCGACATGTACGGCAGCTCATAAAACAGGCTGTAGAATGGCGCGTGCCGGCCCCAGGCCAGGGCCAGCGCAATCAATCCCGACACCACCCAGAACCGGATCATCGCGGATTCCGCGGCGCTGTACACCAAGGGCGCACTCTGAATGGCAGGATCACCCTCGGACCGGCGCCACGCCCCGACCGCAGCCAGCACACTTCCCAACACGACAAGGACGCCCAGGTAGGCGCCGCCTCCAATGAACCGCGGCATGCCCTGCTTGTGCTGCTCCCATCCCGGGGTGCGCCCCACCGCCCCCCAGTACGCGCCGCCATCCGGCGTGTCCATGCGGTAACCGAACAGACCCGGCACGATCATCCCGAGTGTCTCGCCCTTGGGCATGCTCCATTGAGTCGCCCAATCCCATCGCTGCTCCTTGGACTCGGGTGCCTGCTCCATCCCCGCCACCCCCTTGACCTGGGTTCCCGACAGAACGGACAAGGTGTGCAAGGCCACGAGAGCCGAACAGACCGCCACAAGAACGATCTTGCCAGCGGCCCGCCCGATTCGCGCCACCGTAGGCCCCCCGGCGCGCCACTCGCGCACAAGAACCAGCGCCGCGAGAAATGGACTTAGCAACGCCGCAACGTCGATCCCCTCATTCAGGGCCATGCCCAGACAAACACCCGCCAAAACGAGCCGGCCAACGGTCCGAGACCATCCTTCCGCGGTGCCTCCCGCAGCAAGGCCGAATGCAATGAACAAATATCCCGCCATCATCGACTTCTGCCCAACCCCCCAGCACGCGGCTGAAAAGTTTCCCGCGCTCAGGACCGCAGCCAGCGCAGCCAGCGCGGCACCCCAAGCCCCCAGCCCCATCCATCGAAACGCAATCCACGCACAGAGGCCCAGCATCAACAGGCACGCCGCCGGCGAGAACTTTGCGAACAGGACCGGGTCCAGCAGGAGCACTCCGGCACCCCAGGGACTGAATCCGCCAAGCCCCGCCTCGCCAAGCCAGCGAAGATCGAACCACTGGGCCGCAACGCCCGTGGCACCCGACCGCCCGAGTTCCGCGATGGCCGCCAGCGGCTGGTCGTTGGAAAAATGCACCCAGCCCTCCGCGAAGCTCTGCCGGAACATCCACGCGAGCAGCGCGGCCAGCCCCAGGGCAAACCACCCAAACGCCCGCCATCCCGCCGCGCTTTCCGATGTCGTTTTCATGCGCCGAGGCTTGTAAGGCCGCCACGCGCAATCCGCAAGCGGGTTCCCGCGCTCCGCAAACAGCCAAAAGCCAGGCTCGACACCGTCCACAATTCACGCAGCCTGCGACCGTTCCCGCCATGACACCATCGACCAGCCCAGTCCCAGCCGCGCCCCCGGCCCCCGGAGGCGGCACCGAGGTGTCGATGGTGGTGCCCGTTTACAAGGAGGCCGAAAACATCGGCCCGTTCCTCGGCGCCGTCCGGCCTTTGTTGGAAAAGGCCGCGCCCCGTTTCGAGATCATCTTTGCCCTCGATCCCTCTCCGGACGACACGGAAGCCCGCATCCTCGAACACCGCGCCCGCGACGAGCGCATCAAGCTGCTGGTCTTCTCCCGCCGCTTTGGCCAGCCGATGGCGACGCTGGCCGGGCTCCAATTCAGCGCGGGCCGTGCGATGATCGTGATGGACGTTGACCTCCAGGACCCGCCGGAGCTGATCCCGGAAATGATCGCCCGCTGGCGCGAGGGATTCGATGTTGTGCTTCCCCAGCGCCGCAGCCGCACGGGGGAACCCTGGATTAAGCGGGCCGTCTCCGAAGCCGGGTACCGCGTGATCAACCGCATCGCCGATGTGGCGATCCCGCCCAACACGGGGGATTTCCGGCTCATGTCGCGGCGGGTGGTGGACGAGCTCCTGCGGCTCAAGGAGTGCCACGGATTCCTGCGGGGCATGGTGGCGGTGGTTGGCTTCCGCCAATGCCTCATTCCGTTTGACCGTCCGCCGCGCCACGCCGGTGACACCCATTACAACCGGTTCTGGGGCTCGCTGCGCATCGGGTTCAACGGCATTTTTTGTTTTTCGACCTACGCGCTCGGACTGGCCACCACGCTCGGATTCGCCATCGCCGGGTTTGCGTTCCTGCTCATGGCGATCTACCTCTTCTTCAAACTGATGGGCTGGCCCATCGTTTGGGGCAATCCCACGCTGGTCATCCTGGTTGCCTTCCTGGGCGGGGTCCAGCTCATCAGCATCGGCATTTTGGGGGAATACATCGGCCGCATCTATGAGGAGGTCCGCGCAAGGCCCAAGTTCATTGTGGACCGGGCGGCCGGTTTCGCCACCGGCCAAACGCCCGCGGCCGGGTAGAACCCCCATGCGCTCCGCCAACGCCGTGTTTCAGGGCCACCGCGCGTTCGTCACCGGCGCCGCCGGTTTCATTGGCAGCAACCTGGTGGACCGCCTGCTCGCGGAGGGCGTGGAGGTGACCGGTTTCGACAATTTTTCCACCGGGGCCGAAGAGTTTTTGGAGGGGGCGCTCCGACATCCGGGATTTCGGCTGGTCCGCGGCGATTTGCTGGACCTTGGCGCGCTGGCCGCGGCGATGGCGGGATGCGACGCGGTGTTCCATCTGGCGGCCAATGCCGACGTCCGCTTCGGACTCGAACATCCGCGCAAGGATCTGGACCAGAACACCGTCGCCACCTTCCATGTGCTCGAAGCGATGCGCGCCAGTGGGGCCAGGACCATCGCGTTCAGTTCCACCGGGAGCGTCTATGGCGAGGCCGCGGTCATTCCCACCCCCGAGGACGCCCCGTTCCCGGTCCAGACCTCCCTGTACGGGGCCTCCAAGCTGGCGGGCGAGGGCATGATCGCGGCGTATTGCGAAGGATTCGGGTTCGAAGGGTACATCTTCCGGTTCGTTTCCATCCTGGGCGAACGCTACACGCACGGGCACGTCTTTGATTTCCACCGGCAGTTGACGGAGCACCCGGACCATCTGCGCGTCCTGGGGAACGGGCGGCAGAGGAAGAGCTACTTGTACGTCGGGGACTGTGTGGAGGCGATTCTGGGCGCCGTCGGGCAGGGGCTGGCGCGGGGGGCGAAGCACCGGGTGGCCGTGTTCAACCTTGGCTGCGACGAATTTGTGACGGTGCGGGATTCGGTGGGGTTCATCTGCGGGGCGCTTGGGCTGGAACCGCGGATCGAGTACGGAGAGGGGGATCGGGGATGGGTGGGCGACAACCCGTTCATTTACCTGGACACCCGGCGGATTCGCGCGGCCGGCTGGGCGCCGAAGCTGGGCATCCGCGAAGCAGTGGGGAAAACGGTGGCGTGGTTGCGGGAGAACCCCTGGGTTTATGAGCGGCGGCGTTGAACGCGGCGGTGGCGCGCCGGGGGAACCGTTGCGGCTGGCGGTCCTTGGCCTCTGGCATCTTGGTTGTGTGACGGCAGCCTGCTGCGCGCGGCATCACCGGGTGGCCGGGCTGGATTTTGACGAAAAGGCGGTGGCGGCGTTGCGGGCCGGCAAGGCGCCGCTGTGGGAGCCGGGTTTGGAGGCGCGGCTGGCCGCGGCGATGGCCGCGGGGAGGCTGCGGTTCACGGCGGAGGCGGAGGACGCGTGCGGAGACGCGGAGGTGTTGTGGGTTTGTGATGACACGCCGGTCAACGAGCGGGATGAACCGGATGTCGCGTGGGTTCTGGAACGGGTCCGGCGGGCGGCCCGGCATCTGCCAGCGGGGGCGTTGGTGGTGGTTTCGTCCCAGCTTCCCGCGGGCACCTGCCGGGTCATCGAGGGCGAGTTCCCCCAATTGCGGGTGGCGTGCGTGCCGGAGAACCTTCGTTTGGGGAAGGCGCTTGGGGTTTTCGAGAGTCCCGACCGCATCGTGGCGGGGGCGCGCGACGCCGGAGGGCGGGCGGCGCTTGAGCGGCTGCTGGCCCCGATTTCCGGCAAGATCCTGTTTATGCGGACCGAATCCGCGGAAATGGTGAAGCACGCGCTGAACGGTTTTCTGGCCTTGAGCGTGGCCTATATCAACGAGGTCGCACGATTGTGTGAATCGGCGGGGGCGGACGCGCGGGAGGTGGCGGACGGATTGAAAACTGACGCGCGGATCGGGCCGCGGGCCTATCTGGGGCCGGGAGGCGCGTTTGCGGGGGGGACCCTGGCGCGGGACGTTGTGGCGATGGCGCGGTTGGGGGCCGACGCGGGCGCGGGGCTTCTGTTGATCCCGGCGATCAAGGAGAGCAACGACCGCCATCGGGCGTGGGCGTGGGACAGGCTGGCCGCGAGGCTCGGAGGCGTCAACGGGCGGGTCGTGGCGGTCCTGGGGCTTGCGTACAAGCCGGGCACCGACACCGTCCGGCGCAGCGCGGCGGTGGAGCTCTGCCGCCGGTTGCTAGTGGCGGGGGCGGGTGTCCGGGTGTTCGATCCCGCGGTGGGAGCGCGGGCCGGCGAGTTGGCGGGGGCGGTGGTGGCGGGTTCGGTGGCGGAAGCGGTCCGGGGGGCGGACGCCGCGGTTGTTTGTACGGAATGGCCGGAGTTTCGCGAGGCGGATTGGATCGGGGCCGTGGCGGGAATGCGGGGGGGCTTGGTTTTGGACGCCAACGGATTCCTGGAATCCGTCTTGCGCGGGATGGCGGGAATCGAGTACATCCGTGTGGGCTGCGCATGAAACTCTTGGGACGCAACGCGGTGGTAACGGGCGGGTCGCAGGGCCTCGGGCGGGCGATTGTGGAAGCATTTTTGCGGGAGGGCGCGAGCGTAACCTTCTGCGCGCGGAACGAGGCTGATGTGGAGCGGGCACAGGGGGAGCTTGTGGGGCGGGCGGCCGGCGGGGCGCGGCTGGCCGGGGTGCGGGCCGACATTTCGACAGAGGCCGGCGTGGAGGCGGTGTTCCGCGCGGCGGAGGGGCTTGGGGACGTTCATGTGCTGGTGAACAACGCGGGGATTTACGGGCCGATAGGGCCGATGGAAGAGGCGCCGATGGAAGAGTGGCGACGGGCGTTTGACGTGAATCTTTTCGGCGCGGTGCTGGCCGTGCGGCGGGCGCTGCCCGGAATGAAACGGCGGCGTTACGGAAAGCTGATCCAAATTTCCGGCGGCGGCGCGGCGCCGATTCCGAATTGCAGCGCCTACACGGTCAGCAAGATGGCGGTGGCGCGTTTAACCGAGGCGCTGGCCGAGGAGTTGCGCGGCCACGGTATTGATTCCAACGCCGTCGCGCCCGGGCCGTTGAACACGCGCCTGATTCTGGATGTGCTTCGCGCCGGCCCGGAGAAGGCCGGGGTGGAGTTCCACGCGAAGAACGTGAAGTGGTCGCAGGGCGGCGCGGTTGCGCCGGAGCTTGGCGCCGATGTGGCGGTCTATCTCGCGTCGGCGGCCAGCGACGGGATCACGGGCAAATTGATCGCGGCGCAATGGGATCCTTGGGAAACATTGGCGGAACACCGGGCCGATCTGGAGGGAGATGTGTACACCTTCCGCCGGATCGTGCCCAAGGACCGCGGCATGGCGTGGGGGGACCGGTGAGATACGCGATCATCGGTTGCGGGTTGATCGGACGGAAGCGGCTGGCGGCGCTGCCCGCGGGTTCGTCGTTGGCGGTGGCGTGCGACGCGGATCTGGCCCGGGCCCGGAACCTGGCGGGCGGCCACGCCCGTGCCGCCACGGATTTCCGGGAGGCTGTCGGCGGCGAGGATGTGGAGGCCGTCGTGGTGGCAACCCCGAACGCCGCCCTGGCGCCGGTGGCGGAGGCGGCCATCCGGGCCGGGAAACATGTCCTGGTGGAGAAGCCGGGGGCGGTCCGGGCGGAGGAAGCGGCGGCGCTGGCGGATCTTGCGCGTCGGCAAGGCGTGCGCGTGCGCGTGGGTTTCAACCACCGGTATCATCCGGCCCTGCTCAAGGCGCGGGAACTCGTGGACTCGGGCGTGGCGGGCGGGCTGATGTTTGTGCGCGGGCGCTACGGGCACGGGGGGCGGCTGGGTTACGAGAAGGAGTGGCGGGCCGATCCCGCGCTGTCGGGCGGGGGTGAACTGATGGACCAGGGGGTGCACCTGATTGATCTCGCCGGGTGGTTTTTGGGGCCGTTTGCGCGGGTGGAGGGGCATGCCGCGACTTATTTCTGGAAGATGCCCGTGGACGACAACGCCTTCCTCAGCCTGCGGACGGCGAACGGAAAAACGGCGTGGCTCCATGTGAGCTGCACGGAATGGAAAAACCTGTTTTCCCTGGAAATCTACGGGCGGGAGGCGAAACTGCAGGTCGAGGGGTTCGGCGGCAGTTACGGAGTGGAGCGGTTGAGCTTTTACCGTATGCTGCCGGAGATGGGGCCGCCGGAAACGACGATCTGGGAATTTCCGCGGGGGGACGCCTCCTGGGAACTGGAGATGGCGGCGTTCGAGGCCGACATTCTGGACGGGCGCGAGCCGGCGCCGGGGCTGGAGGAGGCGCGCGCGGCGCTCGATGTGGTGGAGAAAATCTACGCGCGGGGCGGAACCTGATTTTTTGGCTTCCCCTGGAGATCGAACCGGATTTGATGTCGGGGAATGATCATTGCGAGGTCTCCATTGCGGGTCAGTCTCGGGGGTGGCGGAACCGATTTGCCGTCGTACTACCGTGAGCACGGCGGGTTCCTGGTGGCGGGAGCGATCGACAAGTACGTGTACCTGACGCTGCACGAGACGTTCGTGCCGGAGTTGATCGTAAAGTACTCGAAGCTGGAGCGCGTGGCTTGCGCGGCGGAATTGGAGCACCCGATCATCCGCGAAGCGTTCGCCTTGTGCGGCCTGGACGGGAAATCCCTGGAGATAACCTCGATGGCGGACATCCCCGCCGGAACGGGGCTGGGCTCCTCGGGGAGCTTCACGACGGCGTTGTTGCGGGTGCTGCACGCCCACAACCGGAACCTTGTCCAGCCCGCGGAGCTGGCCGAGCAAGCCTGCCATATTGAGATCGAGCGGCTGGGGGAACCGATCGGGAAACAGGACCAGTACATCGCCGCCTACGGGGGGGTGACCTGCTTTGAATTCCGCAAGGACGGGGCAGTCAAAGCCTGGCCCCTGCGGATGTCCGAGGAGACCCGCTACAATCTCGAGGACAACCTGCTGATGTTCTTTACGGGCTATTCCCGCTCCGCGTCCGCAATCCTCAAGGACCAGGACAAACGAAGCCGGGCGAACGACGCCGCGATGCTGGACAACCTGCACTACACCAAGGAACTGGGCCGCCGAAGCGCGGCGGCTCTGGAGGCCGGCGATTTGTTGGAGTTCGGACGGCTGATGGATGAACACTGGATGCGCAAGCGCAGCCGGTCAGGCGGCATGTCGAATCCGGAAATCGACAGGTGGTATGATATTGCTCGGGCAAGCGGCGCCGTGGGCGGGAAAGTCATTGGCGCCGGGGGCGGCGGGTTCCTGATGTTTTACGCGGAGGACAAGGCGCGGCTGCGGCACGCCATGCGCGAAGCCGGGCTCAAGGAAGTGCGGTTCCGTTTCGACTGGGAAGGCACGAAGGTGCTCGTGTCATGAAGCTGCCGCCGGTGGCCATCCTGGCGGGCGGGTTGGCGACCCGGTTGCGCCCGATCACCGAGAGCACCCCAAAGTCGCTAGTTCCGGTGGCCGGCGATCCGTTCCTGGCGCATCAACTGCGGCTCTTGCGCGCCCAAGGGATCGAGCGGGTGGTGCTTTGCGTGGGCCACTTGGGCGGGCGCGTGGCCGAGGCCTTTGGTGATGGCGCGGATTACGGCGTGGCCCTTGACTACTCCTTCGACGGCCCGGCCCTTCTGGGGACCGGAGGCGCGATCCTCAAGGCGTTGCCGAAACTCGGCGACACCTTCTTCGTTCTCTATGGCGATTCCTATCTTCCTTGCGCGTTCCCCCCGGTTGCCGCCCACTTCGCAGGATGCGGCAAACCCGCGCTCATGACGGTGTATCGGAACGACGACCGGCATGACGCGAGCAATGTCGTGTTCCGCGATGGCGAGATCGCCGTGTACAGCAAGCGGGAGAAGCTTCCGGAGATGCGCCACATTGACTATGGCCTGAGCCTGTTCCGCGCCGGCGTGTTCCGCGGCAGGCCGGCGGGGAAGTTCGACCTCGCCGACCTCATGGCCGAGCTTGTCGCCGCCCGCCTTCTGGCCGGATTCGAGGTCCGGGAACGCTTTTATGAGATTGGCTCCCATGCGGGACTCGCGGAACTTGAAGGCTTGTTAAGTACAGGCGATTCCGGCAAGAACGCGCCATGAGCTTTGCGGACCGATTCTTGAAGGAAACGGCGGAAATCGCTTCCAAGGTGGACCGGCCCGCCGTGGATGCCTGCGTGGCGCTCCTGAGAAACGTGCGTGACAGGGGCGGCAGGCTCTTTGTGCTGGGCGTCGGCGGCAGCGCGGCCAACGCGTCGCACGCCGTCAACGACTTTCGGAAACTCTGCGGCATCGAAACCTACGCGCCAACCGACAACGTCTCCGAGCTGACCGCCCGGACCAATGACGAGGGCTGGGACACCACCTTCGCCGAGTGGCTGCGCGGTTCCCATGTGTCGCCGCGGGATGCGGTCATGGTCTTGTCCGTCGGCGGCGGCAATCTCGACAAGAACGTCAGCCCCAATCTCGTCAAGGCCCTTGAGACCGCCCGCGAGGCCGGGGCCTCCATCCTCGGGATCGTGGGCCGCGACGGCGGTTTCACCGCGACAGTTGCCGATGCCTGCGTCATCGTGCCCACGGTCAATCCCGCCGCGGTCACGCCCCACGCCGAGGCGTTTCAGGCCGTGATCTGGCACCTGTTCGTTTCCCACCCTGATCTTCAGGTGCGGGCCACCAAGTGGTGACCGCGAGAAACGGCGAACCGCGCGAAGGCCATGCCCCCGGACCTTGAAATCCCGGCAACCCACGAACCGCGCCGCGCCGTGTTTCTCGACCGCGACGGCGTCATCGTCACTGCCGTTGTCCGGGATGGCCTGCCCCATCCGCCGGCGGATTTGGAATCCATGTCACTTGAACCTGGGGCCACCGAGGCCTGCGCCCTGCTCAAGCGGGCCGGATTCTTGCTCGTGCTCGCAACCAACCAACCCGATGTGGGACGCGGCACGCAGCGCCGCGGCGTGGTCGAGGCGATGCACGCCGAGTTGTTGCGCCGCCTGCCTCTGGACCGTGTCGAAGTCTGCTACGACGCGCGGGACGGCGAATCGAACCGCCGAAAACCCGCCCCCGGCATGCTCCTTTCCGCCAGCGCCGAGATGGGCATCGACCTGGCCACGAGCTTCATGGTGGGCGACCGCTGGCGGGACATCGATTGCGGCGCCGCCGCCGGTTGCCGGACGGTTTTCATAGACCGCGGGTACGCCGAAACCTTGCGCGCCACGCCAGATTTCCGGGTTCCAGATGTGCTTGCCGCCGCCCGCGTGATCCGGGAAGCTGCCCAGGACAAACAGCCACCGGAAAGGAAAGACCATGAAGACTCTCCATGACCTGAAGATTGCCATCTACGCCGACGGCGCGGACATCGAAGGCATGGCCCGTCTGGCGGCCAATCCGTTGATCAAGGGGCTGACCACCAACCCGACCCTGATGCGCAAGGCCGGGATCCGCGACTATGAGGCCTTCGCCAAGGAGGTCCTCGCCCGGATTCCCGCCAAACCCATCTCCTTCGAGGTTTTCTCCGACGAGTTCCCGGAAATGCGGCGCCAAGCCCTCAAAATCTCCTCCTGGCAGTCGAACGTCTTCGTCAAGATTCCCATTACGAATACCCGCGCGGAGTCCTCCATCCCCTTGATTCATGACCTGGCGCAAGCAGGGGTCCAACTGAACGTAACCGCCGTTCTTGCACCCACGCAGATCGGCGAAACGCTCGCCGCACTCAACCCCGCCGTCCCGTCAATCCTCTCCGTCTTCGCGGGACGCATCGCCGACACCGGGCGCGACCCGGTCCCGGTCATGTCCGAGGCGGTCCGCCTGTCCGCCGCCACCTGCCACGCGCGGATACTCTGGGCGAGCGTCCGCGAAGTTCTCAACATCTTTCAGGCGGACGCGGCGGGCTGCGATATCGTGACCGTGCCCCATGATATCCTCGACAAGGCCCTGAAACTCGCCGGCATGGACCTCGCCGCGCTCTCGCTGGACACCGTTCAGATGTTTGCCCGCGACGCAACCGCCGCCGGATTTGCCCTATGAATCAAGAGCCGGTTCCGCGCCCCATTGATGCCCACGCGAATCAATCCCATGGCATGAATGCTAATCCGCAACCACCATCCAGTCCGCGCGGGGTGTGGTGGACACTTGCCGTCATAATCCTCGCCGGGGCGGTCCTCCGGCTCACCGATCTCGATCGCGCGGGATACATGATCGACGAAATCAATGTCATCCGGGATGCACTGGCCGCGCCAGGGTATGCCGCGATTATTGAGCGCGAAATTGAGCGATTCACCACATGGCACCGTCTCCCCTTGCCCATGCTGCTGATTCGCGCGGCAGCCAAAGCGCTCCCTTTTTCCACGGCGGAATTGGCCCTCCAATTTCCGGTCGAATGGGTGGCACGCCTCCCCTTCGCCCTGCTGGGAATCGCCACAATCCCGCTCCTGTGGCTGCTGGGAAGATTGTTTCGGGACAGCCAAACCGGCCTGTGGGCCGCGTTCCTTGGTTCTATTTCCGTCTTTCATGTTTTCTATTCCCGCGAAGCCTACGACTACGCCCTCCTGATCTTCGCAAGCACCGCCTTTTTCGTGGCATGGCTTGCGGCACTGCGGGAATTTGAAGCCTCCGGAACGCTCCCCCCACGCGCTTTCTGGACCCTCGCCATCTCCGGAACCCTGCTTATCCATAGCCATCTTTCCGGCCTTCTGCTTATCGCCGCGGGCGCCGTGGTGGCGCTCGCATTCCTGCAATTCAGATCGGCGCAAAAGGCCGCGTTCCAAGGACCCTCCCGGCTGCGATGGCTTGCTGTGTTTGGCCTGCCCGCCCTCACCTTTGTGCCGTTCCTCGTCCGCCTCCTTGACGGATTTGACAAGACCGAGTGGTACCTCGCTCGGGCCCCGGAGTGGTCCGCTCCGGTCCACCTTCTCGGGCGCATGGGTTTCGGCGAGTCCGCCGCTCCCCTGCTCGCCTTCACCCTGCTCGTTTTGGCGGGTCTAGGCGCCCTCGCCTTCCCGTCTGGACGGCCCCGCGCGACACCGCAAACCATGCTCCTCGCGGCCTGCATCCTTTCCACCGCCCTGCAGTTCTATTTCCTGCGCGTTAGCCGCTTCGAAATCCGCTACTTCAGCCCCGCCTTCCCAGTGCTCATCCTCCTCGCTGGTTGCGGCGCGGATGCCTGCTTGTCGGTCATTCGGCCCGCCAGGAGCCGGCTCTGGGCGGCTGCGCCGTCGGTCGTGGCGGCATTGATCTTCCTTCTTGCCGCCCCCTCGCTTCGCGACGTGATTCGCCTTGAGGCGCGAGGCTGGAATTACAAGGGCCTTTCCCGCTGGATCAACGCCAACCTCCCCGAGGGAGCGGTTTACGCTTACCCCAATCCCCACTACGCCCGCGGCACTCCGGCTGTGTACGCGACACCGGGCCGGTTCCCAAGCTTTGCTCCCCCTTGGAATTCACCTGAGGAATTTAACGCCAACCGCGTGCTTCCCTGGATGGACGATTTCTTCGCCGCCCATCCCGATGCCGCCCTTGTGGAAATATGCCCCGAGGAAATTTATGCAGCCGACGCCACCCGCATCCCCCGCTTTCCGCGAGAAAAATGGTTCAGCCACACCAGCCAAATCGAGGACCCGGCGTGGCGCCGCCTCGTGGCCGCACGCACACATCCGGGTGGGGACGTTCAACCAGAGATCGCCTGCTCCACGCTTTTTCTCGCTTCCTTCAACCGTCGCACGGAAATTCCGGATGCCGCAGCACGAAATGGCCGGGCCTTCTACGCGCTCTTCGACTCCGGCTGGCGCTACGGCGGCAAAGACAACCAAATCAACGACTGGTGGGTCGCCGAAAGCGGCGCCATACTTCTCCTTGGTTCCCTATCGACCAACACGGTAAGGGCGCGGCTCCAGTTGACTGCGGTTGCCCAACCGGTCCCCGCAACCGTGAAATTGCTCGACCCCGCGGGCAAGGAGCTTGCCCCGCCCGTGACGGCGGGCACGCAACCAGGGCGGATTGCCGTCGGCCCCTTCCAACTTGCGCCAGGCGAGTCTGCTGTCACCGTCCACGCGGAGCCCACCGTGGCCGGCCAGCAATCCAGGCTCCTTGTCCATCGGGCCGATGTCGAACCCGCTCCCTGACCCAATCTCCCCGCCTACCCCGCCCCCCTCTCCATCCACTTCTCGTGCCAGAACTGGAACGCCAACAGGGTCCAAATCTGTTTCCGGTCGTCCCGCTTTAACGCCCGGTGCTCAGCCAGCAGCCCCGCCACATGGCCCGGCTCGAAAATCCCCTGCCGCTTCAATCGTTCCGGCCCCAGCCGCTCGTCCACCAACTCCCTGAGCCCACAGGTGAGCTTGATGCCAATACAAAGGGCTCCTATTCTGAAACACAATGAACAAGGCAACCGTTCGTGAGCTGCGAAATCATTATACGCGAGTCCTCGCATGGATTGCCGCCGGTGAAGAGGCCGTCATTACCCGGCGCGGCAAACCCATCGCGCGGTTAAGCCCGGAGCCGCGCGCGCCAGACGCGCCAGAAGTGGACTGGTCCCGGAGCGCCGCGGTCACGCGGGATCGTTCCACGGAAAAGGTGCTCAGCGCCGCTGAATCGTCCAACCTCATCGCGAAGGCCGGAGGACGATGGTAGTTTGCGCGGACACCAGCTTT
>CAYSZK010000036.1:0-31342 GCA_964435495.1 uncultured Verrucomicrobiales bacterium
ACGTTCCGGCTTGGCCCGAAGGACGCGGAGCGGGTGCCCTATTTCGAGGAGTTCGCCGGCAAAGCCAAACGCGCGGACAAGAACGGCGTGACCTCGCCGCCGTCGGGCGCGTATTTGGGCACGGAATTGCGCGACCTGCAGATCGAGCAGATGCTGAACCTGCTGAAGCACAAGAACCCCTACACGGGCCTGACGTACGCGGAGGACCCCGCGATCATGGTTGTCGAACTCCTCAACGAGCAGAGCATCCTGTTTTTCACGACCATCGCCACGCTCAAGAATTCGCCGACGCTTCGGCGGCGCGCGGCGGAGCGGTTCACCGGCTGGCTGCTGGAACGCTACGGTTCCAAGGAGGCGGTTCTGGCGCGCTGGGGCGAGGGGGGGCTGAACGCCATGGCGGCGGAAGGGTTTTCGGGCGAAAGCTTCGAGGAGAAAAGCATCGTGCCGGCGGGCAATCCATGGTTCTGGGATCCGGCGCAACTGGAGGGGTCCCAGGCGCCGCGGAAAGCGCGCCACTTCGACACGATGCGGTTTCTTTACGAAATGCAGAACGAATTTTACGCGTTCTACACCAAGGCGCTGCGGGACGCGGGGTACAAGGGCGAGGTTCTCTCCTCCAACTGGCAGGCCGGGCGCGCGTTCAGCCACTATTACAACCTGCATTCCGACACGCTGACGGGACTCATCGACCGGCACAATTATTTCAACGGCGCCGCGCCCATGATCGGCCGCCCCTGCTCCGGCATGATGAGCGCGGGCATGCAGCAGGTCGTGGACCGCCCCTTCATGCTCTCCGAATGGATTCACGTCTTTCCGACCCGCTATCCGTCGGAGGGTCCCGCGATTCTTGGCGCCTACGGCATGGGCCTGCAGGGATGGGACGTGAGTTACATGTTCCAGAACCGGGACAAGGGCGGATATGACGAATCCCTCGGCGGCGACCGCTGGGTCGTGATGCAGCCGGAGGTGATGGGCCTGTTCCCCGCCATCGCCCGGCATGTGTTGCGCGGCGACGTCAAGGAGTCGCCCGTGACCGTGGCGCGTTCGGTCCACGTTCCCTCCCTCGACGAAGGCAGGCTCGGATTCGACGACCAGGTCAAGCAGGGGTATGACGACAAGAGTTTTGACTCCAAGACGGTCCCCGCCGCGGCGATGGCCGCCGTGCGGTCGGTCGTGGCGTTTGACAACGAGTTCAAGGAGACGCCGGGATTCGACATGGCGCCTTATCTGAAGGACGGCGCCATCGTCTCCAGCACCGGCCAGCTTGTGTGGACACCGGGAACGAGCGCGTCCACCGGTTTTTTCACCATGGACACGCCGGGCACCAAAGCCGTGGTGGGTTTCGCCGCCGGCAAACCGCACGCGCTGGGCGAGGCCACGATCACCACGGAAACGCCCTACGCCGCCGTCTATCTCACCGCGGCGGAGAAGGACGCGACTGTGGCGACAGGCAAGCGCCTCCTCCTGGTGGCCATCGCGCGGGCGCACAATGACGGGATGAAGTACGTGGAAAGCGGGATGCTCGCCCGCGGGCAGGCGCCCGTGCGCATGGAACCGGTGCGCGCACGGATCGATCTGCGACGGCCCGGACAACCGGAGGTCCATGTGCTCGACCACAACGGGGCGCGGACCGGAAAAAAAATCCCGGCGAGGAACGGCTCATTCACCGTGGACGGCGCCGAGACCCGGGCCTGCTACTACGAAATTGCGTATTGAGGCGCCCCACACGCCGGCGGGAGGGCGCCAAAAGAATCACCCCACCTGGACTTTGGCTTGCAGGGGAACAGTGGCCGCCGAGTCCTCCTCGTGCGGGACCCCGGGCAGGATATGCGTCTCGTAGCGGCCGCGGCGGGGGACCACCTTCAGCTCGGGCGGCGGCTTGATTTCGACGAGAACTTTCCAGGTGAATTCGGCGGGGACATCCCCGAAAACGATTTTGTCGCCGGGCGCGAGAACGGCGTCCGCCACGCGATGGCCGCACAGGAAGGTGCCGTTGGAGGAATTCAGGTCGTGCAACAGCACGAAATCCTCGCGGATTTCAAAGATCACATGCCGCCGGGAGATGGAATCGTTTTGAATGACGATGTCGTTGCCGGCGCTCCGGCCCAGCGTCATCTCCTGTTTCTCCAGCCGGAAATGGATCATCTCCCCGCCAAACAGCACCTCCAACACCGGGAACCGCTCCGCCTCCTCCTCCGCGTCCGCCTTGTCTTCCCCGGCTTTGTGCGCAAACCCCTTCGGAACGCGCGCGCCCCGCTCCGACGCCGCGTGCAGGATATCCGCCAAGCCCACCTGAATCGTGCGCCGGAAGGTCGTCACGTCGGGGGTGAACGAAGCCTGGGCCCGGTCCAGCAGCAGCACTTCAATGGCCGCACCCAGGCCCGCGTCGTCCCCAAATTGCGCGTGGATCACCTCGCCCCGGTCCAGATAAAGACGCCCCGCGCGGCTTTCGTTGAAGACATCCACAACCCCGGTCTTTTGCGTCAGGTGGCAAACCTGAAGAAGTTCCGCGATACGAACCGATCCCCCGAGATCGATGGATTCGGGCCCCTGGCCGGCTGTTTCGGTGACACTCATCGAATCTCCCTCGGACGCTGGTTTGAGACTCGCCCGTACAGCTACACCAGTTCTTTACCGTTGCAACTTGAAACTGATCCTAACAAAAACTTATCAGGCTGGCTTATTCCTTTCGCACGGCCCCGCCGGCCTCTGGCGCCGCCACCGGGATATCGTCCCATGCCCCCTGCGCGGACCACAACGCCGCCGCCATCCCCGCCGCCTTGTGCTCGGTCTCCTCGTACTCCGCCCCTGGCGCCGAATCGATCGTGATCCCCGACCCCACCCCGAACCGCGCCCGCCCGCCCGCCACCTCAATCACCCGGATCGCAATGCTGAACAGGGACTCGCCGTCAAACCCGAAGTACCCAACCGCGCCCGTATAGATCCCCCGCTCCCGCGGTTCCAACTCCCGGAGAATCTCCATGGCCCGCTTCTTCGGCGCGCCCGTAATCGACCCGCCTGGAAAACAGGCCGCCACCGCCGCCACAGGCCCAATCCCCGCACGCAGCCACCCGGTGACTGTGCTGCTCAGGTGATGCACCTGCGCGTGGGCCGTCCGCCGCGCCAGCGCCGTCACTTCGACCGAACCGTACTCGCACACCCGTCCGAGGTCGTTGCGCTCCAGGTCAGTGATCATCACCAACTCCGCCAGCTCTTTGGGGCTCTGGATCAATGCAAACGCCGATTGCTCGTCCCGCAGCCGGTCCCGATACCGCGGCCGCGTGCCCTTGATCGGACGCGTCACGATCTCCCGCCCGGATATCCGCAGAAACAGCTCCGGCGAGGAGGAAACGATCGTCCCCTCCGGAGTCTCCAGCAACGCCGCGAACGGCGCGGGCGAAACCCGGCGCAACCGCCCGAAAAGGGCGCGCGCGCTGCCCTCGAAACGGCACTCCACCACGCGCGCCAGATTGGCCTGATACACGTCCCCGGCCCGGATGAACTCGTGTATGCGTTCGACGCCCGCGCAATATTCCGCCCGCGAAAGGCTCGACCGTCCGGGCCCCGCCGAAAAGCCGTCCTCCGGCCCATGCCAAGAATCAGCCGGCGCCGTCTCCAGCGCCGGATAGACGCCAAACCAGAACGAACCGTCATACCTGAAAAATCCAGCCAGCCCGCCGGACGGCAGTGGCCCGCGGGACTCGCAGCCCCGCGCGTGGCGGGCCAGAACAGCCTCGATCCGGCCCCAATCCCCCGGCCCGCCGGAGATGGCCTCCGCCGGTTCGAGTCCGAGGACGGCCGCCCGCTCGCCGCCCGGCAGCGCCAGGTCCGTTTCAATCCAGGCCGGCCAGCTCGGCATGCAGCTCCTTCTTGTCCACCGCCGGCGCCACAAGCGCCACATGCGCCCGGTTGCGCCGGCACAGTGCGGCGGCCACCGCCCGAATCTGCTGGGCGGTCACCGCGCGCCAGCCATCGGCAAATTCCGCGGGCGCCACCACGCGCCCGTAGCCCGCCAGCGACTCCCCCAGCCAGTTCATCCGGTTCGCCGTGCCCTCCAAACCCATCTGCATCGAACCCATCGCAAAGTCCCGCGCCCGCCGCAATTCCGCGGCCGTTATCCCCCGCTCCGCCAGCCGCCGCATCTGGCGCACGATCAGCCGCAGGACCACCACCGCCTTGTCCGGGTCCATCCCCGCCGAGATGTGGAGCGCCCCCGTGTCCTCGAATGCCTCGGTCCCCGAACCCACCGAATACGCCAGCCCGCGCCGCTCCCGGATTTCCTGGAACAGCCGGGAGCTTGCGTTTTCCCCCAGCACCACGTTGAGCAGCCGCACAGCGTACCGCCGGGGGTCGTGCCGCGAAAAACCCCGCAGGGCCACGACCATGTGCGCCTGTTCCGCGTCCCGCACCTCCACCGCCACGCGCGGCCCGCTCCCGCCTGAAGCCGGACGCCACAACGGCCGCGGCGCCCGCCGCAATCCGCCCAGCTCTTCCCCGGCCCAACGCACCAACTCACCGTGGGCCACCCGCCCCGCCCCCGTCACCAACGTCGTACCCGCGCTGTAGGCCCGCCGCCGGAACGCGCGCAGTTGTGTCCGCGTGATGCCGCCAACCGACCGCTCCGTCCCCGCCACCGGACGTCCGAGCACATGCCCGGGCCACATCGTTTCGTCGAGCAGCTCCTGGACCCGCTGGGCCGGCTGGTCGCGGACCGACCGGATTTCCTCAAGGATCACCCCGCGCTCGCGCGCCACCTCCGCCGCCGCCAGCCGCGCGTTCCGGTACATGTCGCCAAGCACCGCAAGCATCCGCCGCGCGTGGGCCGCCGGCCCCTGTGCGTGGTAACAGGTCAGCTCCTCGGCCGTGAACCCGTTCAGGTAGCCGCCCACCCCTTCGATCTCCTCCGATATCCGCCGGGCCGACCGCTTCCGCGTTCCCTTGAACAGCAGATGCTCCAAAAAATGGGCCGCGCCGCCAAGGCGCGCCGGTTCGTGGCGCGAGCCGGCCGCCGCCCAAATGCCGACCGCGGCGGTTTCCCGGTCCGGCATGGCGTCTGTCGCCACTTGGACGCCATTGGGGAGCTTGCTGACACGGACCGAGTTCATCGAGGGCTCCCATCATACACCGGATTCCGTGGTGCGCCATCATCGCGCCACCCCAGGGGTCAGTCCTTGACTTTGACACGTGGCCCCCGGCGCACCCGGAAGGTTCACGGATTCCCTTGACGCCCAAAACCGAATATGAGATTCTTTCTCATTATCATGAGCTTGGTTAATGCAGACGTGGGTGAGCGGCTTTTGTTCGCCGGCGTCGCGGCCCCCGTTTTCCGGGCGGTGGAGCACAGGGTGCCGGCGGGCGGTGGGGCGCCGTTCACCGGCAGGCTGCCCGGGGATTCGTTGGTCGTCTGGTTCAATCTCGCGGGGAACGCCTCCATCGCCGCGGAACGCGGGGAAACGGAGTTGGGCGGCGGGGCGATTCTCACGGGGCGCACGGGGCGCGGGGCGACCCCGTTCCGGCGGCACGCGGGGCAGCATCACCGGTGGATTGCGCTGGCATGGCAGCGGGCGGGGGTTGCGGAGGTGGCGGGCCGGGATACGCCGGAGGGCAAGGGCCTGGCGGTGCGCCCGATGCGGGGGTCGGAGTCCGTGCTTGCGACGGAGATGGTTTCGCCGCCGGTGTCGGGGCCCGGACGGCGGGTATGGTTTGAAGCGAAGGGCCTTGAACTTCTGGCGACACTGTTCTTGGACACCGGGAACGCGGACGCGCCCGGGGCGCGGCGGCGGGCGATGACGGACCATGACAGGGTGGATGCGGTGGTCCGGGCGATTTCGTCCGATCCCGGGGCTCCGCCGACGCTTGCGGCGCTTGGGGCGGTCGCGGGATGCAGCCCGTTTCATTTGAGCCGGACATTTTCGCGGACGCTGGGGATGACGATCCCGCAATTTGTGCGCAAGGTGCGGATCGAGCGGGCGGCGGGGTTGCTCGCGGCCGGAACGCACAATGTGACCGAAGCGGCGATGGAGGCGGGTTACTCGAGCTTGAGCCATTTCAGCAAGGCGTTTTGCCTGGTGATGGGCTGTTGCCCCTGCCTCTATCCCCGGAGCAGCCGGCGGGGGTGAGGCGGCCAGCGGCAGTCCGGACCGTTCGCCCCGGGCAAGACCCTTGTCGTACCGCGAATCACGCCGCGGCGTTCCCCGCGTAGTCTCTGCTGAACTCCTCGAAAACCACGCGTAACACGCGCTGGCGGTCCTCGGGTGCGTGGAACCCTCGGGCGAGCGCCAGGAGTTGGCTGGACCTAAGCGACTTGACGTTGAGTTTCACGAGATAGCGGCGCACCTCTTCTTCGATGTCGTCGATGACGAGGACCACGCTGCCATTCTGCAGCCTCTCGGAGTCGAAGTTATGTTTCAGCTCCTGGTATATCCTGTCCGCCGCGGATTGGGTCTGGAGCTTCATCTTCTTGACCTGATAGACAACACCGAAGTTGGTGGACAAATCCACACCCTTGTCGTGCGCCGCGGTCCGGGTGTCGCGATAGACTTTGCACGCGAATTTCTCGAGATGGACTTTGATGATGGCGAAACTCACGATCTCGAAGTGGATCGGGTTGGCCCCCATCTGCTTCGCCAGCAAATCCAGGAATCCCGCGGGATCGGAAGCCAGGCGCAGCCGCGTCTCCGGACAGCCGAGCCGGGGTACAATCCCAAGTTTGGCCTCGATGTGGCGCTGGATCAGCGGCGGAATCAATTCCACAAGCTCCGCGGCCGCCGCCCGGAATTCCGGATGGATTTCATAGGCCAGATGGCCCCTCGTCCGCAATACGCCGTATCGGGACATGCGCATGCCGTAGGCGTCCTCGTACTTGCCGCCGACATGGATGCTGTGGCCGAGGAACTCCGTCAGGCGCCGGACAGCTTCGCCGTAACAAGCCTTGATCTCCGCGTCGGTCACACGAAGGCATCGCCGCTGGAGATGGAACCGCGCCAACCCGAGCGCGATGGCCGGCATGATCAATTTACTCTGGGAATTCCGAATCATCCTCCGGATTTGCGCGAGGCATCGTTCTGTGGGCGTGGTTTCGGGGAGGTGCGGCATGGAATGGGGGAAACGCCTCAGCCCTTTTACCTGCAGGATCTCCGATCCGTCAAGCAGTGCCCGCGCGGAGCCGCGAGCCCGTTCCAGGGGCTTCCGCTCCGCAATCCGCCGCCAAATTTCCGCAACCCGCCGCAAGCGGGAACGCCCGCCGGCGGGCAGACTGGCCTCCACATGAAGAACACAACCCTGTCCCGCATGAACAACCCAGTCCTGTCCCTGCCGCTCCTCGCGTGCGCCGCCCTGGCGGCGTCCACCGTCCGCCTCGAGGGCGCGGAAGCCAACCCCTCGACGGCGGACCTCCTGCGCAAGATCGAGACCTTGGAGGGGGAGGTGCGAACCCTGCGCGGCCAGCAAAAGGAGATGGGGGCCCGGATGGAAGGCAGCGCCGCAGATGCGCCCGCGATTGAATCTTTCGCGGATTCCGTAAAAAAGGAGCTCGTGATCGGGGGTTACGCGGAGTCGAAGTTCCGCAGCCGGGACGGCGAGGAGCGTTGGGATCCGCACCGCCTCGTCATCGAACCCAGCTACGCGTTCGCGGATTGGATCCAGATGCACGCCGAGATCGAGTTCGAGCACGGCGGGGCGGCCACCGACAGCGGGTCCAAGCTCTTTGAAGGCGGCAATGTCGAGATCGAGCAGTTGCACGTGGACTTCCTGTTCCACGAGCATTTGAACTGGCGCGCGCCCGGTGTGGACCTTGTCCCTGTGGGCTTCATCAACCTGCACCACGAACCGGCGTCCTTCTACAGCACGGAGCGCCCGCCGCTCTACCGCGAGCTGATCCCCACAACGTGGTTCGAGATGTCCACGAGCCTTTACGGCAAGGTCGTGGACGGCCTGGATTGGCAGGTTCAGGTCAGCGCGGGATTGGAAGACGACGCCGACAACTCGCGCACCGCCGGGTCGCGCGGCGGCATCACCGCCGCCAACGGGCTGCGGGGCGCGCGGCCCGCGATTGGCGACTTCGCCCAAGCCAATGATTCCTTCGGGTACGCGGCCAGGCTGTCGTACAATCCCCCGTTCCTGCCCGGATTCAGCGGGAGCAGCAGCTTTTACTACGCGGACACAACCGTGGAACGGGGCAACGCCGACAACCCAAACTTCGGGGCGTCAACCGCTTCCGATTTCAAACCCCGCGCCCTGGGCGGCACCGCCGTCTTCATTTATGATACGGAGTTTCGCTGCCGGATTCCCAAGACAGGCCTCGAGCTGCGCGGCGAGTATGTGTACGTGGACCTGGCCCGCCCGCACAACCTCGTGGCGAACAACGACGGGGTTTTCGACAATAATGTTGGCACGTTCATGCAAGGCGTGAGCGGGGAGATCGCCTACCACATTCCGCTCATGAAACGGGAGCAGGACGAGGCGCCCGTCGAGATCGTCCCATTTTTCCGGTTCACCCGCATGGACCTGCAAACCGCCTACGCCGGTGGATCCGACGAAAGCGACTTCGACCCAGAGGTTTCCCCTGAGTCGCCGGACCGCGTTGTCATTGAGGCCGGCGTGGCATGGCTGCCGACTCCGCAACTTTCCCTGAAAGCGGACTGGCGGGGGGAACAGTTCGACGGGGGAACCTCCCGCGACACGTACCAGATGGCCGTGGGATTCCAGTGGTGACCGGAGCCCGTTATGTCCCCCGCCCTCCCTTCCATGCGCCCATGCTCGGGCGCGGCCGCCGGACTTGCTTGCGTTGCGGTGGCCGGAGTTTCCGCCGCCAGCGCCACCACCTATCTGAGCGTGGAGGACGCCCGGATGCTCAGCTTTCCCCAGGCGTCCAGCTTTGAGCCCGCTCCGCTTAAGGGAGCGGGGCGCACCCGCGCCTGGGTGGCGCGCGGGCCGTCCGGAACGCTCGGTTATTTCTTCTGGGATGCGGTGATCGGCAAGCATCTCCTGATCGATTACAGCGTGGCCCTGGACGCCAACGGCGGAATCCTGCGCGTTGAAGTGCTGGCCTACCGGGAAAGTTACGGAGGCCAGATTCGCGGGGAAGGGTGGCGCCGCCAGTTCAAGGGGTTTTCCGTCCAAAAACCGCCGCAGTTCCAGTTCGACATCTCGAACATTGGTGGAGCGACCCTTTCCTGCCGCCACGTCACCCAGGGTGTCGCCCGGATTCTGAAACTCTTCCCGCAGGCGGCCGCAAGATGAGCGCGGAGGGCGAAGAATCCGGGCGCAAAGAGGTCCGGCGCGGCGCCGTGTTGATGGGAACCCTCGTCTCCATCCTCGCGCGGGGCGCGCCCGTCCCCACGTTGCACAAGGCCATCGATGCCGCGTTGCGGCGGGCCCGGCGGCTTGAACGGCTCTTCAATGCGCACGACCCGGACAGCGAACTCAACAAGCTGCTTGGCGCGGCCCGCGCCGGCGGGGCCGCGGCAAGCCCGGCGATGCGCGCGGTGCTCCGCCATTCCCTTCGGGTGCGTGCCTGGAGCGGTGGCGCGTTTGATCCGGCAGTCCGTCCGGCTCTCGAAGCGTGGGGTGTCCCTCACCGCCGGATTCGCGCGCCGCGCCGGCGGCTTCGGCCAGCTGCACTCCCTGCGCCGTTCTCGGTGCCCGGCGGCTGTGTGGCCTTCACGGGGCCGGGCGTGCGGCTGGACTTGGGTGCTGTTGCCAAGGGGTTTATCATTGACGCCATGGTGGCCGTGCTCCGGCGGAATGGCGCCCGCGAAGCGCTGGTGAACGCCGGGGGGGATGTGCGGGCCTTTGGGCCGCGCCCAATCCGCATCGGCATCCAAGACCCCCGGCATCCCGGACGCGTGGTCGGAACGGTTGTCTTGCGCGGCAACGCCTGCTGCGTCTCCGCCAACACCTTCCAACGCGAAATCGGCGGAGGCCACCGCGGGCACCTCTTTGATCCACGGCGCGGCGCGCCCGCGGAGGGAGGCGTTCTCGCTGCCGCGGTGGTCGCGCGGTGCGCGGCGGACGCCGACGCCCGGTCCACAGCCCTGTTTGTGGGCGGGCTCGCGGGCCTCCGGCGATGGCGCTGGACAACGCGGCGCGCCGCGCTGATCCTCATCCCCGCCCGGAAGGGAGGCAACATCGCATGGCACACCCCGAATTTTCCATGGGAACCCGCCCGGGCCGCATCGGACGGGGACTGATCTGGGCGCTCGCGGCTGTCTTCGGCCTCAATTTTCTGACGGGCCTGGCCTGTCTCCTGCCCGTCTGGCTGCATCCGGAGGATCCACCGCCCTATGGATGGATCAGGGCACACGGATGGACCGTTCCTCCGGTGTTGGTGCTTCTTGGAATCCTGGCGCCAGTGCACATGTGCGCGGCTTGGAAAGCCGGACGAAACGCGGCCTCGGGCGCTTTGCTTGCGGGCTGGATGATCGCCATGACAGTCTCGGGCTTTGGACTTTACTACGCGGGTTCGGAGGGGTTGCGCGCCATGTGCAAATGGGTGCATGTGGCGGGAGGCCTTGCCCTGCCCGCCGCCGCCGCCGCGCATATCTGGCTGGGCCGCGCCAGGTGAATTTCGCCGGCGGTTCGATGCGGAAGGCCCCTCGAGAACATTCGGTCGATCGGTTCTGCTGGCTTCTCCTTCGCGAGAATTTCCCCGTCTCCCGTCCCCCGAACACCCGTCCCCCGTCTCAACCTTCCGCTTCCAGTCCAACAAGAACCGCCCCAAGCCGCATCCGGCTGTCCGTGGTCAAGATCCTCCGGCACCCCGCCAACTTCGCCGACGCCAGATGCAGCCCATCCAGCGCCCGAAACGCCACCGGCGGTTTTGCCGAATAACACGCAGCCGCAACACCTCGGGCCGCCTCCCGAACATCGTCACCCCACGGCACCAAAAGAAACCGGCCCAGCCCCACATCGGCCAAATAACGGTCATAAAGCCGCGTTCCCTCCCCGGCCGCCAGCGCCCCGCGCAACTCCTTCTGATAAAGCGCAAACATCATCTCCACCGAAAGCGCCGCGGACGAAATCAGCGGATCCCGCGCCTTCGCAACGCGCTCAAGATACCGCGGCGAATCCTCCTCCCGGCAATACAACTTCAGAACAACCGACGTGTCCCAGTAGGAACCCGTCATCCCCGCTCCTCCCGAATCGCATCCAGAACCTCGCAACTGTCCGCCGCGATAGTCTGCCCGCCCTGGACTGCCCGCAATTCCTCCGCCCAAGCCGCCATGTCGCTTCGAGCTATCCCCGCCAACCGCGCCCGCGGCTTTCCGCGAACCGTTATCAAGACCTCTTCCCCACCCGCGGCCCGTTCCACCAGCTTGCTCAGCTTAGCCTTCGACTCCCGCAACGTAGCTATCATGTGACCACTGTAGTCTCTTCGGCCCGGCTGTCAATAATGGGGCACGCGCAACCCATCGGACCTTTGTCCTTCGGTGCCAGAGCGCAGTGGTAACACCACTTTGGGAAACCGGAAACGAGGGACGGGAGAAAAAGCGCCTTCGTGAGCCAGCACTTTAAGCGGCGGCCCCGCCACTTCCTCAAGGGGAACCCATCTCTCGCTGGAACAACCTGAAGTGGCGGGGGCCGCTTCCACTTCCGGCCCTCGACATTTGCCGTGCCCCCCGGGCCGCGGACGAACGCGGACCCGCCATGGTGGGCAGCGGGAGCGCCAACGGGCACCTTGACGCGGAAGCCGGCCGCTTCCATGTTCTGGGGCGCGGATGAACTGGATACATGACAACCTCCCCCGGCGGGCCGCCGCCCCGGCGGGCGAGGGAGACTCCGAGGGCCCCTCGATCTTATGGGTGGGCTCCCTCGAAGGCGAAGCCGTCGCCCGCTCGGACGCCTGGAAAGAATCGGTGATGGCGGGTTGCTGGCTGCTCCTGGATGGGGAGGCGGAGGTGGAATTGAACCCGAGTCCGGCGGGGGCTTTGGTCCAAGGCCGCCTGGCCATCTCGTTGCTTGGCGGCACAAGCCGGCTTGCCGAATGCGCCGCCTGCCCCAACCGGACCACCCCGAAGCTCGCCGGCGGGGCGATGGACCCCGCGATGCGGTACGCGGCATCCCAGCTTTCCGGGCTTGGCCGGACCTCCCACTCCGAAAAGCTTTTTGCGCGCGGCCTCCTTTTTCAGATTCTCAGCCGCGTTGTGGCGGCGGAGGAGGCGCGGGGGCCGGAGGGCTGCCCCTATTCGCCGGAGGACATCTGCTGCGTCGAGCGGGCGGCGCGCCACATGGAAGTTCGTTTCGCCGAAGGCCACTCCATCCGTTCGATTGCGCGGGCGGCGGGCACCAACGAGTTCAAGTTGAAGCGCGGTTTCCGCCGGGTGTACGGAACGACGGTGTTCGGCTATCTGCGCGGGGTCCGGATGCAACGTGCGCGGGAACGCTTTGACGGCGGGGAACGCAACGTCACCTGTGTCGCGATGGATGTCGGCTACAGCAATCCAAGCCATTTCGCCCGCGCCTTCCGCGGGGAGTTTGGGGTGAACCCCAAGGCTTACCTCCTGGGGGCGGAACGCTGAAACGGCTCCCGCCGGGGGCGGTTTTGCTCCGGGGGGGAGTGGCGCGGCATCGGCCTTCATGCGACGATTCAGTCCATGAACGCCGCCCATGCCCCCGACGCCCGCGCGACCCTGGCCGATCTGCAACACGGCCAGACGGCGCGCATCCTGGCCATCGAGACCGGCGGGGATGCCGCGGTCCGGTTGCACGCGCTCGGGCTGCTTCCCCGGCGGCTGATCCGCCGGGAGAACACCGCTCCGCTGGGAGATCCGGTCGCCTTTCTCATCGAGGAGCAAAAAGTCAGCATCCGCCTCGCCGACGCGCGCGCCGTGGCCATTGAACTCCTCTGACCCCGCCACGCCCATGCCCACGCCCGCCCACGCCCCGCCGTCCGCGCCTTCGACCCCGCCCCTCGTCGGGCTCATCGGCAATCCGAACACCGGCAAATCGACGCTCTTCAACCGCCTGACGGGCCTGCGCCAGCGGGTGGCGAATTATCCCGGCATTACGACGGAAGCCAGGACCGGCCGATTGGAGGCGCGGGGGCGCCCGGTCGATCTCCTCGATTTGCCGGGCAGCTACAGCCTCACCGCGGCTTCGCCGGACGAGCGGGTGGTCATCGACACGCTGCTCGGGCAGGCGGGCTTGCGAAAACCGGACCTTCTGGTCTGCGTGCTCGACGCGGCCAACCTCAAACGCAATCTCTTTCTCGCCTCCCAACTCGCGGAGTTCGAAATCCCGATGGTTCTGGTGCTCAACCAATGGGACGTGGCCCAACGGCGCGGCCTTGCGATTGATCCCGCCCGTTTGGAGGAAGCCCTTGGCGTTCCCGTGGTGCCCACCGCCGCCCACAAAGGGGAGGGCCTGGACAAACTTCTCGATGCCATCGCGGTTTCCCTGGAAAAACCCCGCGCCATGCGCCGGATTTCGTGGCCCGAGCCGGTTCTCGACGCGGCGCGCCAGGTCATGGAGGGCGCCGCGGCGACGGGCCACAGCCTGGCGCGCGGCGAGGCGTTCCGCCTCATCTTTGACGCCAACAGCGCCCTCCGCGAACGGTTCCGCGGCCACGAGCCCCGCCTCGACGCGCTCCTCGAAGGCGCGCGCGCGAAAATCCGCGAGGCCGGCCTCAACCCGGCGGCGGCCGAAGCCGTCCTCCACTACGAGCACAACGAGGCGCTCCTCAGCCAGGCGGGCTTGCCGTCGGCGGGGCAACCCGAACGCCGCGGCCGCGAATCGGTCGATGCGCTCCTGCTCCACCGCGTTTGGGGAACGATCATCTTCGCCGGAATCATGTGGTTCGTGTTCCAGTCGGTGTACGCCTGGGCCGGGCCGCTGATGGACGCCATTGACGCCCTGACAGGCCTGGTTCAGGACGCCATCTCCCCCACCCTGGCCGGGCTGCCCATGCTGCAAAGCCTCCTTGTGGACGGGGTCATCGCCGGGGTCGGCGGCGTCATCATCTTCCTGCCCCAAATCTTCATCCTCTTTTTCTTCATCGCCCTGCTGGAGGACACCGGCTACATGGCCCGCGCCGCCTTCGTCATGGACAAACTCTTCGGGTGGTGCGGCATGAATGGCAAATGCTTTGTCCCGCTCCTTTCCAGCTTCGCCTGCGCCATCCCCGGGATTCTCGCCGCGCGCGGCCTCGAAAACCACAGATCGCGCGTCGCCACCATCATGACGGCGCCCTTCATGAGCTGCTCCGCGCGGCTGCCGGTCTATGTGCTGCTGATCGGCGCCTTCATCGAACCGCGCCACGGAACGCTCGTTTCCGGGGCGGTGCTCTTCGGGATGCACTTCGTCGGACCCGCGGTGGCGCTGCCGATCGTATGGCTGGCCAGCCGGTTCGTGCTCAAGACCCCGCCCCCGCCGTTCATCCTCGAAATGCCGCCCTACAAAGTCCCCACTCTGCCCAGTGTCCTTCTGAAGATGTGGGAAGGTGGCCGGGACTTTCTGGTCCGGGCCGGCACGGTCATCCTGGCCTTCTCCGTCATCATCTGGGCCCTTCTCTATTTCCCCCGCAACCCCGCCGTCGAAGAGCGCGCAACCGCCGCCTTCGTGGCCGGGCACGCGGCGGCGCAAGGGCGCACCGCGGAGGAGATCGCCGCCGCGCTGGAGGACGATGGTTCGGAACTGGCCGCGGCGCTCGCCCACCAGGTCGATTCCGCCTACCTCGAGCAGAGCCTGCTCGGGCAATTTGGCCGGGCCGTGCAGCCGGTTTTTGCGCCGGCCGGGTTCGACTGGAAGATCACCGTGGGCGTGCTGGCCAGCTTCCCCGCGCGCGAAGTGATCATCGCCACCCTGGGCATCATCTACCAACTCGGCTCGGACGTGGACGAGGAGTCCGCCGGCCTGCGCGGGAGGATGGCCGCCGAGGTCTGGACAGAGGGCGGCAGGAAGGGCCAACCCGTCTTCACCATGCCGGTGGCCATCGCCCTGATGGTCTTCTTCGCGCTCTGCGCCCAATGCGGCGCGACCGTCGCCGTGATCGCGCGGCAGTTGGGCTGGGGCTGGGCCATGCTCTCTTTCGGGGGCATGACCGGTTTGGCCTGGCTGGCCGCCGTCGCGGTCTTCCAAACCGCCACGCTCCTCGCCCACTGGCCCGGCTGAGCCGTTTCCATGCAAAACCTGCCCGATATCCTCCTGACCTCGTTGTTGGTCCTCCTCGCCGGAGTGGCACTGGCCCGCCAATGCCTCCCGCAACGCCGGGGACCGGATTCCCCCTGTGGCGGCGGCTGCGGCGCACGGTGCCCCTCCGGAAAAGCCTCCGCAAGCCGGGGCCTTCATCCCGCGGAATAGCCCCAGCCACCTCCGGCGCGGCGCGGGAAACTTCGGGCTTGACTAGATGCATATCATTTGCAAAAACCACATGGACCGCGGCGGATGCCGCGACAACCCATCAAGGAGAAAGCACATGAAAAAATGGAATCCATGGATCGCGGCGGGCCTCGGCCTGCTGCTGGCGGGCACGGCGCGCGCGGGCTCGCCCGAGGCGGAGAAACGGCTCAAGGAACTCGAAAAGATCATCGAGGACCAGGGCATCCACCTGGAGACCGCGAAGCGGGGCGTCCGCCTCAGTGGCGTGGTGGACGCGAGTTACGTGTATAATTTCAAAGCCGACGACCGCACGCTGGGTTTTGTGGACGGGCTCGACGAGCGTTCGCTGGACGAACGGAGCGTGCGGGTGAGCAACACCGACCTCTGGTCCTGGACCCTGACGGCGGGCTTTACTCTGGCGGAAAACTTCCTGTTCCGAATCGAGTACCGCCTGGACGCGGCCAGCTCGGACGGCGGCAGCCCATGGGACTCGGATGGCGACGGCGAGAACGACACCGCGGAGTCCAACATCTTCGGCAACAACCAGAGCACGCAACACACCATCGGGGTGAACGCGGCCTACTGGTTCTGGTGACCCGCCGGGGCGGGAGCGCCGCCTGTGGACCGCGGCGGCAGAGCGGAGCGGCGATGGGAGAGGGGACGGGAGACAGGCGATTTCCCTTCTCGCTCTCCCCTTCCTCCGCGGTTACCCAGCCCCGTTTGTGTCCTTCGTGGTGAAAAGTTCCCGTCCCCCGCGCCCTGTCTCCCGTCTCTGCCCCAATCCTTGCGTCCCGCGGGCTCCGTGAGCGGCTTGGGGAAATCGAGGGTCGAGGGCGGTGAGAAAGCGAGTAGGATGGAGCAATGCCTCTTGGTGGTCCAATATGTTAAGCGGCGGGATGCCGCTTCCACTTCCGTCCCGCGCCAAAGCGTTGTGGCGGCCCCGCGGCCGCCTCAGCAACCGGCCAGATAATCGCGCCCGAGGGCGAGGGCCAGCTTTTCGCCGGCCTCCGTGCCGTTGAAGTTCTCGTCCTCCAACTCGATTGAGACCGCGCCACGGTAACCCGCGCCTTCGAGGATGCGGAACGCCTCGGTCCACCGGGTTTCGCCGTGGCCGGGAATCGTATAGCGCCACGTCGCGCCGCCGAAGCCGTGCCCTTTCAGGAAGGCCGGCGGTTGTTCCGACCCGCATTCATAGACGTTCTCAGGGAAACGTTCCGTGTCCTTGCCGTGGACATGGAAAACGCGCCCGGCGAACTCGCGCAGGAACCGGATCGGATCGATGTTCATCCGGATCAGGTGGGAGGGATCGAAATTGATGCCCATCGCCGGCGACGGCACGTCGCGGAAGAACGCGCGCAGGGTTTCCGGCGTGCAACAGAGGGCTCCGGGCCCGGGCCATCCCTCGATCACGATTTTGCCCCCGGCCTCCTCGAGCACGGGCGCGAGCGCGCGATAACTTTCCACCATGAACGCGAAATTTTCCGCGCGGCCCAAACCCGGCTTTTCGGGGAGCATCACCACGAAATAGTTCAGCGGCCCGGCCGCCTTGGCGCACGCCTGGATATAGGTGGCGGCCTGTTCGACGCCCTTGCGCCGCTGGGCGGCGTCGGGCGAGATCAACTCTTTCCACGCCGGCAGATCGACCGAACCGGCCTGCAAGCCGGCTTTGGCGAGGTCCGGCAGGAGTTTGTCGGCGTCGTTGCCGAGATCGACCACGCCGAACCGGTTTTCCTTCGCCCACCGCAGCACCGCGGGAAGGTCCCGCTGCCAGTCGCTCCAGCCCCGGCGGAAGCCGATGGGGAAACCGCCCGTCCGCGTCTTCAAAAACTCCGTCATGTTCGTATCCTTTCCGTTGGGTTGATTTTCAGGCTTTGACCTGGGCGGTGTCGCGCCAGCCTTCGGCGCTGGCCCCGGCTTGCAGGATCAAATCGAGCACCGCGCGCCCTTCCTCGACGGAATGGGGCGGGCGTTTGCCGTCGCGCAGGCATTCGGCGAAATGGAGGAGCTGCGCCGAGAACGTGTCGCCGTCCCCCTGCACCGTGAACCGCGCCGGTTCGCGGGCGCCCTCGGGCAGGAGGCACAGCTCCTGGCCCGATCCAAAGAGCTGGCCTTTGGACCCGATGGCGTGCATTTGCCATGAGCCCCACGGCAACGGCATGGCCCAGGAGGTGAACACCTCCCCGATCACGCCGTTGGCGAAGCGCACCTGGACGGTGGCGGTGTCCTCCCCTTCCAGCGTCATGAAAAACCGGCCCATGGCGCAGTGCACCGCGGCGGCGGGCTCGCGCACGGCTTCCAGCAGGCGGTAGCTCGGATGGTAGCCGGTGTCGATCAATTCGCCGCCGCCCTGAAGCTTCGCGTTGCCGCGCCAGGCATGCTCGAAATTGGCCCGGTTGACGAAGCAATCCTGCGACCGCAGCCAGTAGAGCCGCCCGATGGCGCCGTCGTCGAGCATCCGCTTGAACTGCCGGAAAAACGGCAGGAACAGCTGGTTGTGCGCGGACATGTAGGTGATGCCGCTCCCCTTCACGGCCGCGGCGATGGCGTCGGCTTCGCCGGTGGAGGTGCACATCGGCTTTTCGCACAGAACATGCTTGCGCGCCCGGCAGGCGTCCAGGATCGCCGGGGCGTGCAGATGGTGCGGCAGGCAGACCAGCACCGCGTCGATCCGGTCCCCGGCCTTCTCCAGCATCTCCTTCCAATCGCCAAATTCCGCGGGGTCCGCGGCCAGCTTCTCCTTGAGCCTGGCGCGGGAGGCGGCGTTGAGGTCGCAGATGGCGGTGCACTCGACGGCGCCTGGATGTTTGAGAAAGCCGTTGGCGTGGGCGTGGGAGATGCCGCCCGTTCCGATAATGCCGATCCGAATTCTGGTGCTCATGCGGGGGCCATTCAAGCATCGCGGGCCCGGCGCGTCTTGCCGTGGAATGACGGGCCATTACGGTGGTTTGATGCGGCGCGGGGTCCGGCTCATCGCCCCGGCGCGGCGCCTCAGGGGGCGAGGCGTTCGATCTTCCAGCCGGCGCCGTCGCGGGAGTACAGAAAGCGGTCGTGCAGCCGGCTTTCGGACCCCTGCCAGAATTCGATCGACTCGGGTTCGACGCGGTAGCCGCCCCAAAAATCCGGCAGGGGCACCTCGCCGTTGGCAAACTTGCGGCGCATCTCCTCAAACTTCATCTCCAGGACTTTGCGCGAGGGAATCACCTTGCTTTGCTGGGAAACCCAGGCGCCCACCCGGTTGCCGAAAGGGCGGCTGGCGAAATAGGCGAGGGACTCCGCCGCCGAGATGCGGGAGGCCGCGCCCGTGACGGCGACCTGGCGCTCCAGCGGCAGCCAGGCGAACAGCAGCGCGACGCGCGGGTTTTCGGCGATCTGGGCGGCCTTGACGCTGTTGTGGTTGGTGAAAAACACGAAACCGCGCGTGTCAAACGCCTTGAGCAACACGGTGCGCGCAGTGACCCGGCCCGACGCGCCGGCGGTGGCGAGGGTCATCGCGTTGGGTTCGAGCAATTCCCGTTCCTGGGCCTCGGTGAACCATGCGCGAAACTGGGCGAACGGATCGGGGTCCAGACCGTCCCGGTGAAGCGGACGGCGGGCGTAGTCCCGGCGCAAATCCTGAAGGCCCCTGATCGATCCGGGCTCGTTCACGGGTTCCTCCGCCGCCAGGCGGCGGGGTCAATTGCCCGAAATCTGCGGTTGGGCGACGACGCTGACGCGGCGGTTGGCGCGGTCGAATTTGACGCAGCCGTCCGTGAGCGCGAAGAGCGTGAAATCGCGCCCGAGCCCGACGTTGGCGCCGGGATGGAAACGGGTCCCGCGCTGGCGGACGATGATGCTGCCGGCGGTGACAAACTGGTCGCCAAACCGTTTCACGCCCAACCGTTTGCTGTGGCTGTCGCGGCCGTTCTTGACGCTTCCCTGCCCTTTTTTATGTGCCATGGCGGTGGTTCCTTGATGCGCGGATCAGGCTTTGATGCCGGTGATCTTGACGCGGGTGTACTTCTGGCGATGGCCGACGGTGCGGTGGTACCCCTTCCGCCGGCGGAATTTGAAAGCGACAACCTTGTCCCCCTTGACCTTGTCCAGGACTTCCGCGGTGACCTTGGCGCCCTGCAGGAGCGGGCGCCCCACCTTCACCCCGGAATCCCCGGAATAAAGGAGCACCTCGCCGAATTCAGCCGTCTTGCCCGGCTCGGCGTCGATGAGTTCGACGTCGAGCGTGTCGCCCTCGGCGACGCGGTATTGTTTGCCGCCGGTCCTGATCACTGCAAAAGCCATGGGACTCCTTTTCTTTTCCGGTTTCACGCAGGCCCGGCCCTTTGGCGGACCCCAGGAATTCCAGAATTCCAAGGGGCCAAAAGAAGACCGGCCTTACGGGAGCTTCTGAGCATGCGGCTTTTCCGCCAGGAGACAAGCGGTTTTTTGGAGGGGGTGCATGATCGTAGGATTCACGGCACCTCCGCCCAGTCGCATACGGCGCCAGCGTCTGGCGGCGGCCATGGGCAACTGCCGGAGCTGCGCCATCATTCCATGGGCCTCAACCCACGACCAGTACGCCGCGTACGCCGGGTCTCGGAGGAGATGCGCCTCCTCGGTGCGGGCCCGAATGGCGTAGATGAGATTGGTGAGCAGCAGGCAGGCGCACGCGCGCCCCGATGCCTCTGGGGTGGCGTGCGCGGCGAAGGGCACGTACATGAGCCACCACGCGAGATTTTTGGCCACGTACGCCGGATGCCGCATCAAGCGGTACGGCCCGCACGCCACGACACCCCGGTGCGTGAGGTTCGAGAACCGGCACCCAAAGGCCACCGTTGCCCAAACATAGACCGCCATCAGCAACAGGATGCCCATGCCCCATGTGACCAGCATCCACGGATGGCCGCCCAGCCACTCGTCCCACGTTACCGGCCCTTTGTAATCCAGATACCTGCCCCACACCCACGCCGAAAACGGCACGTAACACACCACCGCGCTGGCCCACCCCGTTATTGTTCCATCGACCCCGCGAGTATGGGAGTCCAACGCCCGCACCGTCAGCACATACCCCACAGCCCCAAACGTCACGTCCGCCGCAAACAACAGGTTCAGCAACCCGGTGTACAACCGTCCAAAGTCCTCCAACCCAACGCCGCTCTGTGCAAGCCGCGCCAATTGCTCTGCGGCCCCCGCCATCATCAGGGGCAGATAGAATCCCTTAACCAGCCAGCCAAGCGCAAACTGCCACAACACCCCTCCGTCCACCTCCCGGAACCGGCCCACCAGCACTAGCCCGGCGTGCCACGCCCCGTCACGCGGCTCGTCCGCTCGTGGCTCCGCCCAGACGAAGTAGGCGCCGCACGCCACCGCCAGCGGCCAGCCCGCATGGGCCAGCGCCCGCCATACGGGCGCGTAGAATTGCCGCCCATATTCCGGAATAATCCCGTACGCGCACGCCAAACACCCAAACACACCCGCCATGCCCAACGCTTTAATGCCCCACCGCCCCCAGGGAATCCCCGGCTCGGGCGAGCGCCCCAAACCCGCTGAGGCCCGGCGGTGCGTGCGCAGCACCATTAGACTGGCCGTGATCATCGGCGCCGCTGTCAAGCCCATGAATACTATCACCAGCCAAGCCGCATCCCGCCAGCCCGTGGCCGTCACCAAACCCCACGCCAGCAGAAAGCCGGCCACACCGCAATAGCCCACCAACCCGTCTTCCCCGCCGCCAGACGCGCGCCGGAACCCTCCCGACCCGCCCGCCTCCACCAGCCCGTTCACACCGCATCCTCTTCGCCGCCAATCCCGCTCGCGGCCAAGCGCGATTGATACACGACCGACGCCCCCGCCAGAATCGCAAGGTCGCGCCCCAAAGCCAGCCAAGTCTTCAGATCGGACGGTTCACCCCCCCCGAAACAACCGCAGTCCACCTCCAACCCGCGCGCCAGCGCCTGGCCAAGGGCCGCGGTGAAACCCAGTGTCATCGCCAGCACGGCAAACGCCCCGATCCGCACGCCCACCCCGGCGATCAGCATCGCGCCCGCAAACATCTCCGCAAGCGGAAGCCCCAGCGCCACCAAATTCACCGCCCCGTCCGGCAGCATCCGAAACGTGGCGATGCTTTCGGCAAACGCCGCCGGCCCCATGAATTTGGTCCAGCCCGCGTACACGAATATAACGCCCAACACGATCCGCAGCGCCGCCCCCCACCAGCGCCGCACGAGCCCAGTCCAGCGGGTGCTCACGGTTGTTTCTCCTCCGGCAAGCCCGCCGCCGACCATTCGGCCCAGCCCCCCAAAAACACACTGACCCTCCGAAAGCCCAGGTCCATCAACGCCTTTCGGACCAGCTTGCTGTCCTCGCAAGATCGGCTGGAACAATAAACCACCAGCCACCCGTCCCGCGCCCCCTCCAGCCGGTCCCTCAGCCTCGCGCAGGCGCCCGCAAAATCTTCCCGCGGCAGGCTCAGGGCGCCGGGCACATGCCCCAGACGATGAAAAATCTCCGGGCGCGCGTCCAAAACGATCACCCGCGATTCCCCCAACGCCCTTCGAAACCGGGCAAGGTCCAAGTCCTCCGGCGCTTCCACCGCCGCCGCGCCCGGCTCCGGCGCGGCAATCGACCCGCCCGCCCGCGCCACCTCCGCCGCCATCCGCGCCTCTTTGGATTCGTAGGCCAATGGCAGCGGCTTGTCCCGCAACTGGTTCGCAACCAACCCTGCGCAAAGCGCCCCGGTCGTCAGCGCCAGGAATGCCCCCGCGTCCGCCGCCACCGCCCGCAATCTGTGTCCTTTCAGCCAATGTCTCACTTTCATCCTCCCTTGTTCAGTATGATCTCCGGCCAGGCCGCCAGGTAATCCCCGGCCCCTTCCACCCGACGCACCCGCCCGCGGTCCGACCACGCCGGCACAAACGCCGACCTGGTAAACTCGCCAAACACCACCTCCCCACGCCACGGCGCCCCCGCCGCCCACCCCATCTCCAACGGATGGAATCCAGGCGAGAGAAACACCACCCGCCCAGCCCCGTCCATGAACCGCGCCAACGCAGCCCGCGCCTCCGCCGGCGGCGTCCCCGCCACCACCACCGTCACCCCGGCCACCCCATCGGGAATGGACGCCGGCGACCGCGCCACGCCCACCACGGGCCGCGCGGCTTCGGGCATCCCCCGCAAGTGCCGCCTCAGCGCCCTCCCGAACACCTGGCCCAACGCCTGTTCGTCCGCCACAACCCAGACGCTTGGAGTCCCGCGCCCAACCACCACGCAATCCCCGAGAACCCGCACCTCCCGCGCGCCCAGGCCAGCCGCAAAGAATATCCCGCAAACCGCACCCGCCGCGGCAACGGGGCCAAGCCACGCGGCGCCCACCGGCCACTCGCCCGATCGCCACCTCCCCGCCACCGCGGCCCCCAGTGCCAGCGTGGGCAGCACCCAGAGCCACGGCGACTCCGCCACGGAACTGAACACCGCCGCCACGCCAAACGCCAGCCATACGCCAAACGCCACAGCCCGTTCCCCCGTGCGCCGGTTCGGCAGGCACAAGAGCAACACCCACCCCCAACACGCCACGTAGAGGAACCGCAACGGCCACCCCATCTCCACCAGCCACGTCAAATGGCTGTTGACCAAGGTGCGGTACTCCTCGCGCGCGTCAACCTCCTGGAACCATTGCATGTACGCCCGACCCGATTGCCCCCAGCCCCATCCCCCGGGCGCCGCCACCATCATCGCAGGCGCCCGCCGCCAAATCTCCAGCCGGTTGCCAATGGACCGGTCCTCCCGCGCCACGCCTTTCCCATACCGCTCGTGCGCGCTCAAAAATACCGCGAACCCGATCATCACCCATACCGCCAGGCACGCTCCCATCACCCGGCCCCGGGGCCAGGGCCGCTGCGCCGCCCGAAGAACCGGAATCAAGCCCGCCGCCAACGCCAGCAGGCCTCCCCGCGAGAATGTGTGGATCAAACAGGCGCCCAATCCCGCGAACAACGCCAGCGCCAGCCAGAAACCCCACCGCCAGACCCGGGCCAGCCACCAGGCCGCCAGCATCAACATCGCTATCAATGCCGCCGTCTTGTTCGGGTTGCCCAGGCCCCAGTCCATCCGCCACACCCCATTGAAAAATGTCTCGCCCATCGCTCCTCCTTTTCACTTTGCGTTCCATGCGTCCGCCAACACCCGCGTCGGCAGCATCACCCGAAAACCCGGCGGAACCATATCCGCCTCCGCAAACGGAAACATCTCCTGGTTCACAGCGTCCCCCACATACGCCGGCTTCTGGAACGAAACGGGCCACGGCCTGTTCGGGTTCTTCCGCCACTCCATCGCCACCGGCGACAGCGAATCCCGCAACGACGCCTCAAACGCCTCTTTCTCCCCCTTCAATCCCAGGGCGTACTCGAAAAAGCGCTCGCCCAGCGCCGACGCCGCCGGATGGCCCTGGTGGCCCAGCCCAATGATCGCCTTGTACACCATCGGATACCCCAAAGCCCGGCATGCCGACAGAAACCGCAACGACCGCTCATACCCCGACTCCCGCTCCCCCGTGGTCAGACACCACAGCACGCGCCCCGCACCAGGCGTCGGCTCGTCAAAGCTGCTGGGGATATGCACATTCACCGCCAGAAAGAACTCCGGACGCCGCAGCGCCAGGCGGCACGCGTATTGGGCCGAACCCGAAACGCCCCACAACAGAAAATCACGCCTTGGCACGCCGTATTTCTCCGCCAAAAATTCCACCCCCTCGCCCCATGCCTCCGCCACCGCGTCGAGGTCCTCATCCCGCCGCCGCCGCTCCCGCTCGGGCTGCTCATCCCAGTTGGTTTGCGGGTCCCATAGTCCACGCGACCCCCAGCACAATACCAGCAGCTTGTGCTTCTCCGCAAACCGCAGCAGCCCGCCCACCTCGTCACTCGCCTCCAGCAATTGCAGCCGCCGCTTCAACTCTTCCACGCTGTTCGCCAGCAGGCACAGCGCCAAGACGCCCCGCGCCTGCGCCGCCTCACGCATCCCCACCGGCGGACGCAGGAACAGCGTGATCCGCGGCTGCAACGGGCTCTTGGTCTTCAACACATGCTCGATGACAGGGTCCATCGCCGCCTTCCGCTCCACCCGCCGCGGCCGCTCCACAAGCCTCCGCTCCGGAAACTCAAACCGCGACACCAGCCCGTCCGGGTAAACCCCCGCCGCCGCCTCGTTCTGGTCCCCAAACACCACCACCGCCCGCCATCCCGCCGCCGCCGCCACCCCTGGCGGCACGACAAAACAAAGGCGCTCCGCAACCCCACCCTCAAAAAAAGCCGGCGTCCCATGCCGCGACCGCCCCCCCCGGTCCAACGGATGCGGGCCCACCGCCGCTCCGATCATCTTGCCGGCGGCATCGAAAAAATAGGCCTTCACCGTCAGCCCAGGCCCCCGCGTCTTTTCCGCGCAGGATACCCGCGCCTCCAAAAATGGAAGAAACGCGCCCCGCACCGGCTTCGCCGCCGTCCCCTTCTCCTCGAATAGATTCATCCCGCGCTTGGACTCCCGCGCATGATACTCCACCCGCTCGACCCGGAAAAAGCTTCCGCCCGCCGCGACAGACCCCACCGGCGCCGCCAGCGCACACGCAAACAAAAAGTATCCTACGCGCGTTCTCATGGTTATGGATCATTGATCGACCGCCACTCAATTAGCAAATCGCCATCAGGAAGCCAGCCCGTAAGCGAGGGAGTCTCACGGACGGCACGCCCGCCAACCAGGGCCTCCGTGTCCACGTCCACCCAAATCCCGCCCCCCCCTCCGCCCCGGCCGCGCTCCTCAGCCAGCACCGCCTCGAAATATCGCCGGACGAACGCTTCCGCCCGCGGGTCCGGCCAATGCCCCGTTCCCCCAACCCCCAGCCACAGCCATCGCCGCCCCGCCGCGCGCCCCTGCTTGAAGTACCCCAGCGACGCACCCAGCCGCGGGTCATCCAGCCCGCACGCAACCAGCCCCGGCGGACCTTTCCCACCCCCGCGCGGATCGTCCCACCACCCCGCCGAGTACGCGCTCCAAACCAGCACCCGCTCCGGCTTCCATTCCGCAAACCGCGCCGTGAAATGAGCTCCCCCAGAAAACCCGTACAGGCAAAGCGGCAAATCCTTCCCATAAATTTCCCGCAAACCCCCAAGCAACGTGTCACCCGACCCCTTTGCCGCGTAATAGTATCCCTCCCCCGACCGCACCGCCTCCACTGTGGACGCAAACGACAGACCCACCAGCCCCAGCCGCGTCCGCTCCGCAAACTCCCGCCACTCCCGGCGCTGAATCCAAGCCTCCCCGGAGGCGCTGAATCCCGGCGACACCACCAGCACCCCGCGCGGGCGCCCCACCGTCTCCACCCAGAACAATTCCGCCCGCGTCATTCCCGGCGCCGCCTCAAGCCGCAGGCGCTTCGACCCCGCGCCCACGGGGCCTCCGGCGTCCCCGGCACCCTTGGCGCCCTCGGCGTCCCGGCGCCAAGCCGCCACGCAGACCAGCCCCGCCGCCAGAACGCACAGCGCCCGGTTCCCGCCCCGCGCCCCTTTCATGCCCGCCCCTTTCGCGTGCGGCACACGAAAAACCAGGCCAGCCCCACGCCCGCCAACACGTGCCCCGCCAGAACCGCCCCGCACCATTCCATCGGCGCCAGGAACGTCTCCGTGGACTGCCGCACAACGTCGTAGTGCCGCGTCACGCCGAAGGTCTTCAAATAGCCGCACCATCCCCAGTACGCCGCAATGAACGGACGGCACGCCACCGCCAGCCAATCCGGCAGCGCAAGCGCCGCGCCCGACAGCGGCAATTGAAACCCCACCAAATACACCGCCAACAGGCTCGCCCGCTCCGCCGTCCGCGACCCCGCCGAAATCGCCAGGCAAACCGCGCTCATCGCCAGGGCCACCCCGAACAACACCCCAAACTGCGCCCCCAACGATCCGGGAAACCCGCACACCGCCTTCACAAACCAACTCATCCAAAACGCCTGCGCCCCGCACAACACCACCACTTGGACAAACTTCGTCACCACATACGCCCCCGGCGACAACCCCGCGCGCATCTCCTTTTCCAGCACCTCCCGCTCCGCCGCGATCTCCCGCGCCCCGTTGTTCGCCCCGGCCAATGCGAGCAGGATCACCTGAAACATCGCCACCCCCGACACCAGCGACGCCGACCGGAACGACTCCGTCACATAGAGAAGCTGCTCCCCAAGGCTCTTCACAATGTTCGGCTCCAGCGCCAGCGTCAACTGCCGCACCTGCGGCAGTCCCTTGTAGGCGAACACCGCCACCACCGCCGGAAACGCCAGCGCCAACGCCGCCTGCAACGCCATCTGCCCCCGGTCCCGCGTGAACAACGCCCACTGCCGCCCCATCAACGGCCCCAACTGCGCCCAAAATCCAGGCGGCTTCGCCGTCCGCAACGGCTGCGGCAACGGCGCATCCCCCTCCGTCACCGCCTCATCCGCCGCCCCATCCGCCGTCCAAACCGCCTCGGCCCAGCCGGCGCCCGACTCCTCCTCCGGCGAACGCCCGCTCGCGTAAAACCCAAACACATCCGCAACCGTCCGGGCTTCGTGCGCCGCCAGCAGCCCGTCCAACGTCCCAAAATAGACCCGCCGCCCCGCGTTTAGGAAAAGCATCCAATCGCACAAACCCAAATGGTACGTCGCGTGCGTCACCAGCACCACAGTCTTCCCGTGTTCGTGCGCCAGCTCCCGCAGCCACACCATCATCTCCCGGTCCGAGAACTCATCCAACCCGCTCGTCAGCTCGTCCAGGAACAGAAACGGCGGATCCCCAACCAACTCCTCTGCCAGCGCCAGCCGCCGCCGTTGCCCGCCCGAAAGCGTGCCATACCGTTGCTCCAACACCGGCCCGAGCCGCGACAACTCCACCACGTGCCCCAGCCATTCCCGCCGCACCTTCGGCCCCACCGACCTCGGCAGCCGCAGGCTTGCCGCACTTTCCAGAATCTCCCGCACCGTCAACCCCGCGTGGAACGCCCCAAACTGCGGCAGATACCCGATCGCCAGCGGCAACTCCTCCCGCAACCGTCCCACCGGATGCCCGCCGAGCAAGACTTCACCCCCACTTGGCGCAAGCAACCCCGCCAGCGCCTTGACCAGCGTGCTCTTCCCGCACCCCGTCGGCCCGATCACACAGGCGAACGCCCCGCTGGGGATGGCCAAGTCAATCCCAGCCAGCAATTGCCTGTCCCCCGCGCCGGCGGCGCACACCTCCAGCCCCCGGGTCAGGATGGCCGGCTCACACACGCTTTCCATTTTGGTGCCAATAACCCTAAAGCAACCGGGGTCACAAGCGCTGCGAGGACGGAATTGACGGCTCGCACAAATTACCCGCAGCCCAGGACTCTCTCGCAATTTAACCCAAGAGCCTGTGCCGAGGGACTTTGTTCATGCGCCGATGTGTGGATCACGGACATTTTTTGTCGCCGATTGCCTCGCAACCACCGCTTGATTCAGACCCTTTGTCGCCATGACCCGACGACTCCTTTGACCCACCATCTTGCTCAAGGGTAGTGCGAACACAAGGAGGATTTGGCCCATCCGTTGTCTTTGAGTAACATTTATAGGAATGCGTTATGCTGGCACGCTTGTTCTTCTCGACCGTTTGGAATCCCTTGAACTGCGTCCATGTGCACGGTGGAATCGAACCGCCGCAGGTAAATCTCGCTCCGACACTGTGTCCATTAATACTTCCAATGCTGCCCTTTAACTCAAGCTCGATTCCCACCTTGCCCGATATGCCGGGAGAAACACTAAGACTAAGAGTTTCCGTGAAACTAGCCACGTCAGTTTTGGAGCAGTTCATTGTTGCTGTTCTAGTGTTGCAATTGTTACAATCCACTGTACCTGATGCAAATACTTTAAACCCGGATCCTTGACTTTCATTAACGGCGGAATCATAGCGCTCGTAATATCGTTCATAAGAGCAATCAGGATCCCCGATCCATTCGCAAGGATTCGGCACTTCGCTTGCAGGCACTCGAATAGCCAACGCCACGTCACTCGACCCAGCACACACCCCGATGATACCAACACATAATACCGCACTTTTCATTTTACGTTGTCTCCTCTTTTTTGTTTTTCTGCACACGTTCACACTCGCAATCAACGAACGACAAAAGCCGACACCGAAATCGGAACCACATGAGCCACGCCCGCCTCACTAATCCCTAGAACCAACTCACCCTCAATCGAGCCCTCCATCACCGGGCGGACCAGGAGCTCCACCACACGCACACCATCCTCGGAACATTCACCTTCGCTCACCCATCGAAAATCCTCTACTGCCCATTGATCACTCGAAAGAATCGCCGCATCCAACCGGGCACCTTTTCCAGCCTTAACGCCAACTCTCATTGGAACCGTTGCCCCAACCCTCTTAACACCCAACACTACGCTCCCTTCTCGCGCCATCGGATGCGCCACTTCCCATGAAAAGCCAATTCTCCGTAATCCATGCCCCATGGGACCCTCAATGACCACACTTGAGTGCAGCTTTCCGACTCGATTCGTCCGCGGTCTCATGCGCAGCGCCCAAGAGCCTTCACCTTCAGGCTCAACCCGTAACTCCCCAACCAGATCGCTTTCACACTTTACTCTCAAACGTCCCTCACGGGAGGTTGCTAAACGCCATTCCAGCACGCGATCTTCGTTCAGACGACACGGCACAGTTCCCCCCGGCCCTGAAACCACAGTAATTGCGCGGCACACCGAACCCATTATTTGAACCACGATTGGCTCGCTACCAACATTGGGGAGCCCCACCACCCCAGCAACATTCCCGCGTGACTGCGTCCCAATAGCAATCATTTCATTGATTGCCTCTTTTCCATTTGTATTTAACATACACTCAAGGTCCATCAGCATACCGAAGGCGTTCGTCGTATACGAAACGGTAACCGTTTTTATGCAGCCACATGTCTTCTGCACATCACTCTTAAGCGGTCTCACCATTTCGCCAATCGGTATCTCCGCCTTGACGCACACTCCTTCCCTTTCAGGAAGGTGCCCACAATTGACCTTCCACACTCCATCAACACACTCCACCTCACCACCTTGAACAGCGGCACACGACTTCACATTTCCCCACACTGCCAGAAAACCGCACGCCACGCACAAAACGAGAACCTGCCCAAGCGCGCTCACTGCCACCCTTTGCGTTCCGCCCACTCCGCACGAACATCTTTGGGAAACATCCGTGTGAATATCTTGTATAATGTCCTAGCCTTGTCATGCTCTCCAAGCCGACACAGGCACTCCGCTAAATTATACACTATGTTTCCCGCTTCCAGCGAATAAGCGCCGCTATTTCCTTCGCTTTGCTGGACAAGCTCTGTTCCCAACAGTTTGCTGTACCAATTGGCTGCCGATGCGTACTCCTTGTCCCGGAAAAGCGCTTCTGCGAGACGGTACGCTGCCGGGAATGCCGCCGGTTCCCACCTGGCGGACGATAGCCACTTGGTCAGTTTTGCTTTGTACGTCGGCCCGCGCTGGGAATCCACCCAGGACAGATACCTCTCATACAGCGGAGTGCGAGAATCCTCTTCCGCCACTTCAAGCACTTCAACCATTTCCTTTTCCGCCGTTCCATAATCCTTCAGGCGCTGAACACGAACACGGACGGCATCCATCAAGTACCTGACCTCTGTGGGCCGCGGCAAGTCAACACCAGTCCATTCCAGACTTCCATTCACGGCATTACCACAAAGCCCAGCGGCCTCTTTTAGCACCGAAATAGCTTTTATGTAGTTCTGATTTTGCTCTAATACGGAGGCGTACTTTCTTAGCAAGCTCAGCTTACCGAGCGGCTCATAGGGCACTTGGATCAGTTCATGCGCATTCCCGAATGCCTCAAGCGCTCGGGTCCGTGAAGCCACATTATTTGTCAAAAGCATGAGATTGTAAAGCACTTCCGCTTTGTTCGCCTTTAGGCTGAAACTCGTTGCGGAATCCTTGCACTCTTTTACTAGCAGGTCATTTAGTTGTAAAGCCGCCTCGTAATTGCCCGCCGCTTGCTCAAGAGCCATTAACTCGGATGCAATTTGCCCCCAGCCCGGCGTGTTCTTTTGCGTACGGCTTATCGCAAGCTGGAACTCTTTGCGCCATTTCTCATTTAGGCTTTGAATCCTTTCGCTCTTCTTCAAGCCCGCCTCCGGGCTTGATTGCGCTTCTCGCACTTCAGCAAGATATTCGGCGAACAGGGCGCGCAACCCAGAATCCATGCCCAGAGCGTTTAGAAGTCCGACAAGGGTACCAATCATTATCAAAAGCGCACGTCTGTCTTGCGACTTCGCCTTACCTTGTTTGAATAAATATACTTTGGTTGTTGAACGATATTCGGCATTCATTGCTGAGTCCCTTTCGAAAAGCCGCTGTAATTCACGATGAAGCTGTCAAGCGCGGCGGAAATCAGCGTGCGCTGGTCGCCGCCCCATTGACGGGAGCCTTCCACGTCCCTTGATTCCCATGCAACTCCCACCCCCGGATCGCCAACCCCAGTTGCAAAGCGCTTTTCAATGGTGTTGGCTGTATATATGTATTGTATTACAGTCCCGTCCGGGAACCTCTCTTGAAGCATGTTGCCTGCGCCATCAAAAGCACGAATGCACGTGACCGATCCATCGTCAAGTTGCCGTATTATGCGCCCATTTGTGTCGTACACGAATGAAGTTGTTTTCCCGTTTCGGAAAAGTCGTTCAAGATGCCCGACTTCATTGTAGACATACTTTTCCGAAAACACTCTTGCAGAGTCTCGAAACGTGTCAATGCTTCTGACGCTCCCAGCAAATGGCCCACTGGCAAATCGGTGGATGACCGTCAGCTCGGGTCCCTTCCGTATTCTCAGCACCGTGTCATCTGTCATGACCGATTCAAAGAGGCCATTGGAAGTAGCTCTTTGTATTTCTAAAGCCTTCGTTTGCTGGTCTCGGCTGGAAACCGTGTAACACCAGTTATTGTGGGAGGTTATCCTTAGAGCCTGTCATGAACTTTGAATGTGTTTGGCGAGCGATCGGAACATGAGGC
>CAYSZK010000037.1:0-31323 GCA_964435495.1 uncultured Verrucomicrobiales bacterium
CGCGCCCGCCCAGGCCCAGCCAGCCTCCCCGCCTCCCCACTGTCTGAACCGCAGTAACTAATGATTTTCTCCTTGCGACCCAATCTTACCAGTCCATACTGCCTGGCACGATGCAATTGCGCGCCCCGATGCCTTCCCGCGGACGCCGGACCCTGGACCAGGCGCGCTGCGGCGAGCGCGTCCGCATTGTGGCCCTCCATCCCGCCGTCGCCGCCAGTTGCCGCCTCCGCGAACTCGGCTTTCTCGAATCCACCGAGCTTCGCAAAATCTGCGACGGCAACGGACTCATCTGCCAAATCCTCGGCTGCCGCATCGCCATCAGCCGCGAAGTCGCCGCCGGCATCGTCGTCGAAAACGCCGCGTGACCCCACCGGCCCCCGCGCCCCCGCGTCCGCCCATTCTTTGCGCTCCACATTTCCGCTCCACCCCCTACGGTGGCGACCCTATGGCGAAAGGTATCATCGTGGTGTGCGGCGGCGGCGGGTTCATCGGCGGCCACCTTGTCGGCAGGCTCCTGCGGGACGGATGGCGCGTGCGCTCCGTGGACGTCAAGCCCCAGAACCAGTGGTACCAGCGTTTCCCCGAAGCGGAGAACCTTGTCCTCCACCTTGAGGACTTGGACAATTGCCGCCGCGCCCTCCAGGGCGCCGACCAGGTGTACAATCTGGCGGCCGACATGGGCGGCATGGGCTTCATCGAAACCCACCGCGCCCTCTGCATGCTCAGCGTCCTGATCAACACCCACCTGCTCAAAGCCGCCATCGAGACCGGCCTCGACCGCTTTTTCTACGCCTCCTCCGCCTGCGTCTATGCCGCCGACAAGCAAACCTCGCCCGACAATCCCGGCCTCAAGGAGTCCGACGCCTATCCCGCCATGCCGGAGGACGGATACGGCTGGGAGAAACTCTTCAGCGAACGGATGTGCCGCCATTTCCGCGAGGACTTCGGGATCGCCACCCGCGTCGCGCGCTACCACAACGTGTACGGCCCGCACGGCACGTATGACGGCGGACGCGAAAAGGCGCCCGCCGCGATTTGCCGCAAGGTCATCGAAGCCAGGCGCGCCGGCGCCCTTGAAATCGAAATCTGGGGCGACGGCCAGCAGACCCGCAGCTTCATGTACATCGACGATTGCGTCAAAGGCACGCTCGACATCATGAACAGCGACATCCTCGAGCCGATCAACCTCGGCAGCGCCGAGATCGTCACCATCAACCAGCTCGTGGACATCGTCGAGGACATCGCCGGGGTGAAACTCAAACGCCGCTACAACCTTGACGCCCCCAAAGGCGTCCGCGGCCGCAGCAGCGACAATGCGCTCATCAAGAAGCTCCTCGGCTGGGAGCCCTCCACCCGCCTGCGCGACGGCATGGAGCGCACCTACGCCTGGATCGACAGCCAGATTCCCCGCTGACTCCGCCCATGCCCGCCCCGCGGCTGCTCGTCTTTTGCCAGGCCTACCCGCCGGACCCCACCAGCGCCGGCCAGGACATGGCCGATGTCTGCGCCGAAATGGCCGCCCGCGGCTGGCACGTCGAGGTCCTCTCCTCCCGCCGCGGCTACGACGATCCGTCCGTCATCTACCCGCCCCGCGCCGTCCGCGACGGCGCCCACGTCCGACGCATGCCCTTCACATCCTTCGGCAAAACCACCCTTTTCCATCGGTTGATTGGCCAGTTGCTTTTCGTCTTCCGCTGCGTCCTGCGCGGCTGGCTGGGTCCGCGGCCCGCCGCGGTGCTTGTCGGCACCTCCCCTCCCATGGCCGTTTTCGCCGCGGCCATGGTCAACTTCCTCAGGGGCGTCCCCTACGCGTTCTGGGTCCTCGACCTCAACCCCGACCAATCCGTCGAAGCCGGCATCTTCCCGCGGAACCATCCGTTTGTCCGGATTCTCAACGGCGCGGTCACCTGGGGCCTGGAGCGGGCCGCGTGTGTCATCACGCTCGACGAATACATGGCCGCGCGCATCCGCGGCAAGTGCGGCGCCGCCGATCCCATCACCATCATTCCCACCTGGGCGCGCGAGAACTTCCTGGAGGACATTCCGCACGACCGCAACCCGTTCCGGCGGGAGCACAATCCCGGCGGCAAGCTCGCCGTACTGTACAGCGGCAATCACAGCCTCGTCCACCCGTTCGACACCATCCTCGACGCCGCCCTCCGGCTTCGCGGCGACCCGCGCTTCCTGTTCTTTTTCATCGGAGGCGGTTCGGCCAAGAAGGGCATCGAGGAGTTCGTCCGAACCCGCGCCCTGGACAACGTCGTCTGCCTGCCCTACCAGCCCATCGAATCCCTCCGGTTCTCGCTCTCCTCGGGCGATGTCCATCTCGTCACCATGGGCGACCGCATGGCCGGATGCGTCCATCCGTGCAAGGTCTATGGCGCCATGGCCCTGGGCCGCCCCATCCTCTGCGTCGCCCCGCGCCCCAGCCATCTTAGTGATCTCCTCGACGCCGCGCCCTCGGGCATGCTCGTGCCCCACGGCGACGTCCAGGGTTTCCTCGACGCGCTGGAACGGTTCCACGCCATGGGTCCCGAGGGCCGCCGCGGCATGGGGCGCGCCGGGCGGGACCTGATCCGAAACCACCTCAGCAAAGACCGCCTCTGCCGCCGCTTCTGCGATATCCTCGCCGCGTTGCCCCAGGGGAAGGGGGCTACGGGCGAAAAATGAAATAGACGGCGCCGAGCAGGCACAGCCCCGCCCAAAGGTAGTTCCACGACAAGGGTGTCTTCATGTAGATCAACGCGAAGGGGACGAACACCGCGAGGGCGATCACCTCCTGCAGAATTTTCAACTGCGGCAGGGTAAACTTGCCAAAACCGATCCGGTTTGCCGGCACTTGCAGCATGTACTCAAACAGGGCGATCCCCCAACTCACCGCAATCGCCACCGCCAGGGGCTTCGACCGCAAGTCTTTCAAATGCCCGTACCATGCGAACGTCATGAAAACGTTCGCCACCAACAACAACAAAACCGTTTGCACAGCGCGCCCTCAAGCAAGCGGACGCCCGCAAAAATGCAAATCCGTTCCTTCCCCCGCCAACGCGACGCCCCGGCCCGCGGCGGCGCTCAAGATTTCGCGCCCCTTACCGGTCGTTCAAGGCCGCAACGCCCGGAAGCACGTTGCCCTCCAGGAACTCCAGGGAAGCTCCGCCGCCGGTGGAAATGAACGTCACTTTCTTCGCCACGCCCGCCTTCTTCACTGCCTTCACCGAGTCCCCGCCCCCAATGATGCTCGTGGCGCCGGGATTGGCCGCCACGGCCTCCGCGACCGCAAATGTCCCCTTGGCGCAGTCCTGAATTTCGAACACGCCCATGGGCCCGTTCCACAGAATCGTCTTCGCGGCCGCGACCTCCGCCGCGTAGAGCTTGGCCGTCTCCGGCCCGATGTCCACACCCTGCCAGCCGTCCGGAATCTGTTCTCCGGCCTTCGTGAACCGCCCTGGCGACACGGTCTTGCCCGCAAAATCCAGCTTTTCCACAATCAGATTGTCCACAGGAAGCAGGAACTTCACCCCGCGCGCCTTCGCCTTGGCCAGCGCCGCCCGCGCCACGTCCGCCTTGTCCGCTTCGCAGATGGAGTTGCCGATCTTTTCCCCCATCGCGTGCTTGAACGTGTAGGCCATCCCGCCGCCGATCAGGATCGTGTCCGCCTTTTCCAGCAGCCTGTCGATGACCGTGATCTTGTCCGACACCTTGGCCCCGCCCAGAATCACCACGAACGGGCGCCCCGGGTTCTCCAGTTCCTCCCCCAGGAACCGCAGCTCTTTTTCCATCAAGAATCCGCTCACCGCCGCCGGCGCAAACCGCGCCACCGCCTCCGTGGAGGAGTGCGCCCGGTGCGCCGATCCAAACGCGTCGTTCACGTACACGTCGCAGAGCGACGCCAGCGTCCGGCCCAACGCCTCGTCGTTCGCTTCTTCGCCCGGATAAAAGCGGGTGTTCTCCAGGACCAGCACGTCGCCGGGCTTCATAATGCCGATCGTTCCCCGCACCTTGTCCAGCCCCGCCGCCTCCAGCAGGCTGTCCCCCACAAACGCCACCGGCTTTCCGAGGATGCCGGAAAGTTTCAGGGCCGCCGGGCGGAGGCTCTGCTTGGGATCGGGTTTGCCCTTCGGACGCCCCAGATGGCTGCACAACACCACCTTCGCGCCCTTCTCCATCAGGTAATCAAGCGTCGGCAGCGTCTCGGTGATCCGGGTGTCGTCGGTCACCACCATCGCGCCATCCTTCTCCTCCAGCGGCACGTTGAAATCCGCGCGCACCAGCACGCGTTTCCCGTTCAGTTCCACATCGCGGACCGTTTTCTTGGCCATGGCTCCTCCTGCCTCCCGTGCTTCCGTATTGCCGCCTGTTGGCGGCCCTCCGGCGCGGCGGGCCGGCCCCCCGCGCCGGTCCCCCCCCCCCCCCCGCGGCGTTGTTGTTCGATGGTTAGAGCGACTTTGCGACCTGCCGGACGAGGTCCACGCAGCGGTTGCTGTAACCCCATTCGTTGTCGTACCACGACACCAGCTTGAAAAACCGGTCGTTCAATTCAATGCCCGACCCGGCGTCAAAGATGCTGGAGTGCGTGTCGTGGATGAAGTCGCTGGAAACCACCTCGTCCTCGGTGTAGGCGAGGATGCCCTTGAGGTAGGTCTCGCTGGCCTTCTTCATGGCCGCGCAGATTTCCTTGTAACTCGTCCCCTTCACCGTGCGCACCGTCAAGTCCACCACCGACACCGTCGGCGTCGGCACCCGGAACGCCATGCCCGTCAGTTTCCCCTTCACCTCGGGGCAGACAAGCCCGACCGCGCGCGCCGCGCCGGTCGTCGAGGGAATGATGTTGATCGCCGCCGAGCGGCCGCCCTTCCAGTCCTTGCGCGACGGGCCGTCCACGGTCTTCTGCGTGGCCGTGTAGCTGTGCACGGTGGTCATAAGCCCTTCGTCAATCCCGAAGCCCTCCTTGAGCAGCACATGCACCACCGGCGCAAGGCAGTTCGTCGTGCAGCTCGCGTTGGAAATGATGTTATGCTTCGCCGGATCGTACTTGTCGGCGTTCACCCCCATCACCACGGTGATGTCCTCGCCCTTGGCCGGCGCCGAAATGATCACCTTCTTCGCCCCCGCCTGGAGGTGGCCCTTGGCCTTCTCCGCCTCGGTGAACAATCCCGTGGACTCGATCACGATGTCCACGCCCAGCGCCTTCCACGGCAGCGCCGCGGGGCCTTCCTTGACCTGGAGGCACTTGATCTTCACGTTGCCCACGTGGAGCACGTCGTCCTCGGCCACGGACGGCGACGACTTGCCGCTGGAGACCGGCTTGCCAAGCCGCCCCTGCGTCGAGTCGTACTTCACCAGGTACGCGAGGTTGTCGGCGGGCACCAAGTCGTTCACCGCCACCACGTCGAGTTCTTTTTCCTCCAAGCCCTGTTCGACGAGGGCGCGATACACCAGCCGCCCGATCCGTCCGAACCCATTGATACCGATTTTTACCATAAGATTTTCTCCGTGTTTAAGTCCAAATTTCGGGTCGTGGTTTAGGAAGCATTCTCGCCCGCGTCAACGCCGAATCACAAAAATTGCGAAAAGAGAAGTTTCCCAAGCCTCAATCAGTAGCTCGGCTAATGCGTTCTGCGATTTCCGCGAGCATCCGGACTGGATGCGCAAAGATCGGGACGGCGCCCCGATCCTGAAGATGCCCAAAGGCCGGCACAATTCCGGCCGGACCGGTTGGCCGGTGTGCCCTTGACCTCAGCCACCCCGGCGCCCTGTTCCGCGTTACCCGCTGGCCGCCGCCTCCAGCACGGGTCATGTCGGGAACAGCTCTGGATGGGAGTCGGGCTCCACCAGCGACCCGTGCCGGCGGGTCCGGTTCTCGATCATCATCTTGTCCATGATGAAATCGAACGGCACGGGGTAGTCCCCCGTGAAACAGGCCGTGCAAAACCGCGCGGGATCGCCCCCGGTCGCCCGGATCATGCCCGGCACGTCGAGATACCCGACCGAGTCGGCGCCCAGGAACTTCACCATCTCCTGCCGCGTCATCTGGTTGGCGAGCAGCTTCGACGGGTCCGGAAAATCGATGCCGTAGTAACAGGCGAACTTGTGGGGGGGGCAGCTCACCCGGATATGCACCTCCCGCGCGCCCGCCTCCCGCAGGTTCACCACCCGCGCCCGCGCCGTGGTCCCGCGCACGATCGAGTCGTCCACGACCACCACACGCTTGCCGGCGATCATGTCGCGGATGAGATTGAGCTTCACCCGGACATTGAAGTCGCGGATCAACTGGGAGGGCTGGAGGAACGTGCGCCCAATATAATGGTTGCGCACAAAGGCCTGCTCCAGCGGGATTCCCGATTCCTCCGCAAAACCCTGCGCCGCGAAATTGCCCGAGTCCGGGACCGGGATCACCATGTCCGCCTGCACCGGATGCTGCCGCGCCAGCTCGCGCCCCATCCACTTGCGCGCGTTCGCGATGGTGTGGCCCGCCAGCATGCTGTCCGGGCGCGCGAAATAGACGTGCTCAAAAATGCAAAACGCCGCGCGCTGCCCGGGACCGAACGGTTTGATCGACCGCAGGCCGTTCGCGTCGATGATCACCACCTCCCCGGGCTCCACGTCCCGCACAAACTCCGCGTGAATCAGGTCGAACGCGCACGTCTCGCTCGCCAAAACATACGCCCCGTCCAGGCGCCCGATGCTCAGCGGACGGAACCCCTGGGGGTCCCGCACGGCGATGATCTCCTGCTCCCCCATGATCAGCAGCGAGTAGGCGCCCTTGACACGGCGCAGGGCCGCCAGAAGGTTGATCTCCTTCTCGTGGCTCGCCGGCTTGGCCATCAAATGCAGCACGATCTCGCTGTCCACGGTCGTCTGGAAAATCGAGCCCTCCGACTCCAGCTCCTCCCGCAGCGCGGTGGCGTTGACAAGGTTCCCGTTGTGCCCGATGGCGATCGGCCCGCGCGCGCAGTCCACCACCAGCGGCTGCGCGTTCTTCGCGCTCGATGAACCGCTTGTGGAATAACGCACGTGCCCAATCGCGCGGGTTCCGGCAAGGGCCTCCAGTTGCGCCGAATCAAACACCTGCGAAACCAGCCCCATGCCCTTGTGAACCTTGAACGGCGCCCCGTCCCCCGCCGACGACACGATCCCGGCGCTTTCCTGGCCCCGGTGTTGCAACGCGTACAGGCCGTAATAGGTCAGGACCGCGGCGTTCGGGTGGTTGAAAACCCCGAATATTCCACACTCATGCTTCGGATACGGCGACATCGGGGACGATCTCAATCTAGACCAGCGCCGCCCGATTCCAAGGCTTTTCCGTCCGGCCCGCGCACAATCCGCAACCGCCAAATTCCCGCCAGAACGCTTCCCAGCACCGAATGCATGACGCTCGAAATCGCGCACGGGACCGCCGTCAGCGGGTCCGCAAAGTGCTTCTGGGCCAGGACCACCCCCAGCCCCGAATTTTGCATCCCGACCTCAATGGATACCGTGCGCGCCACGATCCGGTCCAGCCCCAAAAGCCGCGCCAGCGCGTAGCCCAGCCCAAATCCCCCGGCGTGCAGCAGAAAAACCGCGCCCAGCAGGCGCCCGCCCGACTCCCGCACCGCCGCCGCGTTCTGGCCGACGATGCTCGCGCAAATCAGCGCGATGGCGGCGACCGACACCAGCGGCGCCGCCGGCAGCGCGGCCCTGGCCGCACCCGGGGCGATGTGATGCATCGCCACGCCCGCCGCCACCGGCAGCACAACCACCTGCGCCGTGCTCAAAAACAGTCCCGCCGCGTCCACGGGCACCAGCCGCCCCGCCAGCCACGCCGTAAGCATCGGCGTCATCATCACCGCCGCCATTGTCGAAGCCGTCGTCATCAGGACCGACAGAGCGACGTTGGCGCGCGCAAGATAACTGACCACATTGGATGCCGTCCCGCCCGGGCAACACGCCACCAGAATCAGCCCCACCGCGAATGGCGTGTCCAACCCCATCACCTTCGCCACGCCCCACCCCAAAAACGGCATTACCGTGTATTGCAGGACAAACCCCGCCGCAACCGCAAACGGCATGCGGAATGCCCCGCGAAAGTCGTCCGCGTCCAGGGTCAACCCCATCCCGAGCATGACCACGGCAAGGCCCCACACGATCATCGGCCCCCGGAACCAAGTGAACAACGGCGGATGCGCCAACGCAAGCCCGCACGCCGCCACCACCCAGACCGGAAAGAGATTCGCCAGCCACGCCAGCACCGCCGCCGGCTTCATACACGCTCCCCAAACGCACGCCCCGCCGCGTCGAACACCTCCCGCACAGGAACCCCCGCCACCTCCGCCACGCGCCGGCACGACTCGAACTCCGGCGCCGCCCGCACGATTTCGCCCCGCATCCGGCCCACCTTGACCGCCACCCGCCCATACCGCGTCTCCACCTCCACCATCTCGCGGTCCAGCACCAGCCGGTCCTCCTCCCGAAGCCGCACCCCGAACGCCGTGGTATGCCGCAATACCATCTCCGCCACCCGCGCCGCGTCCCCTGTCCGGGCCATCACCGTAAGAATCAAGCCCGGCCGGTTCTTTTTCATCGTCGCCGGCGCCGCCGCCACATCCAGCGCCCCGGCCGCCATCAGCCGCGCTATCGCGTCCGCCACCACCTCCGGACTCGCGTCGTCCAGGTTGGTCTCGATCACCGCCACCCGGTCCGGCGTTCCCCCATCGCCCCCCGCCATGCCAGAGGCCTCCCCCACCGCCGCGCGCAGGACATTGGGCCGCGACTTCAATTCCCGCGTGCCCAATCCGTGCCCCACCCGCTCCACCCGGATTCCGCTCCACGTCCCGAAGCGCGTCACATACTCCGCCAACAATGCCGCGCCCGTCGGCGTGATCAGTTCGTGCGGCTCGTCCGTCTGCTCCATCGGAATCCCGCGCAACAGCTCCAGCGTCGCCGGAGACGGCACAGGCATCCGCCCATGCGCGCATTCGATGAACCCGCGCCCCTCCCGCGGCGCCGAGGCCCACACCGCATCGACCCCAAGCGCAAACACTCCCGCGCACGCGCAAACCACGTCCACAATCGAGTCCAACGCGCCGACCTCATGGAAATGCACGGCCTCCGCCGCAATGCCGTGCACCTTCCCCTCCGCCTCCGCGATCCGCCGAAACACCGCCAGCGCCCGCGATTTCACCGGCGCCTCCAACCCCGACCGCTCCAGCATCCCGCGGATGTCCGCGTAACTCCGTCCGTGCGCATGGCCGGCGTGGCCCCCGCCCCCGCCCCCGCGCGTGCGTTCGTGCGCGTGGCTCCCATGCCCGTGGCCATGCGCATGCCCGCCCTCCCCATGCGTGTGGCCATCGGAATCCCCAGGCGCGTGGCTGTGCCCGGACGCGTCCACGGGCCCGCCGCACTCCGCGTGGGTCGCGCCTCCGTGGACGCCGAACTTGACGCCGGCGATCCCGGAGCGCGCCTGCTTTTCGAAGTGCAGATGCATCGCTTCCGGCAGGTTCAATTGGGAGAGCGCCCACTCGAACGCCGACGGTTTGACGCCCAGATCGCACAACGCCCCGACGGCCATATCACCGCTGATCCCCGAAAAACAATCCAGATAAAGCACGCGCATCGGCGAACCATGCCCGGTTCCCGCGCGCGGCGCGAGCCGATTCCAACCCCCTTTCCCGCCCTTCCCTTTCCGCCAATATTGCCTAGGCTCCTGGCCATGTCCGCGCCGTCCACCCGCTCCGCCGTCCTGCTCGTCAATCTAGGTTCCCCCGCCTCCCCCTCCGTCCCCGATGTCCGCGAGTATCTCCGCGAGTTCCTCTCCGACCCCCGCGTCATCGACGGCCCCCCCCTCCTCCGCTGGTTCGTCGTCAATTGTTGCGTCCTTCCCTTCCGCCCGAAAAACTCCGCCGAGGCCTACCACAGCATCTGGACCGCGGAAGGCTCCCCCCTCCTCGTCTCCAGCCACCGCCTCCGCGAGAAGCTCCAGGAATCCGTTCACATGCCCGTGGCCCTCGCCATGCGCTACGGGGAACCCTCCATCCCTTCCGTCGTCGCTGGACTGGCCCGCGGCAAAATTGACCACATCTTCCTCATCCCGCTCTACCCCCACTACGCCATGTCCAGCTTCGAGTCGGTCGTCGTCCGCGTCCGCGAATGCCTCGCCGAACTCGCGCCCCACGTCCAGCTTACCGTTCAACCGCCCTTCTTCGAGGAACCCCAGTACATCAAAGCCCTCGCCGAAAGCACGCGCCCCTGGCTGGACCGCGGTTTCGACCATCTCCTCGCCTCCTACCATGGCGTCCCCGAACGCCACCTGCGCAAGACCGATCCCACCGGACGGCATTGCCTGGCTTCCGCCGACTGCTGCGAAGGCGCCAACCCTGTCCACGCCGTCTGTTACCGCGCCCAAACCCTCCGGACCACCCGCGCCTTTGCCCTCGCCGCCGGCCTCCCGCCTGACCGCGTCTCCATCTCCTACCAATCCCGCCTCGGCCGCGACCCGTGGCTCACCCCCTACACCGACTTCGAGCTGGCCCGCCTCGCCCAGTCCGGCGTCCGCCGACTGCTCGTGATCTGCCCCGCCTTCGTCTCCGACTGCCTCGAAACGCTGGAGGAAATCCGCATCCGCGGGCGGGAAACGTTCCTGGCCGCCGGCGGCTCGGAGTTTGAACAGATTCCCTGCCTCAACGAGCACCCCGCCTGGATCCAGGCCCTGGCCAGTTACGTCGCCATGTTCCAAACCGGACGCGTCAAATCGTTCGACTTCGCCTCTTGATCTCCCACCCTTCCCGAGCATGACGAATCCCGACGTCTTCATCGCCGGCGCGGGCGCCACCGGCCTGGCCTGCGCGTTCGCGCTTCACAAGCGCGGCGTCCGCGTCGCCCTCGCCGATTCCGCCCCGGTCCCCGGCGGCGCCCTCCGCACGGTGCGCCCCGGCGGCTATCTCTGCGAAGCCGGGCCCAACACCCTGCTCGCCGCCCGCGACGAGGTCTTCGCGCTCCTCAGCCAGGCCGGCCTCCTCGAGTCCGCCCTCGACGCCGCGCCCGACGCGAAGAAACGGTTCGTCGTAAAGAACGGCGCTGTCCTCCCGCTTCCCTCGTCTCCCCCAGCCCTGCTCAAGACTCCGCTCCTGAGCCTTCCCGCAAAACTCCGCATGCTCCTCGAGCCGTTCCAGCCCCGCGGGGCCGACCCCGCGGAAACCGTCGCCGAATTTTTCACCCGCCGCCTCGGCCCCGAACCCGTCCGCGAATTTCTCGATCCGTTCATTTCCGGGATTTACGCCGGCGATCCCGCCCGGCTCGTCACCCGTTTCACCATGCCGCGTTTGCGGGAAATGGAACAACGCCACGGCTCGCTGCTCCTGGGCATGCTCCGGTCCAAACGCGGCCCCAAAAAGCGCCTGCTCTCCTGGCCCGCCGGCCTCGCCGAACTCCCCGCCGCGCTCGCCAAACCCCTGCCCGACGTCCGCCTTTCCACACGCGTCGAAGCTGTCCGCGCCTCCCCCGGCGGCGGATTCGAAATCCGCCTGGGCGCCGGGACCGCATCCGCCCGAAACGTTGTGCTTGCCCTGCCCGCGGTCGAAATCGCGCGGCTTACCGGCGCCATGGGCTGCCACACCGCCGCAATCGGCCAAATCCCGCACGCGCCGGTGGCCGTGCTGCACCTCGGGTTCCGCCGCGCCGACGTCGCGCATCCCCTTGACGGTTTTGGCGTGCTCATCAGCCGCGACCGGGGATTGCGGACGCTGGGCGCGCTTTTTTCCTCGACGCTCTTCCCCGGGCGCGCGCCGGAAGGGTGCGTGCTGCTCACGGTCTTCCTGGGCGGGCGCGGAGACCCCCAAGCCCTCGGCCTGTCCGAGGATGACCTCGTCATGGCGGCGGGGGCCGATCTCGGGCCGTTGCTTGGCCTCCGCGCGCCGCCGGTGTTCCGTCATGTGGTGCGATGGCCCGGCGCGATTCCGCAATACGAAGCGCGGCACGGGCGCGCGCTGGCCGAGGCACAGGCCATCGAACGCGCGCATCCCGGGCTGCACCTCGCCGGCTCGTGGCGCGGCGGCATTTCCATCGGCGACTGCCTTGCCAACGGCGTCGCGCTGGCCGGCCACATTCTGTAGCGGCGATTCGAAATCACCGCCCGCAACGAAGCAACCCGCCCACGCTCCGCCCGCACGCGCCCCTTGCGAATCACAGCCCCGAATCCCGCTCCCGTATCGGCCATTCCCGCACGATGAACTGCCCGTAAACGGTTTCGTAATACCCGCGCTTTTCCCCTTGGCGCCGTTCCTTCCGCTTCTTGTCCGAGCGCAAACGCGCCGCCTTCTCTGTGTGCCGGGTCCGCCCCCGCGCCCGCGCCTCCAGTTCCTCCACCAGCAACCGCCGGGCAAGGAACCGGTTGAGCGCCTGGCCCCGCTCACGGTGGCACCGGATTTGGACGCCCGTCGGCTTATGCACCAAGATCACGCCCGAACTTGTCTTGTTCGCCTTCTGCCCGCCCTTCCCGCCCGCGCGGTAGAAGGTCTCCTCCAGGTGCGCCTCCTCCAGCCCCAGCACCGCCATCCGCCGGGCAAGGTCGTCCGCCTTCGACGGCGTCACGGGAAACGACAGGCTCACGCGCGCTCCGCGGTTGCCCCGCTCATGCCTTCGCCAGCGGCGGCGGAACGGGCGCGGCGCTCCTGGACCTCGCCTTCCACAGCCCGCCGCGGCTGAACTGTTCCCAGCCCCACTTCAACCAGCGCAACAACGCCGCCGCCAGCCACAGCGCCCAGAACAGCATCAGAATCCGGTAAAACCAGATCGACACCGACACGGCGCGCGGCTGCGGCAGCGTCCCGGCCACCCGCGCCTCGAACCACGCCAACGAGCCGCGATACGAGCCGTTGCCCTTGACGAACATCTCCGGCATCCCCAGCAGCCCCTGGCTCACCACCCCGATCAGCACCGGCAACACAATGATCGTCAACACAACCAGCCCAATCTGGACCAGGCCAAACGCCCAGGCTGAAAGCCGCGGCGCCGTCTCCCCGCGCCCGCGCCACGCCAGCGCAAACAGCCAGACCACCACCAGGATCGCCGCCGCCGCGGGCACCTGCGTCAAGCCCACCGCCAGCAGCATCCAGTCGCGCCGCGGGATTGGCGAGAGCCCGAGGCCGCCCACGACCCAGGCCGTGATCAGCGCCACCACCAGCACCACCCAGAACCGCACCGCCGGCCCAATCGCGGGGCCCGCCGTCCAAAGTACCCACCGGTCGTCAGGCAATTCGATGCGCGTCTCGATGTTCGCCGCTTCCACCCCGAGCCGCACGAGGCCGCCCTCCGACACCACCCCCAGCGGCAGCGCCTGTTTCCACTCCAGCGCAACCTCCTGCTCCCCCGGCCGGATCGGCACGATCACCTTCCCGCCCTCGCGCCGGACCGGGACCTGGTTGCCGCCGATCCTCAGCTCCGTGATCCTGGCCGCTTCGTCCAGATCGATCTGAAGGTCGTTGCCCAGGCTCGATTGCACCACGAGGTTGAGCGAACAGTTCCGCTGGCTCTTCCCGATGCGCATCGTATGCTCCGCCCGCCGCACGGTCATCGTCGCCCCTGGCGCCGCCTCGGGCCGGCTCAGCTTCAGCAACGCCTTTTCCCCGGGCCATGGCCGCCAGACCGGCGCCAAATCGCGCGCGTCCTCCTGGAAAACCGGCGCCAACCCTTCCATCGCCACATTCCAAACCGGCGAAGTTTGCAGCCGCCACTGCTCCGCCCATGCCGCCCCGGCCTCGGCCTCCAACGCCAGCGACCCGCTCTTCTCCAATTCGCTCTCCCACACCATCTCCTCCTCATGCGCCCCCAGTTGCGCGGCCAACCGCCCGTTTTCGACCGTCATCCCAGGCGTCAGCACCTTTTCCCCCGGCAACAACGGCACGCGCAACGAAACCGCCTTGCCGCGCTCCGAAAGCCGGCGCACCACGGTCCGCACACCCCAATCCAGGCCGAGTTCAATGTTCCGCTCGACCACCACGACCGCCGCAAAATCCCTGCGGTCATACGCCGCTTCGGCCGCACTCTTCCCTTGCTTGCGCACGAAAAAGATCTGGCCCTCCGGTTCGCCCGTCGGTTTCACGCCCGTCACTGTCCATTCCGGCGCCTCGATCTCCACCCGGCGCGGCTTCAGGTGGAACGTCCATTCCCACTCCGCCGCCCCCGGCAACAGCCCCTCAGCCCGCACCTTGTGCACGCCCGCCGGCAGGACCACCCACAAATACCCGTCCTGCCGCCGCACCGCCGGCGCGGGCTTGCCGCCCACGCTCACCGACACCGGGGACCACCCGGGCAGCCGCCCCGGCAACGGCACCGCCGCCTCCGCCGCCATGTGAATTTCCGCGTCCATCACCAGCCGCGTGTCGCCCACGTTCAGCGCCACGGACGGAATCTGCGCGGCGTGCGGAAACGCTTCGTCAACCTTGAGCAACCGCTCGCGCAGTTGTCCCAGCATCTCCTTGCCCGGCAACTCCGCGGCCGCCGCGGACGGCGCCGCCCCCAGCACCGCCGCCAATACCAACGGCACACACGCCGCCTTCAGCGCCGCCGGAAACCAAACCCGCCGCACGCCCAGCAGGAACGCCGCCAGCCACACCACCAGCAACGCCCGCAACAGCGCCATCGTCCGCTGCGCATATGGCGGGATCAGGATCGGATGGATCGACGCGTCCCGCGCCACAGGCCCGCTCCAGGAACAGCGGACGGTGTTCCAATGCCATTCGGGAACGCCCGGCCCCGTCTGAATCCGCGCGTCAGCCGCCTGCATCAGGTTGCCGGCGCGGCCGCCTTGCGCCTCCTTGCCGCGCGGACCGGACACACCTTCGGACCATGCCTTGCTGAAGTCCGTGACCGTCCGGAGCTCTTCCCGAATTGCCTTTTTGTCCGCCTTACCCGCCTCCGCACTGACCTGGGACTTCCGCACCTGGAGCCCTTCATCTTCCCGCGCCCGCATCTGATCGGCCTGCTCGGGCTCCGCCGCCCGCATCAGCAAAGGAGCGGGCGCGGCATTCGGACCCGCGGACAACATGCGTCCCCCGCCCGCCGCCACCGCGCCGATATCCGCCCGCTCCAGTTGCGGATACAGCGCCTCCTGCACCTGGCGGGTCACGAACGGAACCAACATCACCACCAGCACGCCCCCCGCGATCCAGCGCCACGCCACGATCAGGTTCCGGAAAACGCCGCCCGGCACAACCCGCAACAGCGCCACCGCCGCCAGCAACACCAGCCACGCGAACCGCGGCGCCTGCGGCTCGTGATAGCTCAATCCAAACGCCACCAGCGTCGCCGCCCCGGCGCCCACGCCCCACAGCTTGAACATCGCCAGGGCAAACACCAGCACCAGGAACAAATCCAGCAACGTCCACGACGTCAGCCAGTCCCCCTCAACCCTCTCCGCTCCAATCAACGCCAACAGCCGCCAGCCCGGCGGCAGGTCCATCGTGATCCCCAGCGAATCTACGTCCGCCTCCCAGCCCACAGCCCGCAAACGCTCCCCGCGCGCAAACCGGCTCACCGCTTCCATCGAAAACTCGCGCGACCGCACCTCCACGCCCTCCGCGCCCGACACCGGACTGCGCGTGATCAACTGCCCCTGCCCGTCCACCTTCACGCTGCCCAACGACCGGCCCGCGGCCGCGTCCAACCGCCAAATCTGTTGCTTCTGGCCAAGCAACGTCTCCCGCGCCGTAAACGCCTTCCCGTCCGCGTCCAGCCACAAGTGCCGTTCCACGCCAAGGGTCCCCGGCTTCTGAAAGCCCATCCCCCGCATCTTTTCCTCCACGCGGAACCCCGCGCCCCGCTCCCACACGAACACCGGAAACCCGCGCCATTTCGCGGGAAACGCCGTCTGCGAGGCGTCCACCGCCGTCAACCCCGCAATCTCCGCGATCCGCAGTTCCGGCCGCGTCTGGAACGCCACCAACTCCTTCTCCACGGGCGACGCCAGGCCTTCCGCGAACTTCACCTCCGCCGCGTGCGACAGCCGGAACGCGTTCACCGAAACCGTCCACTTGCCCGCGCGCACCTGCGCTTTCATCCGGCCCAGCTCATCGACCGCGACGGGAATCGGGCTGTTCACCGAGGACAATGTCCACCCTTCCGGCAAAATCGCGCCGATGGTTTCCTCCCGCCCCTTCCCCGCCACACTCACCTCGATCTCCGTCCGCAGCCACATCGGGATGCCGTCCTCAACCAGCCGATGGATTTGGACCGACAGAAAATCCTTGTCCGCCTCCTCCGCCCGCGCGCGCTTCAGCCAGACCTGCCCCGACGCGTCCCAAGATGGCGCCTCGACCTTTTCCCCATTCAAAGTCAGGTCAAGCAATCCAATCGACGCCGGCAGCAGCAGTTTCTCGGGCATCTCCTTCCATGCCAGTTCGCCGCTCAATCGGTGCGCGCCCGGAGCCAACCTCACCGACGGCGCCCCGCCCCGCTCCACGACGGCCAGCGCCTGGCCTCCCGACTTCACATGGACGGGCCATTCCTCGCCGCCGCCGGGCAGCTCCACCCAAGTCTCCGCGTACACCTGGACTTCCAGGGAAAACTGCGCGCCGTTGGTTCCGGCGGAAAGCGTCAGCGCGGACGGCCACACCCTCAACGCCTCCTTGGGCCGCGCCGCTGTGTTGTACGGGATCGGGCAGAATCTGTCCACGTCATCCCACACCGCCCAGTCCTCCCACCCCTTGAGCGGCTCTGGCACCGTCCGCTCCGCGGCGACCGCCGCCAAGGCCAAAGTGGCTCCAAACATCCCGACAACCGCCAGCGGCAACCTTTGCGTCATGGGCACTCCTTTCGCGTTATCGACTTCTGGAGCGTGGCCTCCCAGCCCAAGGAAGCCAGACAAAAACCTCCGCCCCGCGAGGTGTCAAGGTCAAGGACTGGCCCCTGGGGTATCACTCCTTGACCTTGACACCCGCGGCGATCTCGCGCGCCAGCGCCGCCGGCGTCGCCCGGCCCAAATCCAACCCCGCTTCAAACACGCGCACGCTCTCCCCCGCCGGCGCCCACACCCTTGGATTCGTGGGACCAAACACCGCGGTCACTTGCGCCCCCACAGCCGCCGCGAGATGGCTTACCCCGGAGTCGTGCCCGGCAAACCCCTGCGCCCGTGCCAGCAAACCCGCCAGTTCCCAAAGCCGCAATCCCCGGAAAATTCTGTCCACGCCCCCCGCCATCCGCGCCTCCACACCGCGGGCCGCCGCTTCGTCCGCCTCCCCACAAATCAACCCAATCGACGCCCCCGTCTCCGCCCGCACCCGCTCCAGCGCCGCCGCCCAAATCGCGGGCTCGAGATTCTTCCGCGGACTCCCACTGCCCGGATGCACCAGCAACAAAGGCCGCCGCATCCCCGACGCCAGCTCGGCGCCGCGCGCCAAATCCCGCGCCGAGGGAAACAGCCGCGGCGTGAAATCCGTCACCGCCACGCCGCTTCCGTCCAAGACCCTCGCGAAATGGCGCGGCGCGGGCTCCGTCACAGGCTGTCCGCCGCGATGGACGCGGACCGCCCCGGCCGTAAGGCGCCGGAATGCCGCCTCCATCACCGCCGCCGGGTCGGGCACAAAGGAGACCACATGCGCCGCCGCCGCCAGTCGTTCCCGCCATGCCGCGCCCACGCCGCCTCCGGCGAGATGGAGACCCGCAAGGGCTGTGTCCTCGAGGTCGCAGAACCCGCCGGCGTAGCGCCGCCCAACCACGAGCCCTTCCATTGGCCGCCGCGCCACGACGGCCACCGGCGCCTCGGGGTGCGCGAGGCGCAGCGCGCGGAGCACGGGCAGGGTGACTATGAAATCCCCCAGCCCGCCCCCACGAAAGAATAGAATTCCTCCCGGCCCTTCCCCGGCGGGCATGTCCCCGGTCACGGATAGAATCGCAACGCCAGCACGGCCACCAGCGCGCCATACCCGAGCCGCACCCAGGACACCGTTCGCACGCGCGCGTCCGAGGCCGCGGCCCATTCGCACAGGTTGCGGAACGCGTGCGGCGCCGCCACCCACCACATGCCGGCCACGGCCCAGGCATAAGCGTGCACCGTGATCACGTACCGCGCAGGGTGCATCACCGGGAAAGCCGCGCTCAAGAGCACCTCGGCCCCAAGCAACAGGAGCACACCCGCCGCCCTGGGCGCCAGGTATTCGGGGAGGTAGAGGACTGTCGCCGCCGCCAGCACCAGGACGCCCGCGATCATGCCCTGCCGCATCGACGTGTATTCACCGAGGTCCATGAACACCAGCAGCAACACCGTCCACAACGCCGCCGCCGCCATCAAGACCAGACCCAACCCGAAATTCCGCGCCGCCCCCAGCGTCCAGGCCCGCACGGCTCCTGGCCGGGCCAACCCGAAAAGGCCCGCGCCAGCCAGGCCCGCCGCCAACACCAGCGCCACCACCTTCAGCGACAACTCGTACGTCATGGAAGCCCGGCAGCCTGCCCGGCCCGGCGCTTCCCCTCAAGCACCAAAAACCAGCGCGGAATCGGCCTCGCGCCGCTCTTTACCCCCGCGCCCGCCCCAAATCCAGCAGCCCAAACCCCGCCACCGCCGCCGGCAGCCGCGTTCGCAGTGCCCGCCGCAACCCTTCCGCGGCCAGCAGAATCCCCCCGGACACCGCCAGCCCCAGCCACACGGTTCCCACGACATCGGAAAAGTAGTGCGCCCCGGTGTACACCCGCGCCACGCCCATGAGCACAATCCACCCGGCCGCCCACGGCGCCAGCCACCTGTAAAACCACGCCAGCGTCACCAGCGCCGTCACGTTGTTGATGACGTGCCCGGACGGAAACGACCGTCCTCCGGGCTTGGCGGAGGCCTTCCTCGTCTCGCGCACCTTGGGCGCCCAATCGTCCCACGTCACCTTCCGCGTTCCGACCACCGCCTCCGCCGGGCGCGGCCGCTGCACCGCCCGGCGAATGCCCTGGTTGACCAGGCCGTCGCCAACCGCCAGGTTGAGCGCCACCAGGACCACCGCGATCCGCCCCTTCACGCCGCCGAACAGCAGCAGCCCCAGGACAGCGCCCGCGATCAACGGCAGGAACAGTTTCTCGCTGCAAACCACCGCCATCACCCAATCCAGCGCCCCGCAGGCCCATTCCCGGTTGATGACCCGGAGCAGTGTCGCGTCCCAGTTTTCCCATTGCCCAAGCATGGCCTCTACAGGTAGTCTCCGCGCCGCCGTGAAACAAGCCTTCATAATCTGCTGCCTTCTTGGACTTATCGCCGGACCCCTGCGCGCCGAGCCCAATCCCGACGAACCCATGCCCCCGGTCGATTTCATCCTCGCCCGGCTCTGGAAAAACATGGAACTCCAGGCGTTCCGCCTCACCGGCATCATCCGCACGCCGGCCGCCATCCATCCCATCGTCCTCAAGACCAAGGGCCGCGAGATGATCTACGAAGTCATGGAGTCCCCCCTCCACATCCGTGTGAACATGGGTGCCGACGGCACGACCGTCGAGACCCGGCCCAATGCCCAGGGCCAGTGGCGAAGCGTCACCGGCAAGGCGCTCCAGGACGCCATCCTCCAGTCCGACATCACCTATGAGGAGCTCGCGCTGGACTTTTTCAATTGGCCGCGCATCGAACCCGTCGGCGCCGATTCCATCAAGACCTTCAAGTCCTACGCGCTCGACGCCTTCCCCGAAGGCCGCCCGTCGCGCTACGCGAAAATCCGGTTCTGGGTGACCGCCCTTCACTGCCTGATGATCCGCGCCGACGCCTACGACGCCAAGGACCAGGTTGTCAAACGCGTCGAAGTCAACGGCGTCCAGGAAATCGACAAGGCCTGGGCCATCAAGGAAATGCAGATCGCCACCATGATCCCCGGGCGCGATCTCTCGAAATCGCGGACGTACATCGAGATTCGCGACGGCAAACGCGGCGCGGAGTAAGGGGGGGGCGCCGTGAAAAAGTGGCGCATTGACCTGCACGTCCACTCCCGCTTCAGCGCGGACAGCGTCGCCGACCCCGAGGCCATCATCGCGGCCGCCCGCGCGCGCGGCCTGCACGGTTTCGCCATCACCGACCACAACACCTCCGAGTGCGCGGCGTTCTTCGCGGAAAAGGGCCTGCTCGATCCCGGCGGCGCCGCCGTGGACGATTTCCTCATCCTTCCCGGCCAGGAGATCACCACCGCCGAAGGCCATCTCCTCGCCATCGGCGTGTCGCTGCCCAACATGAAAGGCATTCCCGCCAGGGAGGCCGTCGCCGAAATCCACCGCCTCGGCGGCCTCGCCATCCCGCCCCATCCGTACGACTTCTTCCGCGCCGGCATCCGCGAGCCGGTGCTCAAGACCCTCGACCTCGACGCCATCGAAGTCTTCAATGCCGCCAGCACTCTCCGCCATTACAACCGCCAGGCCTTCGTCTATGCCTCGCGCCATCGCCTTGCCATGACCGCCGGCAGCGACGCCCATCACCCCGAGGCCGTCGGCGTCGCCTTTACCATCCTCCAATCGCCCGCCCTCAACCTCGCCGGCATCCTCCAGGCCATCCGACAGGGCGGCGAACGCAACGAACGCTATCTTTCCGCGCGCGACGCCTTCAGGAAAACCTGGAGCAATCTCATCCGCCTCCGCCGCCCCCCCATCCGCCGCATCCACCGCAAGAAGTCCGCGAAACCCTGAAATCGCCCGGCGCCCCGCGCCAGACGCCCGGCCACGCTCCGCCGGAGCCCGCTTCAGCTCCACCCCGCCGCGGGCGCGTCCGAATCCAGTGCGCCGTCGCACAGCCTGAAAAGCTCCCGCTCCGTGGCCGCCCGCCGCACCGCCCGCAGCAGCTCGTCGTTTCCCCCCACACCGGGCAAAATGAAGTTCAGGTATTTCTTGAGCTTCGACACACGCAACCCCTCCGCCAGGCCCTCCGGACTCGTCTCCCGGTACAGCTCCCCAATATACTCCCGGATGTCCCGCGGCGCCGGACGCGGCCCCGCGCGCCCCTCGAACGCCGCCCGGATTTGCGCGAACACCCAGGGATTCCGGACCGCCGCACGCCCAATCATCAGGCCCCGCGCTCCCGTCTCCGCCACCATCGACTTCGCCGACACCGCGTCCACCACGCTCCCGTTCGCAAACACCGGACAGGCCGCCCGTGCGCACGCCTCGGCAATCCGGTCGCGGTGCACCACCGGCCCATAACCCTCGCGAACCGTCCGCCCATGAACCGTCAGCGCGTCGATCCCGTGCCCCAGCACCACGTCCAGGATTCCGGGAAACTCGCCGGGACTGTCGAACCCCACCCGTGACTTTACGGTCAACGCCGTTCCCACCTCCTGCCGCAGCGCCGCGAGAATGGCGTCCACGCGTCCGAGGTCGCGCAGGAGGGCGCCGCCGGCGTTCTTCCGGCACACAATCGGCGCCGGGCACCCGAGATTGAGGTCAATCCCCGCCACCGGCAGGCGCTGCAACGCCCCGGCGGTCCGAACCAGCGCGGCAATGTCCTGCCCGATCATCTGCGCGATCACGGGCCGCCCGGTCGGATTCTCGCGCACGGCCCGGACGATGTGGCGTTCGGGTTTCGAGTCGCGGTGCGTGCGGAAGTATTCCGTGTAATACAAATCCGGCCCGCCATACCGGTGGATGACCCGCCAGAACGGCAGGTCGGTCACGTCCTGCATCGGCGCGAGGACCAGCACGGGCCGCCCGCGCGGCGGGAGGGGAAGGGGACGGCTCATGCCGCCGGATTCAGCGCCCCTTGAGCGCGTCCCGAATCTCCGCGAGCAACGCCTCCGACCGCGTGGGCGGCGGCGGCTCCGGCGCCGCCGCGGCCTCCTGCCTCCGCAGGGAATTGATGAACTTGACGAGGAGAAAGATCACGAACGCAAGAATGACGAAATTCAGCAGGATCGTCATGAAATTGCCGTAGGCGAGCACCGGCCCCAGCTTGCGCGCCTCCGCGAGCGTCGCCCCCTGGGGAATGGCGGAGGAAAGACCCACATAAAGGTTGCTGTAATCCACTTTGCCGACCGTCAGGCCGACCAGGGGCATGAGCAGGTCCCCGACGATGGAGTCCACGATCTTGCCAAACGCCCCGCCGATGATCACCCCGACAGCCAGGTCCATGACGTTGCCGCGCACGGCAAACTGCTTGAACTCGTTGACGAAGCCGCCGACCTCTTTCACCGGCACCTTGTCCAGGCCCGGAATCCTTGGAATTTCCTTGAGCATCCTTCCCGTGTAGCGCGGGCCGCGCGGAAACCCAAGCCTTTTGGCCCGGCGCGGATACGGCTCGCCAGTTCCCGCATGATCCTCTAGACAGCGCCGATGCCGGAACCCGCCGCCACCCCCGCCGCCCAGGGCTACCGCATGCCCGCGGAGTGGGAACCCCATCACGCAACCTGGCTCACCTGGCCAAGGCCCGGCGGCATTTCGTTTCCAGACCGCTACGACGCGGCGCCGCCCTTCTGGGTGCGGATGTGCGAACTCCTCCATCCCCACGAGCGGGTGGACATCAACGTGTTCGACCGGGCGCTTGAAGACATCGCCCGCGGCCACCTCGCCAGGGCCGGGCTCGAAAAAGCCCTCGGGAAGTCGATCCATTTTCATCCGTTTCCCGCCTACGAACCCTGGTGCCGGGACCACGGGCCCATTTTCGTAACCCGTCCCGACCCGCCGCGCCTGGCGGTGATCGACTGGGGGTACAACGCCTGGGGCGGCAAGTATCCACCCTTCGATCTCGACGACGCCATCCCACAACGCGTGGCCGCCCATCTCGGCCTCCCCCTGTTCCAGCCCGGGCTCGTGATGGAGGGCGGATCGATCGACGTCAATGGCCGTGGCTGCCTGCTGACAACGACCTCCTGCCTGCTCCATCCCAACCGCAACCCAGGCAAATCCCAGGCCGAAATCGAAGCCGCCCTGCGGGATCATCTCGGCGTTTCGAAAGTCCTCTGGCTGGGCGACGGGATCGAGGGCGACGACACCGACGGGCATGTCGATGACATCGCGCGGTTCGTCGCGCACGACACCCTCGTGACCTGCGTGGAAGACGATCCGTCAGACCCAAATTTCGGACCCTTGATGGCAAACTACGAGCGCCTGCTGCGAATGACGGACGTGGAGGGCCGGCCCTTTCGCGTGGTCTCCCTGCCCATGCCCGAGCGCTTGGAACACGAGGGCCAGCGGCTCCCCGCAAGCTACGCAAATTTCTACATCGCCAACCGCAACGTGCTTGTGCCGGTATTTGGATGCGCCGCCGACAGCGAAGCCCTCGTCACCCTTCGCGAGCTTTTCCCGGGGCGCCAGGTTCACGGGATTGATTGCCGCGACCTGGTGTGGGGCCTGGGCGCGTTCCATTGCGTGACCCAGCAGCAACCGTCCCTGGATTGACTCCCCGTCCCATGCGTGTTAGACGTTTACCCATGGCGTGAACCCGCCCGCCGCGCCCGTGGCCCCGGCCCCGGACCCGCGCCGCACAGGGCCAGCTCCATTGTTGTGAAAGTGCTTCTGGTCGATAACGACCCGCAAAGGCGGGATGAAATCGCGGCCCTGCTCCGGGGCCTGAGTGGGGCCCCGGAGGTTTCCACCTGCGCCACGGCTTCGGAAGCCACCGCGCTTGAAGCCTTGTTTCGGCCGGGTTTGCTCATCCTTCCCCGGAATCTCCCGGAATCCGCCTTCGAGGTTGTCGTCCGCTGGAACCTCGGCCTGCCGTTTGCCGAACAGGGGCTCATCCTTGCCCTTCTCGAATCCTGCGACGCGGAGGCGGTCCACGAAGCAATGGACGCCGGCGCCTCGGATTTTGCGCGCCTGTCCCCAACCCGCGACGAAATGCGGCGGCGGCTCGACACCGCCGCCCGCCCCCTGGCCCACCGCGCCCGGCTCCAACCCGCCTCGCCAGACCCGCCGCTGGGCCGGTTCCTGGTGAACCTTACCAGGGAAATCATCGTCGGCGTGGACACCAGCCGCCGCATCGTTCTTTTCAATCCCGCCGCCGAGCGCGCCTTCGGATGCACCGAAGCCGAAGCCCTCGGACACCACGCCGACATGCTGTACGCGTCGCCGTCCGATGGCGGGGAATTCCACGAAGCCCTCATGGCCGATGGCCCCATCACCCGCGATGTGCTCAACGTCCGCCGCGATGGCACGCCATTCACCTGCCGCATCACCGCCTCCCGGTTCCGCGACCGGGCGGGGCGCATCGCCGGCATCGTCGGCATCTCCCACGACATGACGGAGGAACTGCGCCGGGAAACGCACCTGCGGGACAGCGAGGCCCGCCTGCGCCGTCTGGCCGAAGGCACACGCGCCATGCCCTGGGAAATCGATCTGCGCGAGCGCAAGGCCACCTACGCGGGCCCACAAACCCTGGCCTTCGCGGAATTCGGTTCGGCCGAAGAGATTTCCCTGGACTCCTTCCTCAAACGCATCCACCCCGAGGACCGCGAAGGGCTCGTCGCGTCGTTCCAGCAGGGCGTGGAACAATACGCCAATTTCGAACTTGAATTCCGCGTCATGAATCCCGCCGGGGCCGCCGTCTGGGTGCGGACCATCATTTCCGTCGAGCGGGATGCCGCCGGGGCTCCTATCATCGTTCGCGGATTTGCGTTTGACAACACCTCCTTGCGGCACGCCCAGGACCATGCCGTCCGTATCCAGCACGCCGTGGAGAACGCGACCGACGCCATCCTTGTCGTGGACTCCCGGAGCGAAGCGGTGTTCCGCAACCGGGCGTTCCTCCACATGTTCGGAGACCAACCCGCCGCCCTTGGCGCGCTTGTGTCGGGCATTGCCGACGCCCAGATTGCCTCGGCCCTGTCCGCCGCCATCCAGTCCATGCAACCCTGGTCGGGGGAAGCCGAGATTCACACGCCCTCCGGTGTCGCCGGGGTGTTCCTGATAAGGTCCAACGCCATCCACGACGATGCCGGAACCCCGCTGGGAAGCCTTTGTGTCCTCACCGAGATCACCGAGCGCAAGCGCTTTGACGAAAGCCGCCTGCAGGCCAGCAAGCTCGAAAGCATCGGCCTCCTCGCCGGCGGCATCGCCCACGATTTCAACAATCTCCTCCTCATCATCAGCGGCAATCTCTTTCTCGCCCGGTCCGAATCCGAACCCGCCTCCCCCGCCCTCCCGTTCCTCGCCGAGGCCGAGCGGGGCGCCACCCGCGCCGCCGATCTCGCCCAGCAACTCCTCACCTTCGCACGGGGCGGCGCCCCGGTCCGCAAAACCGCCCGCGTGGACACCATCATCCGCGAGACGGTCGAACTCAACCTGCACGGTTCCCGCACCATCGCCGAGTTCGACATCGCCCCAAACCTCTCCCCCGCCCTCCTGGACCGCACCCAGATCGCCCAGGCCATCGCCAATCTCGTCATCAACGCGCGGGAGGCCATGGGCGACCGCGGCACCATCCGCATCCTCGCCCGCAACGAAACCATCGCCCGCGGCCATCCCTCCCACCTTGCGCCGGGCGAGTACGTGCGCGTTGAGGTCGCCGATGAAGGGCCGGGCATCCCCCAGGAAATCCTGGGGCGCATCTTCGACCCCTATTTCACCACGAAATCCAGCGGCACGGGCCTCGGCCTCGCCACCACCCACTCCATCATCCGCAAGCACGACGGCGCCATCCTCGTCGATTCCCAGCCGGGGAACGGCACCCGGTTCACCTTCTACCTCCCCGCTTCCCACAAACCCCTCAAGTACGAATCCCGCCGGATCGATCCCATCCCCCGGGGCACCGGCCGAATCCTGCTCATGGACGACGAGGACAGCATCCGCCACGTCATGCGCCACGCCCTCGGACGCCTTGGCTACGAGGTCAGTGACGCCCCCAACGAGGAGGAAACACTCCGGCTCTACCACGAAGCGCGCGCCGCCGGCCATCCGTTCGACCTCCTGATTCTCGACCTTACCATCCCCGGCGGCCGCGGAGGCGAAGAAGTCATCCACGATCTCCTCGCCGAGGAACCGGCCCTCAAAGCCATCGCCGCAAGCGGCTACGCCGACAACCCTGTCATCTCCCAGTTCCAGCGGTTCGGCTTCAAGGGCGCCCTCAAAAAACCGTTTCAGGTCGAGGAACTCGCCCGCCTCGTGGACCGCGTCCTCCACAACAAGGTCTCTTCGTCCTTCTGACCTCGCAGGGGGCCGGGCCCGCACCCAAGGAATTCTGTGGCGGCGGTTTGAGACCGCCGCGGGAATGGAGCGGGAATGGAGAAAGGGGCCGGGAACCGCCTGCGCCGACGGAAGCCGCGGACGGAGCAACGGACCCCGCCGCTTCCAAATCCCGGCTGGGAACGCGAGGCCGCAAGCGAACAGCCGGCGCCCCCACGAAACGGCGATCACGCCGTCCCGCCCTACCCGTGGTGCGCGGAGGCCGCTTCCGGTTTGTTGCGGAGCACCGCCAGCGCGTAGTCGCGGTTCATTTTGGCAATGAACTGGACGCTGATGCCCTTGGGACAGGCCGCCTCGCAGGCGTAGGTGTTCGAACACGCCCCAAACCCTTCCGCGTCCATCGCATCCACCATCGCCAGCACCCGCCGGTCCTTTTCCGGCAGACCCTGGGGCAGAAGATTCAGGTGGGAAACCTTTGCCGCCACGAACAACATCGCCGACGCGTTCTTGCACGCCGCCACGCACGCCCCGCACCCAATGCACTGCGCCGCATCCATCGAAAGGTCCGCGATCTCCTTGGACACCGGCAACGCGTTGGCGTCCGGCGCCGAACCCGTGGACACCGAAATGTATCCGCCCGCCTGGATGATCCGGTCAAACGCCCCGCGGTCCACCACCAGGTCCCGCATCACCGGGAAGGCGTTCGCCCGGAAGGGCTCCACCGTGATCGTGTCGCCGTCCCGGAAGCTGCGCATGTACGTCTGGCAAGTCGCCACTTTGTACTCCGGACCATGGGGCTCCCCGTTGATCACGCAGGAGCACATGCCGCAGATGCCTTCCCGGCAATCGTGATCGAACGCGATCGGCTCACGGCCCGCGTTGATCAGGTCCTCGTTCACCTCGTCCAGCATCTCAAGAAAGGACATGTCCGGATTCACATTGCGCGCTTCGTACTCTTCGAAGGCCCCGCGCGCCCCGGCTCCGGCCTGGCGCCAGACTTTCAGCTTGACGTTCATCACTTGTAACTCCGTGTGGTCATCTTCACTTCCTCGTACGCCAGCGGTTCCTTGTGCAGGTCCCACTTGCCGGCCCCGTTCATCCCCTTGAACTCCCACGCGCCCACAAACGCGAAATTCGTGTCGTCCCGTTTCGCCTCCCCATCCTCATACTGGTGCTCGCTCCGGAAATGGCCGCCGCAGGATTCCTCGCGCATCAGCGCGTCCCGCGCCAGCAGCTCGCCCAGCTCCAGGAAATCCGCCACGCGCCCCGCGCGCTCCAGCGCCTGGTTCAGCGTGTCGCCGCTGCCCGGCACGTTCACCGTGGCCCAAAACTCCGCCCGCAACGCCGGGATCAATTGCAGCGCCTTCTCCAACCCCGCCTTCGTGCGCGCCATGCCGCAGTATTCCCACATGATCCTGCCAAGTTCCTTGTGGATTGCGTAGGCGGTCTTCTTGCCCCGGATCGAAAGCAGCCTGGCCCCCATCTCCTCCACCCCCCGCACCGCGTCCTTGAACTCCGCCCGGTCCGCCGCCGGGCGGCTGCCCGGCTTTTGCGACGCCAGATAGTTGCCGATGGTGTAGGGCAGCACAAAATACCCGTCCGCAAGCCCCTGCATGAGCGCGCTCGCGCCCAGCCGGTTGGCGCCATGATCGGAAAAGTTCGCCTCCCCGATCACAAACAGGCCCGGCAGGTTGCTCATCAGGTTGTAGTCCACCCACAGCCCGCCCATGGTGTAATGGATCGCCGGATAAATCCGCATCGGCACGTCGTAGGCGTTCTCGCCCGTGATCTCCTTGTAAATGTCGAACAGGTTGCCGTAGCGCTCCTCCACCACCTTGCGCCCCAGACGCTGGATCGCCTCCGAAAAGTCCAGGTACACCCCCAGGCCCGACGGCCCCACGCCGCGCCCCTCGTCGCACACTTCCTTCGCCGAACGCGACGAAATGTCGCGCGGCGCCAGGTTGCCAAAGCTCGGATACTTCCGTTCCAGGTAATAGTCGCGGTCCTCCTCCGCGATACGCCGCGGGTCCTTGCCGCAATCCTCCTTCTTCTTCGGCACCCACACGCGCCCGTCGTTGCGCAACGACTCGGACATCAGGGTCAGCTTCGACTGGTATTCGCCCGACACCGGGATGCAGGTCGGATGAATCTGCGTGTAGCAGGGATTCGCAAACGCCGCCCCCCGCTTGTGCGCCCGCCAGATGGCCGTGGTGTTGGACCCTCGGGCGTAGGTGGACAGATTGTACACGTTGCCGTAGCCGCCCGTCCCCAGCACCACCGCGTCCCCCGCGTGGGCCTCCACTTTCCCGGTCGCCAGGTCGCGGGTCACAATCCCCTTCGCCTGCCCGTCCACCACCACAAGGTCCAGCATCTCCGACCGCGGAACCATCTTGACCGCGCCCAAACCGACCTGCCGCTCCAACGCCTGGTAGGCCCCCAGCAACAACTGCTGCCCGGTCTGCCCGCGGGCGTAAAATGTGCGCGACACTTGGGCGCCCCCGAAGGAACGGTTCGCCAGCAAGCCGCCGTATTCGCGCGCGAACGGCACGCCCTGCGCGACGCACTGGTCGATGATGTTCACGCTCACCTGCGCCAGCCGGTACACGTTCGCCTCCCGCGCCCGGAAGTCGCCCCCCTTGATCGTGTCGTAAAACAGGCGGTGGATGCTGTCCCCGTCGTTCTGGTAATTCTTGGCCGCGTTGATGCCGCCCTGCGCCGCGATGGAGTGCGCGCGCCGCGGGCTGTCCTGGAAACAGAAGCACTTCACCTTGTAGCCAAGCTCGGCCAGCGTCGCCGCCGCCGAGGCCCCGGCGAGGCCCGACCCCACCACGAGCACTTCGTACTTCCGTTTGTTCGCCGGATTCACCAGCTTCATCTCCGCCCGGTACTTGTCCCACTTCCGGGCCACCGGCCCGGACGGTGCGTTTGATTCGAGTTTCATGCCGCTTTTCTCCAAAAATCCGTCAGCCCGCCTTCACCAGCCCCAGCAGCACCGCCGCCGGCACCGCGCCCATCCCCAGAAAAACCACCACCGCAAACAACCGCCCCCCCAACTGCACCAACGGTTCGTACCCGGGATTGATCAGCCCCAGCGAATGGAAAATCGACTGCGCCCCGTGCGCCAGGTGGACCGAAAGCAACCCCACGGAAACAATGTACACCGCGCTCACCCACGGGACCTTGAACCCTTCCACCACCATCCCGAAAACGTCGTGATGCCCCTCCCACGCCTCCAGATGGTGCGTGTAGTCAAACACCGACATCACCGTGAAATGCAGGATGTGGAACACGATGAACGACGCGACCAATATCCCGCTCACCGCCATCGTCCGGGACGCCAGCGTCGCCGTCAACGGCCTCTTCTCGCGGTACCCCGCCGCGCGCGCCCTCCGGTTCTCCCACGCCAGGTTGAGCGCCACCACGACGTGCGCCACCGCCATCGCGAGCAAACCGATCCGGAAGCCCCACAGCAACTCCGGGCTGGCCTTCAACAGCTTCGCGTACACGTTGAGCGTCTCCCGCCCCAGAAAAATCTGGAGATTCCCCACCATGTGAATGATCACGAACGCGAACAACGCCGCCCCGGTGGCCCCCATGATGAATTTCTTGCCCAACGAGGTCGTGAAAAGCCGGAGAATGAAGTTCATGGTGTTTCTGAAATTTCAGTTGCTTCTGAAACTCCCTAGAGGCCCGCGCCCCCGCTGTCAAAGCCGCACGCAAAGTATTAGCGGACAAGAGCGCACGAAAGGATTTCTAATACTCATCCCGCCCGCCCGCCCCGCGACATGCCGCCGCCCGGCCGCCGCCCCAGGCCTCCCTCACGCCATCAAGCCCCGCAGCACCGCCAGATTCATCCGGTCCTCCCGCATCTCCACGCCCTTCGGCGTCTCCAGCACCATCGGCACCTTCCGAAACCGCCCGTCATTGACAATCCGCCGGAACGCCTCCAAACCCACATGCCCCTTCCCAATGTGCTCGTGCCGGTCCTTCCGCGAGCCCAGGGGCGCCTTCGAGTCGTTCAGGTGGAACGCCGCAAGCCGCTCCAATCCGATCCACCGGTCGAACTCGCGAAAGGTCTTCCGGTAGCCCGCCTCGCTCGCGATCTCGTACCCCGCCGCCACCAAATGGGCCGTGTCCACGCACACGCAGTACCGGTCCAGACGTTTCACCCGGTCCAAAATCGCCCCCAAATGCTCAAACCGGTCCCCGATCGTGGTCCCCTGCCCCGCCGTCGTCTCCAACGCCAGCCTCACCCCCGAACCCCTGGTCGCCGCCGTCACCGCGTCCAGCGACTCCACAATCACCGCGATCCCCTTCTCCAAACCCGTCCCCAAATGCGCCCCCGGATGCAGGACGATCCACGGCAATCCAAGCGCCGACGCCCGGCCCACCTCGTCGATCAGCGCCTTCACCGATTTCGCCCGAATCCCGCGGTCCGGCGCGGCGGGATTGATCAGGTAGCTGTTGTGCGCAAACACCGCCCCCAGCTCCCCGCGCCGCGGATGCTCCCGAAACGCGCGCGCCTCCTCCTTCGGCAGCGGCGGCGCCGACCATTGCCGGTTGCTCTTCACAAAAATCTGCATCGCCGCGCATCCCACCGCCAGGGCGCGGTCAATCGCTTTCGACGCGCCCCCGGCGATGGACGTGTGCGCGCCGAGCAGCGGCCCCGCGGGAGACAGGCTATTTTGTGCCATCCGCAACGGTAGCCGCCAACCGCGCTGCGCCAAGGGAATCCGCCGCCCCGCCCGCTCCCCCCCCCATTTTTCCCTTGCCACCCTCTCCAACCCAGCCCAGAAAAGGCCAAGTCATCGTCAACCGAGAGAATTCCCCACCAATTCCGTCCGCGGCATGGAGTGTGCCCGCGCCCACGGGAGGCGGCGGAGAAGGCGGACCGGCCAGGCGGTGCGTTGAAAACCAAGCGGAAGCAAGAAGAGAAGCAAGAGGAGCAGAGGCAAGTATGGGCAAGAAACTCTACGTTGGGAACCTGTCGTTCAAGTCAACGGAGGATAGCGTTCGGGAACACTTCGGCCAGGCGGGGGAAGTCACATCGGTCCAGTTGATCCTGGACCGGGTCACCGGCCGCAGCCGGGGCTTCGCATTCGTCGAAATGGCGACTGACGAAGCCGCAACCGAGGCCATCAACCGCCTGAACGGCGCCGACCTTGACGGTCGCAACCTCACCGTAAACGAAGCGCGGCCCCGCGAAGCCCGGCCCGAGGGAGGCGGCCACCGCGGAGGCGGTGGTGGCGGCGGCGGAGGAGGCTGGGGCGGTGGCGGCGGACCTCGCGGCGGCGG
>CAYSZK010000038.1:0-30667 GCA_964435495.1 uncultured Verrucomicrobiales bacterium
CGCCGCTCGCGGGGTAAGTCCGACAGGCTGCTAGGCTTGATCCCGCCGGTTCAAGGCTTCCCCGCCCCTTGGAGCAGCCCCATAACCGCCGGGGCCGGCCCGCCCGCCAGACCCGCGCGCCCTTCCCCCGCCGCCCGCTCAAGCCCCGCCCGCCATTCCTCGCAAAGCGCAACCACCCCCCCCACGTCGAGCCCCAGGTGCGCCGGACGAAAGGGACGCAGGTTCTTCAAGGCAAGACCCAATAGCGCCCGGGCCGGACCCCGGCGCCCGCGGCCCACGTGCACGAACGCCCCGGCCATCTGGATCAGGCCCTTGTAAAAAAAATGGTCCCCCCCGCGCGTCCGGAGCCACAGAGCCTCCAAAACCTCGTGCGCCTCGAAAAACCGCCCCTCGTCAAACCGCACAAAGAACGCCGCGTAATGCGGGTCCAAATGCGGCATCGTTTCCGCGCCCGCCAACAATCCCGCCACACGCGCGTCCTTGGCGCCCGCTCCCATCACCCCTCCAGTTTCCGCGCCAACAACTCCGCGCCGCACACCGGCAGATCGCACACGGTTCCACGGCACAGGTACGCCGCCGCTTTTCCGTCCACGGGACCCAGTCCCCGCAGGAATTCTGTCGGCGCGTCCCGCCCCGCCCACACCACCAGCACCGACGGGTGATACCCGTGCTCCACCGCCGCCGCCAGCCGGCGCCCGCCCTCCCCGTCCGGCCCCGCCGCAATCGCAACGCGCGTCTTGCCGCCGAGATGGAAGTCCAGCGCCGCCAGCAACGCCGGCACCGCGTGCGGCAGCCGCCGCAGCCGCGCCTCAAACAGGCGCAGCGCCTTCACCGCCGTCTCAATCCATTCCCGGCGCTCCAATAACTCGCCCAACTCCAGCAGCAGCCGCGCCGCCGTCGCGTTGCCCGACGGCTCCGCCCCGTCGTAATCCTCTTTGACCCGGAACAACAAACCCTTGTCCCCGTCCTCCGCCGACATGAAAAATCCCCCCTCCTCCGCGTCCCCGAACCGCCGCACCATCGCCTCCGCAAGCTCCCCCGCCCACGCCAGCCACGCTCCCTCCCCCGACGCCCGCGCCAGCCACACCAGCCCGAGCCCAAGGCACGAGTAATCATCCACCAAACTCGTCGGATCACTCCGCCCCGCCCGCCAGCTGTGGCGAAGCACGCCGGAGGCCGCGTCCCACTGCGCCTCCTTTAAAAACGCCGCCGCCCGCCGCGCCGCTTCCACGAACCGCGCCTCCCCCAACACTGCCCCCGCCCGCGCCATCGCCCCTATCATCAACCCGTTCCACGACGTCAGCACTTTGTCGTCCCGCTGCGGGCGCACCCGCTTCCCCCGCGCCTCGAACAGCGCCCGCCGCACACGCGCCCACCTCTCCCCAGCCCCGGCCTCCGGCAAACCCGCGAGCCCCGCCGCCGCCGCCGGGTCCATCGCCAGGCTCACAACATTCTGGGACGGCGGCTGCGCCCCCGCCGCGCTGTGATCCTCAAAATTCCCCTCCTTCGACACACCCAGAAGCCGCGCCGCAAACCGCGCCTCCTCCTCCCCCAGCGCCTCCCGCAGTTGCTCCGGCGACCACACGTAAAACGCGCCCTCCCGCCCCTCGCTGTCCGCGTCCTCCGCCGAAAAGAACGCCCCCTCCGGTGACGCCATGTCCCGCAGCACATACTCCAGCGTTTCCCGCACGACCGTTTCAAAGCGCGCCGCCGCCTCCGCGTTGTCCGCATCCTTCCGCAATCCCTCAAACACCGGCGCCGGGTCCCGCATCGCCTGCAACCCGTCCAGATACGCGTGAACAAGCTGCGCGTTGTCGTAGAGCATCTTCTCAAAATGCGGCACCAACCACCGCGCATCCACCGAATACCGCGAAAACCCGCCGCCCAACTGGTCGTACATCCCCCCCGCCGCCATCGCCCGCAACGTGTGCGCCACCATCGCCGCCGCCCGCCCGTCCCCCGCCCGCTTCGCATGGCGCATCAGGAAATCCAGCGCCACCGGGCGCGGAAACTTCGGCGCCCCGCCAAACCCGCCGTGCTGGGGATCATACTCCGCCGCCAACGCGTGCGCCCCCTGCTCCACCAACTCCTCCGACAACACCGCCCCCGCGTCCGGCTCGGCTTTCGCCAGGACCCGCAGCTGTTCGGTCAACTCCCCCGCCGACCGCTCCAACCGTTCCCGGTCCCTGGTCCACAGATCGTGAATCCGCAGCAGCACCTCCCGGAAACCCATCCGCCCGTGCCGGCTCTCCGGCGGAAAATAGGTGCCCCCGTAAAAAGGCCGCCGGTCCGGCGTCAGCCACGCCGACAGCGGCCATCCCCCGCCCAGGCCCATCGCCTGCACCGCCGTCATGTAAATCTTGTCAAGGTCGGGCCGCTCTTCCCGGTCCACCTTGATGCTCACAAAATGCGCGTTCAACACCGCCGCCACCGCCTCGCTCTCGAACGATTCCCGCTCCATCACATGGCACCAGTGGCACGTCGAATACCCGATGCTCAGGAATACCGGTTTGCCCTCCCGCGCCGCCTTCGCAAACGCCTCCTCCCCCCACGGATACCAGTCCACGGGATTCCCCGCGTGCTGGAGAAGGTACGGGCTCTTCTCCTCCGCCAGACGGTTGCGCTGCGCTGATTTTGCCGCCATCGCCGCCACCCTTCCACGCCACCGCCCGTTTGCAACCCCTCCTCCTTTGTCTTGCGCCGCCGCGGAACGCTTCGGAGGCGATCTGGGCGCGGTGGGGGAAATATTCCTCGACCGCCCTATCCCGCCAGCGCCGCCTGCGCGAACACCTGCTGGCGCACCTGACTCCCCGCGGTATTCAGGCGGGACGACAAGGCCGGGCTGCCATGCGGGCACGGTCGGAAGTGTGCGGCGACCCTTCGGTCCATGTTCCGGCGATCTGAATCTCGCGCGGGACGGACGGCAGTCCGGTCTGGTGGAAAAGGATGAGGCTCAGGAGGTGTTCGACAGCGACGGCGCCGATGGTCCGATGGTCGTACACAATCCCGCGGGCGGTGGGATCGCCGGGCGGGCAGCGGAGAAACGCGCACGGGATGCCGCGCATCGCCCGCTCGCCCCGCAAATCGTTGTGCATGAGGACAGCGTCCGGGTGATGCCGCCGCATCCATGCCGCCAACCCGCGCGGCGGACGGCCTTCCCCGGCGGGCAAATGCGGAACTGCCTCCGCCCCACGCATATTTCGCGCCCAATCGTTCAGCTTCCTCTATCAGACTCCGAATGTTGACCAGTTCGTGATATCCGGCGTGGCGGACGGCCCGGACATGCGGGACAAGGGGGCTGTTTTCGTTGACCGCAGCCAGGATCAGATTCGACTTTACAGTAATGCCCTCAACTCGACTTCCACAGATTGGGTGGGAGGCACGGACCTTCCGACGAATACGACCCAACTGCTCGTCGGGCGTGTGACCTTCCATGCTTCCGGGGACGAGGTTTTCACCCTGGTCGCCAATCCGACAAGCACGAATGAGGCCACCGCCTTCTCAACGGGACAAACCGTTGTATCGCGCGACATTTCGATGACAGCCTTCGACCAGTGGGGCGTTCTTGCCAATGCGGCCAACAACGGCACGCACCTTTACGACGAGATCCGGATCGCGAACACGTACGCGGAAGTCCTGGCGATCCCCGAGCCGTCGGCGGTTGCCTTGCTGGTTTTGGGAGCCGGGTTGGTGGCGGTGGGACATCGGTCCCGTGCGTGAGGTTCGGCTGAATTTCGCGGCGGTTTGCGGTTGTCTGGCGCTTCTGCTGCCGGCCATGAGGGTCGGCGCCGCGGAGATGATCGCCTATTGGCCGCTGCAGGGAGACGAGTGGCTGACCGACATCGGGCCGCGCGGATTGCATCTCACTGCGAATGCCGGTGGGGTGGAGCGTGTTGAGCGGTCCGCGATCACGCCGTCGAGCGCATTTCCCGCCGGGCTGGCCGACGGGTCGGTTGTCGGCCATGCCGCATCGGTGACCCAGGCGGTGCTGCGTCCGCTGACAGGACCCGATGATCCGGCGCTGCGGTTTGACAGGGAGTTCACGGTCGAGCTGTTTTTGAGGCCGCGCGCGTTTGCGGGCAACGCGAACCATCTCGTTTCGCAATTTGCCTCGGCGACGCCGGCGTCGCAGCGGAGCTGGGCGGTTCTTTTGGATGCGGGCGGAGAGATCGAGCTCCACCTGAGTGCCACGGGCGCGAGTCAGGATGCCATTGGCTCGGGCCTCGTGCTCGAGGCCGGCAAGGATTACTTTGTCGCGGTGGATGGGAACCTCGCGGATTCCTCGGAGGCGGGGATCACGTTCACGGTGAAGAACCTCACCGACGACCTTCCGCCGGTCCGCTCGCAGAAGGCGCACACGGTCACGTCGCTCTTCGACAGCACGGCCGGCATCGCGCTGGGGAGTTCGTATAACGGGAGCGGAAGCGAACAGGGGATTGACGCCCTGCTCGCCCATGTGCGGCTTTCCTCGGGACGCCGGGCGCCCGGCGAGATGCTGTTCCCCCTGCCCGCGCCCGCGCTTTCGGCGCCGGTTCTGAGTCCTGCGGGCGGGCTTTATCCCGGGATGGTGCGCCCGGCTGTCGCGCTTCCGGCGTGGGCGGAGGGGGTTCGCATCACGATTGACGGTTCGGACCCGGCGACCGCTGGTGCCCCGCTTGATGCGGCGCCCGCGCTCACCACCTCGACGACGGTGCGGGCGGTGGGGGTGGCGGGCGGCCAGACGGGCGCCGAAGCCGCGGCGGCCTTCACGATTGCGCCGATGACGGCGGTTGGAAAGATTCGGCGAATCCCGGCGTCGGAGGTCACCACTTCCGACTGGGGGATCGGCGCCGAGACCCTCGACCGCGGGTTCAGCATCTACGACAACTGGAAGGAATTCCTCGGCCCGCTCGGCGCCAAGCACGCACGGATTCAGTCCGGGTGGGCGCGGTGCGAACCCGCCGCAAACGGCGTTTACGACTTTGTATGGCTCGACGCCATCGTGGACGACATGCTCGCCCAAGGCGTGCGGCCGTGGATGAACCTCGTGTATGGAAATCCCGCCTACCCGGACGGTGGAAAGAGTTCGTCCGACAGCCCGCTGCCGCAGGGCGATGCGCTCGATGCCTGGGATGCCTGGGTCGCGGCACTCGTCCGGCATTTCCGTGACCGCGTGCATCGCTGGGAGGTCTGGAACGAACCCAACTACCGTGGGATCCCGGCATCCAACTACGCGGCATTTTACCAGCGCACCGCGCAAGTGGTGCGGACGCATCAGCCAGGCGCGCGGATGGTGATGGGCGCGCTGGCCCACATGAATATCGTCGGTTACACCACCGACATGCTCGGCGCCCTCGGCGCCGCCAACGCCGGGCTCGTCAACCAGGTCAGTTATCACCCCTACAACGTCCGTCCCGAGGCGATGATCTCGACGGCGCTTTCTCTCCGGTCGGTCGTCCAAGCCTTCAACCCGGCCGCCGACATCCTCCAGGGCGAATGCGGGATGCCTTCGACCGCGACCAGCTACGGCTACACCGGCAACCGCCCATGGACCGAGCTCTCGCAGGCGAAGTGGGTCGTGCGGCGGATGGTCTCCGACCGGTTCCACGCCATCCCCACCAGCATCTTCTGCGCAGTGGACCTTGCCTACCCTTCCGCGCTCAACACGAAGGGCATGCTGAAAAGCAACCTGCAGAAGACGGTCGAATACGCCAAACCTTCGTATGCGGCCTATCAGCATACCGCCAGCCTGCTCGGCGAGGGCGTGGTCCCCGATGCGGCGATCACGGCCACATCGGCAACCCCTGAGCTTTCCGCCCAAGGCTACCGCCGTGGCGCCGCTGGACCGCCCGTCGTGCTCTTGTGGTTCGGCAATGCCGCACCCGACGAATCCACCTCACGGCGGGCGACCGAGGTCGAAATCGCGGCCGCCGGGTTTTCGGATCCGCTCTATGTGGACCTCATCGAAGGGATTGTTTTCCGGTTGCCGCCCGAAGCGTGGGAAGCGACGACCGCGGGAATCCGCCTCCTCGGCATCCCGCTCTGGGACGCGCCGGCCGCCATCGTCGAAGCCTCCGCCATCGATCTCGTCAACCTCGGCTACCCGCTCTGGCGCGACCTCCGTTTCGCCGGCGGCCGCGCCTCGGAACCAAACACCGGCCTGTGGGAAGATCACGATGGGAATGGCGCCGCCAACGCCTGGGATTACCTCACCCGCGATCCCGCCGGGCAGGGGCCACCGCCTGCCCTCGCCTTCGAATACGATGCCGGCGAGTTCCGCTTTCCCTTCGCGCCACCGCCCGAGGATTTGCGCATCTCGGCAGAAACCTCCGCCGATTTGAATCGATGGGCTCCCCTTGATGACTTGCGCATCGAATGGGTGACCTCTGGAACCCGCGCCATCCTCGTCTGCCGCGTCCCCTCGAACGAACCCCGCCTCTTCCTGCGCCTCGTCGCGGCCACACCGCCCGCCGATCCTTGACGGCGACCCGCTCCCACCGGACGACTGACGACAGCCCGGTTGGCGTGAAATATGGGGGTCACTGTTTTGCCTGATCGGCTTGTTTGGCGGACAGCCCATGCTTCCGTTCATTGCCATCTTCGTCTTCCTTTGGGCGCAGGCGGAGGCGGACATGGTGGCGACGTCATCGGTGATCCGGGGGATGCGGGTTGCGGACGCGATGATGACGCGGTTCCGCGCCCTGGATGCCTAGGACAGCCTGGGATTGGCGGTTCGGGAGTTGTTGGCGGGGGCGCAGCACGACTTTCCGGTGGTCGAGGATGGGCGCGTTATTGGAATGCTGACGCGGGCGGACCTGGTGCGGGCGCTGTCCCAGCATGGGCGTTCGTGGGCGGTTGGGGAAGCGATGAACAGGGAGGTCACGCCGGTTGGCAAGGGGGAATCGCTGGAACAAGCGTTCCCGCGATTACGGGAGAAGGGTGTGATGTCGGCGCCGGTGCTTCGTGGCGGGACGCTCGTGGGGGTCCTGACGCTGGAGAACGTGAGCGAGTTCGTGATGGTCCGGACCGCCCTGCGTTCAAAGGCTCCTCCGGTCATTTCATGACGTGAATGCCGTATTGAGACACGGAATAAACAGGCACCTCAACACAGTTGACGGACGTATGTAATACTGCACGTTGTGTTCATGAAAGTCACCATGGATGTTGACGACAAATTGTTGACGAGGGCCATGGCCGCCTTGGGCGCGAAAACGAGGACGGCGGCAGTCGATTTGGCGCTCAGGGAGGTGGTTCGAAAGGGGGAGTTGGTCCGGCTCGCCGAGGAGGGGCTGGGCATGTCGTCCAAGGAATTGGCCGGCGTGTTCGATCCCGATTACGACCTTGCGGCGTTCCGTGTTGCCGAAAATCCGAGCGCGTATGGCGTCAAAAAATCCGGTCCTGGCCGATAGCAGTTTCTACATCCGGATGGCCCGTGAGGGGAGGGATCCGCTCAAGATGCTGGCCTTCACTGCGGCGGATCGCGATCTGGCAACATGCGGCATGGTGCGGTGCGAGGTTGGGAGCGGGATTCGGGACGCCCGCGTACTGGCCAAGTTCCGGGCGTTTTGGGACCGCATGCTATGCGTTCCGACGGACAACCGGGTGTGGGACGCCGCCGAGCGCCTGCTATGGGATTTGGATCGAAGGGGGCATGTTCTGCCCTTGCCGGACGCGGTCATCGCGGTCTGCGCCCTGCGCTTGAACGCCACGGTGCTGACGTTGGACACGCATTTCCGCCGGATCCCCGGGCTCCGCCTGGCCGCATCCATCGCAGAGCTGTGATCCGCTTGGGCGGGCGGCATCCTCCGTACCACGATTCTCATCACGGTGGCATCAGCCGGTAGCCGATGCCCGTTTCGGTCTTGATGGCGAGGGCCGGGCCGAGTTTTCGGCGCAGGGCGGCGATGTACACGCGAAGGTAATGGCGGTGTTCCTCGGCCTTTGGACCCCATACTTCGCGCAGGATGTGGCCGTGGGTGAGGACCTTGCCCGCGTTCAACGCCAGGAGGCGGAGCAACGCGAATTCGGTGGCGGTCAGGTCCACGGGTTTGCCGCCGACGCGCACGGTGCGCGCGGGAAAATCAACGATGAGCAGGCCGCATTGGAAAAGCGGCTGGTCTTCCCGCATGGAACGGCGCCGCATGATGGCGCGGCAGCGGGCGGTGAGTTCGGCTGCATCGAACGGCTTGGTGACGTAATCATCGGCACCCGCGTCGAGGGCCGCGACCTTGTCGGCGGGATCGTCACGCACCGTAAGCACGAGCACGGGCGCCTGACTCCATTCGCGCAGCCGCCGCAGAACGTCCAGACCGGGCAAGTCGGGCAGGCCGAGATCCAGCACGATGCAGTCCGGTTTCAGGAATGCCGCCTCGGAAAGTCCCTGGCGCCCGGTCCCGGCGTCGTGGACGGACCAGTCGCAAGACTCCAAGGTTGCCCGGAGAAGGCGCTGGATTTGGGGTTCATCGTCCACGACGAGGATTTTGGTGCGTGGTCTCATTTGGGCGCCGGAGGGGGTTGTTGCCGTGGCAGCGAAACGGAAAAGACGGTGGCGCCTTCATCGGAACGGTCCAGTGCGAGGTTGCCACCCAGCGCTTCGACAAAGCAACGTGCGATCGGCAGACCCAGGCCGAGGCCGCCCGGGCTGGTCGAGCCGCGGGCGAAGCGCTCGAAGATCCGTTCCCTGTCCGCTTCCGGGATCGGGGCGCCATGGCTGGTGACCGTGAAACGGATGCCGTCCGCGGTTTCCGCGGCCTGGAGATCCACGCGGTTCGTGGGTTCGGAGTTTTCGAGGCCGTTGGAGACGAGGTTTGTAAGCGCGGTATGCAGCAGTGCAGGGTCGGAATTGAACGAGAAAGTGGCGCCGCTGACGGCCATCCGCGGGTCGTTGACGGTTTCGGCGACCTCATGGAGAAGGTCGGTGGCGTCGCACCATTGGAGCGAAGGCTGGATCAAACCGGCCTCGGCACGGGAGAGTGTGACCAACTGGTTGAAGACGCGATTCAGGCGGGCGGCGGCCTGGGAGATTTCGGCAATCAACGGAGCGGCTCGCGGGTCCGGGGAACCGGCCCTGAGATGGGCGGCCGCGGCGTGGATCACGGCGACAGGCGTTTTGATTTCGTGGGAGACGTGGTCGAGAAGCGCGCGTTGGAGGCGGCGGGATTCCTCGGCGAAACCGGCGGCGCGCAGGTCGTCGAGATGGGCTTCACGCTCGAGGAGCACGCAGAAGTGGGTTGCGAACGTTTCAAGCAGATCGCGCTGGATGGGGGAGGCCAGTGAGGCGTCGGAGGGCCATACCGCGAGGACGCCGGCTGGTTTTCCGTTGACGGCGAGAGGGAAAGCGAGGACAGCGGAGCTGGGGAGGGTGCCCGTGTGGCGTCCCGCGGGTTGCTGGTGGGCGAAAGACCATTGGCAGACCGCCAGTTCGGACGGATCGGGGGCGCGTCCGGCCTCTGTTCTCAGGCCGGCGGCGCCATCGCCAACCAAAAGCGCACCTGGGCAATGGAAGACGGTTTCAACCTGGCGGAGTGCCAGGCGGGCGCCTTGGGCGAGGCTCGTGGTGGCGGACGTGACCCGGGTCAGTTGGTAAAGGGCGCGGGCGCGCTCCTCCCTTTCGTGGCTGGCCGTTTCGCGGCGGCGCAGGCGGGAGGTGAGCGATGCTACAATGGCGGCGACGACGAGTGTCGCGGCCATGAAAAGGGCATCGCCGGTTTCCACCATGGTGAAGGAGAGGCGGGGCGTGGTGAAAAAGAAGTTCCATGCCAGGCAGCCGATGACGGCCAGGGTGACGGAGGCCCACGGCGCGAGGATCAGGCCCGCCAAGGCCGAGGCGAGGAGGTAGATCATCGCGACGCCGCGGTATCCGATGGCCGGCTCCAGGAGCACCCCGGCAAGCGTGGAGATGGCGAGGATGCAGGGAACCAGAACGAGCGTTTTTGTGGGCATCCGCAAACGAGGGACCGGCGTCCGTGGGGCGGCCAACCCGCGGTCCAGGTCCGGATGAACCAGATGCACGTCGATGTCGCCACTTTCGGCGACAAGCCGCCTGGAAATGTCGTGTCCCAGGAGGCGGGAGAACCAGGGTGCGCCGAGGCCTTTCCCGGCGACGATCTGGGAGACGTTCTCGCGCCGGGCGACGGCGAGCAGCCCGCGGATGGTATCCTCCGCCGTGAAGGACACCACCTCGCCGCCGAGCGCACGCGCGAGGGCGAGATTGGCGGCAAGCCGCTCCTTGGCTGGTTCATCTTCGGGCGCGCCGGTGTCGACATGGACCGCGATCCACGTTGCATCGGCGTCTCCGGCAAGCCGGCGGGTGATACGAACGAGGCGGGCGGAATGGGGACTGGATCCAACGGCGACCATGAGGCGTTCACCCGCGCGCCACGGTCCCTCGATGAAGTGGCGGCGCATGTAGCGCCGCTTGTCGCGGTCGGCCTTGCCGGCGGTAAACCGAAGCGCCATCTCGCGGAGGGCCGAGAGGTTTCCTTCGCGGAAGAAGTGATTGGCGGCGAGCGCGGCGCGCTCGCCCAGATAAACCTTGCCGGCCTCAAGGCGGTCGCGGAGTTGGTCGGGGGTGAGATCCACCAGCCGGATTTCCGCGGCTTCATCGAAGAAGGAGTCGGGGACGGATTCCGGGACACGGACGCCGGTGATGCCCGCGACGGCGTCGTGCAGGCTTTCAACGTGCTGGATGTTGACGGTGGTCCAGACGGGGATGCCCGCATCCAGCAGTTCGTGAACATCCTGCCAGCGTTTGGGGTGGCGCACGCCGGGGGCGTTGGAGTGGGCGAGTTCATCAACGAGGATGAGCGGCGGCCGAAGCTGGAGGGCCGCGTCGAGGTCGAACTCGTGAAGGACGGCGCCACGATACGGGATTTCCAAGCGCGGGAGCTGGGGAATGCCGGTGAGCAGCGACCCGGTCTCGACGCGCCCGTGAGTTTCGATGATGCCCGCAAGAACGGCGGTTCCTTCGGCGTGAAGCCGGCGCGCGTCTTCCAGCATGGTGTAGGTCTTGCCCACGCCGGGGCACATGCCGAGGTAGATGCGCAACGGCGCGCGGCGGGCCTGCGCCGTCTCGGCGGTCGCGATCTCAAGGTACTCCTCGGGAGAGCGCGGGGGATTGGCGTTCACCGGCCCGACGATAACGTGTCCAGCGCGAGATTCACTTCCAAAACATTGACAACCCGGACCGGCGCCATGGGACCGCCGGGCGCGAAGGCGCGCTTGTGGATCTCGGCGGTGACGACGTCCGGGGGCAATCCACGGGCGGCCGCAACACGCGCGGCCTGGAAACGGGCGGCGTTCTCGGTGATGTGGGGATCGAGCCCGCTGCCGGAGGCCGTGGCAAGGTCGGCGGGGAGGGGACGGTTGGTGGAAGCGCCATGGGCGGCGGCGAATTCGCGTGCGCGGTCGGCAAGCTTGGGGCTGGAGGGGGCAAGATTGCTGCCGGCGGCAGCGCCAGCGTTGTAATCCGCGGCCGAGGGACGGGGCCAGAGATAACGCGGGGAGGTGAACTTTTGGGCGATGAGCCGGCTTCCGATCACAATCCCTTGCGGATTCCGGAGGAGGCTGCCGTTGGCGGTCTCATGGACGGCAGTTTGGGCGAATCCAAGGATTATGAGTGGATAGGCGGCCGAGCACACGAGGAGCGTGGCAACGGTGAGTTTGAGGGAAGTGAGGAGGGTATTCATGGGGATTCGCAGGTTGTGTGTTTGTATGGGTTCATGCGCCGGCGTGGACGATGAGATGTTCGGCGATGGGACCGAGGACGGCTACCGGGAGGAAGGTGAGCGCGCCGAAGAGGACAATGACGCCGAAGAGCATGAATCCGAACGTGGGGCTATCGGTGCGGAGCGTGCCGGCGGTTTCAGCGATGGATCTCTTGGCGGCGAGCGATCCGGCGATGGCGATGGGGAGGAGAATCGGGACGAAGCGGGCCACGAGCATCACGATGCCGGTGGCGACGTTCCAAGGCACGTTGCTGTCGGATAGGCCCTCGTAGCCGGAACCGTTGTTGGCTGCCGCGGAGGTGAACTCGTAGAGGATTTCGGTGAATCCACGGGGGCCGGCGTTGGCGATGGTCCCGGCACCCCACGGCGTGGCGGCGAATAGGGCGGCGCCACCGAGGATGAGCAGCGGGTGCATCAGGAGGACAACGGCGGTGAGGATCATCTCGCGGGATTCGATGCGCTTACCCATGTAAACGGGGGTGCGCCCGACCATCATGCCGGCGAGGAAGACGGCAACCAAGAGGTAGATGAACATGTTGATCATGCCGACGCCCACGCCGCCGAAGGTTTCGTTGAGCCACATGCCGGTGAGCGGGGCGAGGCCGGTGAGCGGGTTGAGGCTGTTGTGCATCGATCCGACGGCGCCGTTGCTCGTCGAGGTGGTGATCACCGACCAGAGCGGGCCGGTCGCCGTCCCGAGCCGGAGTTCCTTGCCCTCGAGGTTGCCGGTTCCCGACTCGACGGCCAGGTGGGTGAATGCGCTTGTCGGTTCGCTCTCCGTCCAGAGCGCCCAGCCCGCCGACACCAGGAGGATGGCCAGCATCACGGCAAAGACGACCAGGGCGTCGCGCATCTGGCGGGTGATTCGTCCAAACATCCAAACGCACGACATGGGCAACTGGAGGATGGCGATGATGGAGATGAGGTTGGTGAAGAACGTGGGATTCTCGAACGGGTGCGTGCTGTTCGGTCCGAAGAACCCGCCGCCGTTGGTGCCGAGCTGTTTGATCGCGACGAACGCCGCGACCGGGCCGCGGGCGATGGTCTGGACGGCGCCATCGAGTGTTGTTGCGTCCGCCGCGCCCAGGAGCGTCATCGGCATGCCTCCGAGGGCGTAGAGGATCGCAACAACCGTGGCGAGCGGAAGCAGTACGAGGAACGTAGCGCGTTGGAGATCGAGAAAGAAATTGCCGAATCGCGTCTCGCACGAGAGTCCGCGGGCCATGGCGGCGAGACAGGCGATGCCGGTGGCGGCCGAAACAAACTGAAGCCACATGAGACCGGCCAGTTGGGTGAAATAGCTCATCGAGGCTTCACCGGAATAGTGCTGGAGATTGGTGTTGGTGACGAAGGATGAGGCGGTGTTGAAGATGAGGTCCCACGTGAGCGCGCCTTTGCCGTCGGGATTGAGCGGGTGCCAGGGTTGGGTGGCCATGACCAGGGTGGAGACGGCGAACATGGAGGCATTGAAGACGAGCATGGCGATGAGGTAGCGTTTCCCGTCTTGGTTTTCCCGTCCGCCGAGGCGCGCGAAGAGGGCCTCGATGAACGCATGGGGGCGGGACAATCTGCCGGCGGGCTGCATGACGGCGGTCAGATAGGTCCCGAGGGGCCATGAGAGGAGAATGGGGATTCCTACGACGACTAGAATATTGAGGATGTTGTCCATGGAAGTGGTTCTGGTTTCCGAGTTCAGGCGAGGTGGAGGGCGGCGATGGCAAGGTCGATGACTTTGATGCCGGCGAACGGTGCGATCACACCGCCGAGGCCGTAGATCAGGAGATTCCGGCGCAGCATCGCGGAGGCGGGCATGGGCGGGTAGTGAACGCCGCGCAAGGCGAGGGGAATCAGTGCGATGATGATGACGGCATTGAAAATGACGGCGCTGAGAATGGCGGACTCGGGCGAATGAAGGCGCATGATGTCGAGCGTGGCGAGCGGGCTGCGGGCGCCTGGGGCGGCGTAGAGGGTGACAAAGACGGCGGGCAGGATGGCGAAGTACTTGGCGACATCATTGGCGAGGCTGAAGGTGGTGAGGGCGCCGCGGGTCATCAGGAGTTGTTTGCCGATCTCGACGATATCGATGAGTTTGGTGGGGTTGCTGTCCAGATCGACCATGTTGCCGGCCTCGCGGGCGGCCTGGGTGCCGGTGTTCATGGCGACGCCAACATCGGCCTGGGCAAGGGCAGGGGCGTCGTTGGTCCCATCACCAGTCATGGCGACGAGGTGTCCGGCGGCCTGCTCGGCGCGGATTCGGGCGAGTTTGTCCTCGGGCCTGGCCCCGGCCATGAAATCGTCCACACCGGCCTCGGCGGCAATCGCGGCGGCGGTTTGCGGATTGTCGCCGGTGACCATGATGGTGCGGATGCCCATGCGGCGGAGTTGGGCGAAGCGTTCGCGAATGCCGCCCTTGACGATGTCCTTAAGTTCGACAACACCAAGGACCGCTGTGGAATCGGCGACGAGCAGGGGTGTGCCGCCGCGGCGCGCGATCTGGTCGCTCACGTTGAGGCATTCGGGTGGGACCGGATTGCCATGTTCGCGGACCCAGGCTGCGATGGCATCCGTGGCGCCCTTGCGGAGGGAGCGGACAACAGCGCCGCCGCTGCGCAGTTCGATGCCACTCATCCGGGTCTGGGCGGTGAACGGGACGGCGGTCAAGTGGGGTTCGGCAACTTCCCGTGCGCGCAATCCGTGTTTCTCCTTGGCGAGAATGACGATGGACCGGCCTTCGGGCGTTTCGTCCGCGAGCGAGGCGAGTTGGGCCGCCTCAGAGAGGGCGGCTTGTTGGATGCCCGGGGCGGGGTGAAAGGCGACGGCCTGACGGTTGCCCATGGTGATGGTGCCGGTCTTGTCGAGCAACAGCACGTCGATGTCGCCCGCGGCCTCGACGGCGCGCCCGCTGACCGCCATCACATTGCGGCGGGTGAGCCGGTCGATCCCGCTGATCCCAATGGCACTGAGCAGGGCGCCGATGGTGGTGGGGATGAGGCAGACCAGCAGCGCGACAAGGATGGGCAGCGGGATGTTGCCCGATGCGGGAGCACCGGATTGGGCGAGGCCGAACGCGACGAAGGGCGGAAGGGTGAACGTGACGAGCAGAAAGACCGCGGTGAGGCTGATGAGCAGGATGTTGAGGGCCTTTTCGTTGGGGGTTGCCTGGCGTTTGGCCGCCTCGACCATCGAAATCATGCGGTCGAGAAAACAGTCACCGGGTTCGGAAGTGACCGCGATCACGATGCGGTCGCTGATCACGCGGGTGCCGCCCGTGACGGCGCTGCGGTCGCCGCCGCTCTCGCGGATGACGGGGGCGGACTCGCCAGTGATGGCGGATTCGTCCACGGTGGCGATGCCTTCGACGACGTCGCCGTCGGCGGGGATCGTGTCGCTGGTTTCGCAGACGACGCGGTCGCCGCGCCGGAGATCGGCGGCGAGGACGCGTTCCTCGGCGCCGCCGCGGAGTAGTCGGCGGGCGGTTGTGGCGGTGCGGAGCTTGCGCAGGGCGGCGGCCTGTGCCTTGCCGCGCCCCTCGGCGGCGGCCTCGGCGAAGTTGGCGAAAAGCAGGGTGGCCCAGAGCCAGAGCGTGATCTGGATGTTGAACCATGTCCATGCCTGGAAGGTGAACACCGTGGTTGCGGCGGCGCCGATCCAGACGACGAGCATCACGGGGTTGCGCAACTGGCGGCGCGGGTCGAGGCGTACGAACGATTCGGCGAGGGCGGCGCGGAGGGTGGCGGCGTCGAGGAAGCTGGTGGCGGCGTGCGGTGCTTTGCTCATGCCGGGACGATGCACCGGGATGGCGGAGAGCGATAATCAAGAGTGGCGGGATTCCCGTTAAAAAAACGTAAAGACGGGCGGGCGTACGGAGGGAGCGGTTGAGCCGCTGGAACTGGACGGAGTGCCGTTGACAACCAACCTGATCTTTCGAGAGAGCCCCCGCGACAAAGGCCTTGTAAAAGCCACTGTCCACATGATTTTAGCTTTTTGAGAAAAAGAAAATCCGACGATGAATCTTCTATCCCATTCCAAGCTGTTATTTATTGGCGGCTCGACCACCGATATCCCTCGCCTGGGATCGCATCCACCCGAGCCCGGTCGGGCACATGATTCTGGCCCGCGCATTTCTGAAATCCTTTGCCTGCCTGCCGGAATCAGACGCGCTTCACAACCGATACATCCTTATCAGTATTACCAATATTAACCATGGTGAATGATTTCGCGCTGTGATGAACTTCCAGCCTGTGGACCGGTTGCCACGCTGGGAATTGGCCATGTGGTGGGATATGACCATCAAGCGCTGGCATGCCGAAGGACTCCCAGCCGGACTAGCGGGAGTTCTTGAGATTCACGAGTATTTCGGGCTTGATCCATTCAAACAGTATTGGTTCAGCACGACGGACGCGACGATTGAGGCGGAGCAGCGCTGCGCCGAGGGCATCGTCTCGAACATGGAAGACTATCTGGCACATCGGCCGAACCTGTTTCCCGGCCACAGCGACGCGATCCTGGGGATGAAGCCGTGGCTCGAACTTCAGGACAAGGGCGATGCCGTCATCTGGATCACGCTCGAGGGCTTTTTCTGGTTTCCGCGCACGCTGATGGGCTTCACCAAACTGATGCTGGCTTTTTACGATGAGCCGGAACTCCTGCACCGGATGAACCAGGACTTGCTGGACTTCAACCTGGCCATCCTTGAAAAAATCGAGAATGTCGGCCGCCCATTGTTCATGACGATTGCCGAGAACATGTGATACAACAACGGCCCGCGTTACGACCACAGCGCCGGAACTGTCGTCTTCGCCAAGGACCAGTTTCTTGGACCCCAAGCGAAATGAAGATCGCGCGGCTCCGGTTTTGACCCCCACCGGCCCCGGCCCGGCGGCAGGGCCGGAGCGCGGGGCCGAAGGAGCAATCTCCTGGCAGTAACGGTCTCATGTTGCCGGGCGATTTCACGGACAGGCTTTGCGCATCATCAAGATCGCCGGCGTCTTCAGCCTGGCCGCGGGCCTGTTGCTGGATCTCGCCAAAGGCGGCAAGCATCGGCACGAAATCCCTGGACGCCTTGCGAGGCGTCGAACTGGTAAACCCGGCGGAGCGGACGGGCTTCAAACTCGAAGGAGCGAAGGCCGGCCGCGCCGAGGGCGCGTTGCGACCCTGGACGATTGGCGGCGGCCACAGCCAGGGCGTGAAGCTCCTCCGCGATCCGGGGCTCTGTGGCCCCGAGGTTGTGCCGTTCGTGCGGATCATGGCCGAGATGGAAGAGCTGGCGGCGATTCCCGTTGGAAAGGAAGATATACTTCCAGTACCCGCGGCGGATCATGACTTTGAAACGCGGCGTGCCGGGGAAGCCGTACACGCCGGCCAAACAATCGCGTGCCGGCCCGCCACCGCTGGCCAGCGCGGCCAGGTCGATGCCCTCGCGCGGTTCTGGACACCCCGCGGCGGCGGTGGCCGTGGCGAAGAGATCCTGGAGGCTGGCGAGCGCGGTGTTCCTCTGGTTTGCGGGGAGGCGGGCAGGCCAACTCACCAGCAGGGGAATCCGTGCGCTGGCGTCGAAGAAGCTTTCCTTCTGCCAGGCGTGGTGGTCGCCGCAGTGCTCGCCGTGGTCCGAAAAGAAGGCGATGAGGGTATTGTCCGCGTCGCCACGGCTTTCGACCGCGTCGAGGATGCGCCCGAGACAGGCGTCAATAAAGCTGATCTCGCCGTAGTAGCGGGCTTTGAAGGCGCGTGCCTGCATGGGGCCGACGTCTTCCGCCCAGATCATGTAGTTCATCCAAGGAAGATGCTCGTCGGCATGATCCTCAGCGAGCACTCCTCCCACCGGGGCGGGCATGCGGTCGGGATCGTAGAGGCGGTTGAACGGGATGGGGGGAGCACAAGGCGGATGCGGCCCGATAAAGGACACGAATCCAAACCACGGACGTCCGTCATCGCGGGTGACTTCGCGGCAAGCGGCGCCCGCCGCCCAGCCCTCGTGCGTGGCCTCGGCGGTGGTGGTGCAGAGTTGAGGCATGTAATACATTTCTGTGCGTTCGCCGTGGGGCTGTTCCAGATAGGCAAAGGCCGGGTGCTCCGCCTCAAGGAACTGGATATAGGAGTCCGCCGCGCGCTCCTCCGGGTTGCTCCACATTTCCTCAGCCCGAAGGAATGTCTCGTAGCCCAGGTCGTCGTGGTGGGAGTGGAACTTTCCAATCCCGAAGGTGCGGTACCCGAGTTGGCTCATGCGCCGCCCCAAGAACGGCCCACAGCGTTCCTCCATCTCCAGCGGCTGGCCGGGTTCCAGGGATTCCCCGCCATTCTCGAAAACGCCCGTGGTGGCCGGCGCGCAGCCAGTGCGGATGATGTAACGCGCAGGCACACAGACCGGGCACGGCGAGTACGCGTTGGTGAAGGAAACGCCGCGTCGGACCAAACGATCGAGATTCGGCGTGCGGACCAGCGGGCTCCCCAACGCCGCGATGGTGTCGAAGCGTTGCTGGTCGGTCATGATGTAGAGGATGTTTGGATGCGGGCCGCCCATGCCGGTTTTTCCTTTCTTCAAGATGTGGATGCGATGGCGCGCGAAGGTCCCGGTTACGCGTACACGCCCGCTTCCCGCGCGGTTTCGTACATGGCCAGGACGTTCTCCGTGGGTGAATTGTCCTGCAGGCAGTGCGTCGGGGCAAGGCAATAGCCGCCCCCGGGTTTCATGATGGCAAGGGTCTCGCGAACGTTGCGCCGGACCTCCTCGACCGTTCCACACGCCACCGGCCCCGCTGTCGAGACGCAGCCGTGGAAGGCGAGGCGGCCGCCCCATCGCGATTTGAGGTGGGCGGGGGACATGTTGAGCGCCTCGGGCTGGAGGGTGTCAACGATGGTGACGCCCATTTCGAGGAACTCATCGAAGGCCCAACTGCTCGATCCGCAACTGTGGATCATGATGGGAATGTTCCACGCCTTTGCGACGGCGGCGATGCGTTGGTGGCGCGGTTTGATGAAACGGCGGTAGGTGTCCATGCTGATGATCGGGCCGCGTTGGGTGCCAAGGTCCTCGCCCATCCAGAGCAAGTCGATGCGCCCGCCGGCGGCCTCCAGGGCGCGCTCCATCATCCCCACATGGACGTTGATGCGCCGGTCCAGGAAACGCTGGATGGGCGAGTCTTCGTCGATGATCTCCATCATGGCCCGTTCGACCCCCATAAGCATCCCGGAGGAGTTCATGAGGTCGCCAATGCCGGGGTCGCCAATGGCGATGGCCTTGTCCGCATGGCGGCGGCAGGCCTCCCGCACCGGCTCGTAATTGAAATCGTCCGCCGAGGGCATGGGCCATCGCTCGAACTCTTCCTCCCCGGCGTCCAGGAGCGGGAAATCGGTGTAGTCCCAGTAACCGCCGGACGCATGCTCAACCCAGCGGGTGCGCATCCCCCAGACCGGATCAACACGCAGGCCGGAAACGGGAGCGTGCAAGGGAGGCCCGGCGTAGTGAGGGCGGGTGCCGCGGATGTCCACCCCCAAGGCGCTCAGCAGGGACTCCTCGTCTCCCGGGTTCAGGCCAAAGTGGCTGAGCAGGCGCTGGCGCAGGCCGGGATTATCAAGGTAGTTGAGAGGCACCCGGTCGGGTTCCTGGTGGTGGATGGCGCACAGAACGCGGTCGCGGGATGTCATGGAGCGGCGGGCGGTGGTCATGTGGGTTGAATCAAGGGTTAACAGATGCGGCGGCCGGGCTGATGCAGGCTCGAATCCCATGGACTCAGCCGTGGCTCAAAACCGCGCCAATAGTACTTGTGGGCATCCGACTTCCAACCCTTGTAGATGTCCTCCCAAGTGAGCCCGCAGTGGGGCAGGAGCGACTTTTCCTCGATGGACTCGGAGGCGGGCTGGTAGCGCACGTCCAGGGAAAGGCGGATATCTCCCGGACGCCTGCTGCGCAGCGCCCTGTGAACGGTGTGGGAGGGGAAAGTGAGGACGTCACCGGCCGCATAGTCCGTGGAAACCCAGTCGGCTTCGCCGGGGCACAACTGAACCGCCATCCCGCCCGCGCCCGCCGCCGCCTGGATGGGCAGGCAGCCATTCCGGTGCGAGCGGCGGAGCACGGCCAGGCCGCCCATTTCACGCGGGCAGTCGCCGACCGGAATCCAGCACGTCCACGTGTTCGCGGTGCCTTGGATGAGCGGAAAGTCCTGGTGGGGCGGGGTGGGGGACATGCTGCGGTGGCCGGTGACCATGCGCACGATGTGCCGCGGGTGAAGCAGCACCTTTTCGCCGAAGATGCCGCGGTAAAGGTCCATAAGCCGGGGGTGGTGCGGGAAAGCGTGCAGGGCCTCCAGTCGTTGGACGTCGTCGTAGGCCAGCGCGCTGACACCGATGTCCATGCGCATTTCCCCCTCCGGCACGCGGTTGATGGCTTCCAGATCGAGCGCACCGCCGAGGTCATCCTGTCCGGGTTGCCGCCAGCCATGCCGTTCCACCACGGTGAGCAGATCCTTGCGCAGGGCCATCACGTCCGTGCGTGGCAGGAGCCCGCGGAAAAACAGGAATCCGTCGCCCACCGCCCGCTCACGCAGGCCTTTGGCGTCACCGAGCAACGGCAGGGAGTCGATCAACTCGCCAAGCGCACACTCGTCCAGGGATGGAGATCGGGCCGCATGCGTCATTGCCCCACCTTGCCGAATTGCATTCAAGCCGGCCATGATTCAGAATGTCATGACATGGATAAAAATCTCATGAACGCCCGTGGTGCCGGGGGTAATCGCTCACCCTGCGTCGTCCTCGCAAACTGGTTTCAGTTCGGTCCGAACGAGACCATCGCTTATCCGTCGGTCGAAAGCCGCATGTTCCTTTGGTGCCGCCACGGTAAGGGGAGTATGAAAGTCAACAACGAGAGGTTCGAGTTGGCGGAGGGAGACTGGGCATTTCTGCCGTGGGGCCACGCCATCCGTTACGTGGCGGACGTTTCCACGCCTTTTCTCGTGGGCGGGATCCATATCATTCCCTCTCACTCCGCCCATCCTCCTGAATCTGAGGTGGCACATACGCCGGAGGCGTCCCTCGCTGGCAGCCCCCACCGCTGCGACGCCCCTCTGGTGCAGTTGCATGGCGGCCTTCTGCACGGGCGCTTTGGGATCCGCCCCAACGCCTTGGAGAGTCTGGTGACCTATGTCATCGAGCGATTCCAGAGCCGGCGGCCCACTCCGCCCGAGATGCGTTTGCTGGCGGAACTGGTTCTCGATGAGCTGCGGGCCGCCGTGGCCTGCCAGCCCATGCCCGATCGTCCCCGTCCGGCCGCCCTGCGGCGCATGCAGGACTACGCGCTGGCCCACCTCGACCGCCCGGCGCCTGGTGTGGACGACCTTGCGCGGCTTGGGAACTGCAGCCCCGCAACCGTCCACCGCCTCTTCCAAGCCTTCGAGGCGACCTCGCCCGCTCGTTGGGTGGCCGCCCAACGCGCCGCACGGGCCACGCGTCTTCTCCAGACGACCCTCCTTTCTGTGCAGGAAGTCGCCAGCCGCGTCGGCATGGACGATCCCTTTCACTTTTCCCGCTTCGTCAAACGCCTCACCGGTTACAGCCCAACCGCCCTGCGGCGCCAACGCGGCCAAATATGAGCGAATGCTTATGAACCGCCAGGTTGGCGCCGGCGCCAGTCGCGCGGGCTGAGGCCGAATTGCTGGCGGAAGGCGCGGGAGAAATAGAAGGCGTCGGCGAAACCGCTTTCGCGGGCGACAGCTTCCACGCGCCGGTTGCGGTCGTCGAGCAGGTGGGCGGCGAACCGCAATCGGGCGGCCAGCAGGTGGGCGATGGGGGACGCGCCGAAGTGCTCTTTGAATTGCGCCCCGAAATGTTGTTTGGAACAGCCGGCAATCCGCGCCAGTTCATCGAGCGTCCAGCGATAATCCAGTTCCGATTCGAGGCGTTGCTTGGCGGCAAGCAAACCTGGCGGCGGGGCGCTGGCCGGCGGCTGGCGCAGTTCGCGGGCATACCGGCGCAGCCAGTTTTCGAGCGTGTTGCGCGCTACCACGGCGTCGGGCACCTGCCAGCGGGCCAGTTCGGTGTGCATTGCCAGCAGGGCGTCGTCCATGGCAACCGGGTCGGGGACCGGCAACGCGTGGTTGACCGGCAACCGGGTGGCGCGCAAGACCCGCGCCACAAACGGGCCGGCGCAGTGAATCCACGAGTGCACGAAGCCGGCGGCGTGATTGCCGTAGCGTTGCGGGAGGCGGGGCGGCCAGATGGCGAGGGTGGCGGGAGCGCGTTCGCGCAGGCCATCGGCGGCGGCGAAATGGACCGGCGAGTCGAACCGCATGATGAGGTAGTCGCCGGTGCCGTGGGGACGGTTGATGAACGTGGCCGGCATCTCCTCCCGCCAGCCGATGCCGCGCACACGCAGGGAACCCAGATCGCCGACGCCCGGCGCCAGCCAATGTTTGAACCCGCGGGTCATGCGGCGATTGTGCAGGTTTTTCCGCCGACTGTCCATTCCGTTGCCGGCGCGGGTTTGGTAACGTCGCGGTGCGATGAATCATTTTGATCTGGGCGGCATTGCCCGCAAATATCGGGCCGAGTCACGTTCCATCAGCGCCGAGAATCCGACCGGCGCAAAAGGCAAAGGCGCAATGGCGGTCCCGCCGCCGTGGACGGGCATCGGCTGGAATCCCGCGCGCGAGCTGGGGCAGGGGTGGAAAGTCCAGCCCAACATCTCCATCCCGGCCGGCCAGACGGCCACGTTGATGGATGTGGCCGGGCCGGGCGTGGTCCGGCACATTTGGATCACGTGCGGCGAGAAATCGTTTCGCGACCTTGTCGTGCGGTTCCACTGGGACGGCCAGGAGCATCCGAGCGTCGAATGTCCCCTCGGCGATTTCTTCTGCAACGCGTGGAATGCCCGGCAGAACATCCTCGCGCTGCCGATCAATGTGAATCCGCTTGGCGGGTTGAACTGTTACTTCCCCATGCCGTTCCAGAAGCATGCGCGGATCACGGTCGAAAACCAGGGCGCCGCGGACCATTGCGGCTTTTTTTACACGATCAACTACACGCTCGAACCGGTCACCGGCGACGACCTGTATTTTCACGCGCACTGGCGGCGGACGAATCCGTTGCCGTACGGCGACGTGTACACGTTGCTGGACGGCGTGCGCGGCCAGGGGCAGTACGTCGGGACGTTCATGGCCTGGCAGCAGAACAACGCCGGTTGGTGGGGCGAAGGCGAGATCAAGATGTACCTCGATGGCGACCGGGAATTCCCGACGATCTGCGGCACGGGCACGGAGGATTACTTTGGCGGCGCGTGGTGTTTCGGCGACAACCACTACTCTGCGCCGTATCTGGGTTTCCAGACGGTGGCCGGCAAGAACATGCAGATCGGCGCGCGGATGACGCTGTACCGGTTCCACATCGCCGACCCGGTGTTCTTTCAACAAGACCTGCGGGTGACGATGCAGGCGTTGGGCTGGCGCAAGGAAGGCCGGTATCTGCCGCTGCAAGACGACATCGCGTCGGTTGCGTATTGGTATCAGACGCTCCCGCACCAGCCGTTCCCGCCGTTGCCGGCCCGCAACGACCGCGAGATTATCTGACCACAAACCCAGCGCAAAACGAACAGGCATGAAAGCGCCGAACATCATCCTCATCAATTGCGATGATCTCGGGTATGGGGACCTCGGATGCTATGGCAGCGAGCGCAACGACACCCCGCATCTCGACCGCCTCGCGGCGGAGGGCATGCGCTTCACCGGCTTTTACATGGCCTCGCCGGTGTGCACGCCCTCGCGCGGCGCCATGCTCACGGGATGTTACCCGCCGCGCATCGGCTTCGGCGCTTTCGACAATGGCCATTCCCTGGTATTGTTTCCGGGAGATCGTCAAGGGCTTGATCCCAAGGAGCAGACCTTCGCCCGCTTGCTGAAAGACCGGGGCTATGCCACCCAGATCATCGGCAAGTGGCATTGTGGCGACCAGCCCGCGCATTCGCCGCTCGAGCATGGCTTCGACCATTGGTACGGCCTGCCCTACAGCAACGACATGGGGCGGCAACGATACAAGAATCCAGCCTGGACCAACCGCAATCCGCCATTGCCGCTGATGCGCGACCGCGAGGTGATCCAGGAACAACCCGACCAGACCTCCTTGACCGAACGCTATGCCGAGGAGGCGGTGCGCTTCCTGCGCTCCACTCCGCGCGATCAACCGTTCCTCCTCTATTTCGCCCACATGTACGTTCACCTCCCCCTGTACACCCCAGAGCGCTTCAACCAGGCCAGCCGCAACGGCCGTTACGGCGCCGCCGTGGCCTGCATCGATTGGGCGACCGGCGTCCTGATGCACGAACTCGACCGTCTGGGCCTGGCCGACGACACCCTCGTCCTGTTCACGTCCGACAATGGTTCCCGCAACGCGGGCGAGGGCGGTTCGAATCTCCCCCTGCGCGGAGGCAAGGGCGACACTTGGGAGGGCGGCATGCGCCTGCCGCTGATCGCCCGCTGGCCCGGACACATCCCGGCAGGCGTCGTATGCCGGGAGTTATGCGCCAGCATCGACCTCCTGCCCACCTTCTGCGAACTTGCCGGAGCCGGATTGCCGCGCCAGCCCATCGACGGGGCAAGCATCGCATGCCTCCTGCGCGGCGAGGCAGCACGCCCGCGCGAACGGTTCTACTATTATTTCGGAAGTAACCTGGCCGCCGTGCGCGACCAGCGCTGGAAGCTCCACGTCAGCCGGGGCTGGCCCAAGCGCTGCGAGAAGGTGCTCGAACTCTATGATCTGCAACACGACCTTGGCGAGACCACCAATGTCGCCGCCGATCACCCCGACATCGTCGCCCGCCTCCAGTCCTTGTGCGAAGCCGCCCGACGCGAACTCGGCGACGAGGTGACCGGCCATGCGGGCGCCGGCCGCCGACCCGTCGGCAGTGTCCCCGCCGCTCAGGCCCGCCCCTTGACCGCCTACGACGAAAACCATCCCTACATCGTGGCATCGTATGACCTGGACGAGGCCGGATGAACGCGGCCATCCTCGGGTGAAGATCGCGCGGCCGCCTTTCCAATGCATCAACAAGGAGCCAGATATGTCTTCAGACAAGAACCCGCCCAACATCATTGTCCTGCTGGTTGACGATCTCGGGTACGGGGACGTTGGCTGCTACGGCGCCACCAGGGTCCAAACCCCGAACATGGATCGATTGGCCTCCGAGGGCAGGCGGTTCACCGATGCCCATGCCGCCTCCGCCGTTTGCAGTCCGTCCCGTTATGCCGTGCTCACGGGCGAGTACCCGCTCCGATATGGGGAAGATGGATTCTGGTGGGCGGTGTTCCACCAGAGTGGTCTGGTCCTGGATCCTCAGCGCCCCACCGTGGCCTCGATGTTGCAAACTGCCGGTTATGCCACCGCCTGCATCGGCAAGTGGCATCTCGGATTCGGTGACCCGCGCCCCGATTGGAACGGAGAGCTGAAACCGGGTCCGCTCGAGGTCGGCTTCGACTCCTTTGTCGGCATTCCGGTGGTCAGCAGCCATCCGCCCTTCGTGTACGTCGAGAACCACCGTGTCCTCGGCCTCGACCCGGCCGACCCGCTGGTCGAGGGCAAAGGGTTGCAGGCAGATACGCCCGAGTACGACGAGAAGTTCAATGGCGGCATCGGCGGGGCGGCTGCCGCGCACGCCCTCTATCGCGACGATGAAGTCGGGGCAACGCTGGCCGCGCGGACCAGTACCTGGATTCGCGAACGGGCGAAAGAGGGCCGTCCGTTCTTCCTGTACTACACACCCACCCACATCCACACGCCGTACACGCCCGGGAAAGCATTCCAGGGGACCAGCGGGTGCGGCCCCTACGGCGATTTCATTCACGAACTGGACTGGATGGTCGCCGAGTTGATGGACACCCTCGAAGAATCGGGGGTCGCCGACAATACACTTCTTATCTTCACCAGCGATAATGGCGGCATGCTCAGCCGCGGCGGACAACGCGCATGGAGCGCGGGACATCGTCTCAACGGGGATTTGCTGGGATTCAAATTCGGCGCGTGGGAAGGCGGCCACCGCGTGCCCTTCATCGTGCGCTGGCCCGGACGCATCGAACCAGGGACCGTCTCCGACTCGTTGCTCTGCCATGTGGACCTCTATGCGACCATCGCCGCCTTGTTGGGCCATGAACGGGAGAACGACGAGGCTATGGACAGTGTGAACCTTCTTCCCGCCCTCACGGGCAAACCCGGCATCGAGGTCCGTGACCAAGTATTGCTCGCCCCTCGCGAACCCACCCATCTGGCACTGCGGGTGGGCGATTGGGTCTATATCCCCGCCCAGGGCGAAGGCGGCTTCCAAGGCACCGAACCTGGCGACCATACGCTAGGCGGCCCTGCGGCCCTGCGGTTCACAGGACAAGCCAACAGTGATATCGTAAACGGCGAAATCAAACCCGATGCCCCCCCCGTGCAACTCTACAACCTGCGCGACGATTTTGCTCAAGCGCGCAATGTGGCGCGGGAACGTCCGGACGTGCTGGCCGACATGCGGCGAAAGTGGGACGCGATCAGGAACAAGGCGCGATCTGGAATCAAGACTGCGGACTGACGTGAAATGCCACAAGAGGATGCAAACACGATGACTGATATCCCGAATCCCATGAACTCTGAAGCGACGGAACGAAAAATGAATCGGCGGTGGTCACGCCTTCCTGTGATATCTTCCATAACGTTTTTGTTCGTCACCCTGCATGGCTCCACGCACGCCGCGGAATGGCAGGCCGAAGATGCCCGCTCCACACCGAACATCATTCTCATCCTGTGCGATGATGCCGGGTTTTCCGATTTCGGCTTCTCCGGCGGCATATCTCAAACACCGGTTCTGGACACGCTAGCTCGGGAAGGCGTCTTTTTCACGAGGGCCTACAACAATGCGCGCTGCACGCCAACGCGCGCATCGCTAATGACCGGCATCTGCCCGAACGTCTCGGGGTGGGAGCCCCTGTCGGCAAGTTGCGTCACGATTCCCGAGATGCTCCAATCCGCCGGATACGCCACCTACATGGTTGGCAAGTGGCATCTGGGGACGGGGAAAAGTGTCGATCCAGAATCCGGTGCCGCCAGCACTCCCAAGGGCCGGGGATTCGACCGCTTCTATGGGATTTGGAGTGGTGTCCACAATGTCAGCAAAGCGAAGATTCTGGAAGGGCTCACGCAGGCCGCGAAAGGGAAAGAGAAGAAAAGCATCGCTTGCCTCATAGACGACAGTGCGCTCGCCGGCCTTCAAAAGAATGGGGAGGATAGCATCACCGGCATCATTGACGAGGATCGCCCGATCCCTTTCAAGGAACTCCCCGACAATTATTACAACACCATCACCTGGACCGACAAGGCCATCGAGTTCATCCAATCGACGCTGGCCAAGCAGCCGTTCTTCCTCTATGTCGCCCATACCGTTCCCCATTGGCCGCTTGATCCAAAGCCGGAGTCCATCGAACGTTTCAAGGGCAAGTTCGACGAGGGATGGGACGTGTTGCGCGCGAAAATCTTGGAAAACCAGAAGCGCCTGGGAATCGTGGATGCCAGCTATCCGATGCCCCCGCTGGAATATGGCGTTCCGCCCGTCGCCGAAGCGCACTCCAACAATATAGACAAGTTTAAGAAGGATTGTGCAATCTACTACGCCGCGATTGCCGAGATGGACGAACAGATAGGCCGGCTCTTGAACACGGTGAAACAAATGGGGCGCGAGCAGAACACGATCGTCGTGTTCCTCAGCGATAATGGGGCTGACGATGTTATTGGCGGGAAGCCCCGGGGGAACATGTCGAACATGCCGTATATGGGCTTTAAATTCACTTATTATGATGGAGGGTGCTCCACACCCCTGCTGGTGAAGTGGCCCGGGGTGGTGAAGGCGGGGACAATCAACCGCAGGCAACATGTGGTGGTTGAGGATATGATGCCGACCTTGTTGGAAATCGCTGGGGCCGTTTATCCAACGGAGTTCAAGGGCCAGCGCATTCACCCCATGGAAGGGCGTAGTTTTTTCAAGGCGTTGGGAGATCCGGGTCACGCCGACCCCGCTCGCACCTGGTGCTGGGAGCACGACGGCCAGCGTGGTGTCTGGCAGGACCCCTGGAAAGCCGTCATGTTGGACAATCGGCACCTGGCAGTCGGCAAAGCCTACTACGCCGGAACAAAGGATGGATGGTTTCTCTATCGTCTGGACGGCAACCGCGTCGAAAGCCAAGACTTGGCCAGAGAGAACCCCGAGCAGTTGAAGTCAATGATCGAGGTGTGGAACGAGTGGGCAAAATCGAAGCGATGGACGCCATCAGGGCATTTTGGCGGACTCCATTCCACGGGTGCCGCGAACGGCATCCAGGATTACGGTGACAAGCAGGCAAATAGTCCCTGGCCCGTATCGAAAGAGAATAAGGACCAGTAAACGCACGTTGGCGAACGAAACGCACTATGAAAGAAACCTCTGACTTCCCGGATCTCGCCCGCATCAAACCGTCCGCCCGCACCCGCGTTGTCTGCGCCGGCTGGGCATACGACCGTTACAAGGATTTTCCCGACGGGGCGCCAAACAGCCGCCGCAATCGGAGTGAAAAAGCAGGGCTCATGCCATTAATTCTCCTCGCCGGTGGGTGGCAGGCCCCTTCCGGTGCCGATGCAACTGCTGGGCGCACCAGTCCTGCCCGAGCCGGATTTCGAAGATTGGTTCCCGGCGATCCCCGCGCGCCATCCCATGGTAATCCGCTCCCGCGAACTCAAGCCGCACCTGCCGCGCCACCGCCTTCCGAGCCCAACCTGCTTCCCGGTCCTTCGTCTTTGTCAAGTGCCACCGCGCGGCCACGCTCCCTTGCGTGGAGAGCCATGCTGATTCAAACAAGCATGTCGGCTGGGCTGCGGACGCTGATGCCAGGGTTCGGTTCACGCGCCCAGCCGCGCGAGGATTTCCTCCGCGCGTTGGACCACGTCCGGCGGCATCGCCACCGGCGCGGGCCAGCCGCGGGTGTAGCCTTCCCCCGGCAGCTTGGATGTTGCGTCGATGCCCATGTGCGAGCCGATGTTCGGCTCCGTGGGCGCGTGGTCGAGGCTGTCGGACGGCCCCTTGGTGAAGATTGTGTCGCGCTGGGGGTCCACGTTGGCGCATAGATGGAACAGCACGTCGGAGGTGTCATGGACATCCACCGTGTGGTCCACGACGACGATGATCTTGGTGAACATCATCTGCCCCATGCCCCAGAGCCCGTGCATGACCTTGTAGGCCTGCCACGGATATTGCTTGCGGATGCTCACAAACACCAGGTTGTGGAACACCCCCTCCGCCGGGAGCGCCATGTCCGCGATCTCCGGGAAGTTCAGCTTGAACACCGGCAGGAAAATCCGGACCGACGCCGTGCCCAGATAAAAATCCTCCATTGGCGGTTTGCCGACGACGGTGGCGGGATAGACCGCGTCCCGGCGGTGGGTGATTGCGGTGGCGTGGAACACGGGATACTTGTCCACCGGCGTGTAGAATCCGGTGTGATCCCCGAACGGCCCCTCGTCCCGGAGCGGTTCGGACGGATCGACGTAGCCTTCGATCACGAAGTCCGCGTCCGCGGGAACCTCCAGCGGAATGGTCTTGCACGGGACCAGCGCCACGGATTTCCGGCGCAGGAACCCGGCGAGCAGGATTTCGTCCAGGCCGTCGGGCATCGGCGCGGTGGCCGCAAACGTGTGGATCGGATCGCCTCCCAGGCAAACGGCCACCGGCATGCGTTCCTTGCGCTCGAAATAGCGGCGTCCATGGCGCGCGGCGACTTTATGGACCTGCCAGTGCATGCCCGTTGTGCGCCCGTCAAACACCTGCATCCGGTACATGCCGATGTTGCGTTCGCCCGTGTCCGGATCGCGGGTGTGGACCGACGGCAGGGTGACAAACGGCCCGCCATCCTCTGGCCAGCATTTGAGGATGGGCAGGGAATCCAGGTCGAAGGCGGGAACCCCGGCGCCGGAGGCTGTGTCCAAGCGGTGGACGACGTCCTGGCAGGGGCCCGCGCCGGCGCGCGCGGGGCGGGCATGGACCACGTGGATGCCGCGTTTGAGGAGTTCCCACGCTTCGAGGATGCCGCGGGGCGGTTTTGCCTTGAGCAAGAACGCCATTTCCTCGGCGACCTCGTCCGGGGAGCGCCCGCCGAGGACGATTTTCATGCGGCTGGCCGAGCCCATGAGATTGATGCCGACGGGAAAGGCCGATGCGCCGCCGCCGACAAGGAGCGGTTGCTCGAACAGGAGGGCGCGCCCGCCGCCGGGCGCCTTCATCTCGCGCCCGGCGATGGCGCTGATTTCGAGGTTGGCCGAGACCGGCTCTGGGATGCGGGCCAATTCCCCCTGTTTCTCGAGCCGGTCCAAAAACGCGCGGATGCCGTCAAATGCCATGTCTCCAGAGTAGCGAAGAACCGCGGAGTTGCAGCCGGGAAGTGGGGCCTTCCCTTCCGTCTCCTGTGCCGCCGGCGCGCCGCGCCCGCGGCCAACCCTGGGCCGCATCCTCCGACGTCCTGAAAAACGAATGTGCGCATGCCTTGGATCATCGCAAATCAACCGACACTTTTGGTGTTCCGATCGGATCATCAAAAGTGTCGGTTCTGTATGGGCACGTGCCGCCCCAAAGGGCGCCGGAGCGCTGATTTTACCTCTGGGGAAGCCACATGCAAGGCCCTGACCCGCGCGAAACAACCGTCACTTTTGGTGATCCGATCGGATCACCAAAAGTGACGGTTATTTTGGGCTGCGCAGGGCTGCGAAGCGGAAAATTCTGGAACGGCGCGGGAACCGGTTGGCGGCGCAAATCACCCACTCGGGCGGCGATTTCAAGCGTTACCCGGCGGGATGCCGGGCACGGGCGCCGTGCGCAGGCAATCTGCGCGGAACGACCCGACGATTCGCTGACGGCGGACTGGCAGGCGGCCCCGCCTAGAGCCTGTCATGAACTTTGAATGTGTTTGGCGAGCGATCGGAACATGAGG
>CAYSZK010000039.1:0-30453 GCA_964435495.1 uncultured Verrucomicrobiales bacterium
GGCCAGCGCGTCCATGTCGTGGCGGCTCAGGGTTTCAAGGTCCCCCCCCTTGAAGTACGTCAGCGCTCGGAGCGCGGTCATCGGGGCCAGTTGGGGGCGAAACATGTCCTCGGCAATGGCGAGGCCGCGCGCGAGGGAGACACCGGCGCGCAGCATCTCGGCGATGTCGCGGTAATCCCTCGCCTCCTCCCGCTCGAGGATCGCCTTGAGTTTGAGGGCCAGAAGGTCGTCCAGGGAGGCGACGAGCAGAACGCCGTCCGAGGTGGTTTGCGGGGGGGAGTAGCGGCCAAACCCGAGTCCTCCGAAGAACGAGAACTTTACGCCGTCCGCCAGGATGCTCAGCGTATCGGGCTGGTCCTGCAACCGGTCCGCGGTAGAGAGGAAAGGCATGGCGGAAACAATTCTGTCTTTGTCGAGACGCGCGTCCGTGAAGAAATCGAAATCGACCGACTGCCGGTGGCCAAGGCGGAGGGCGACCGCGGTTCCGCCGTAGAGCACCAGTCCGAGACGCCTGGCGGGGGCGAGGCGCCGCCATAGTTTGCGCTGGGGTGCGGGCAGGCTGGCCAGCCTGGGTTTGAACGAAGTCAATCGAACCTCCGCCGGGGCATGGGTGGGATATGGTGCGCATCGCTGAGGCCGAGTTTGCAGTGCCAGAAGGCCCAGCTTCTGGGGGAAAACCAACCGGGCGAAGCATTGGCGAGCACGGCGGCCAGGAGTTCCCCGCCCGCGGCGTCAAGGAGGCGCACATTGTCGTCCAACGTGCCGATATCCATCACCTGGGCCATGACCCTGCGGGGGCATGCCATTGCCTCCGTCGGTGTCTTCCACCAGATGTATTTGGCCGCAAACTCGCGCAGGAGCGCCGACGTGGCGGGGGTCAGGGCGCCGCTCCGGGATTCTGTTTTCATCGCGTTCATGGGTGCCGGGCTGGAACCATTATACCCCCGCGCGGGGCGGGAGGGAAGGGCGGGTTGCCTTGAAATGTCCGTCGCCGCGCAAAATTGAGGAGCGCGTTGCGCGGGGCGGGATTGCCAGGAACGGGAGGCGGGTCAATCGCGGGCGCCGCCGCCGCTGGGCCACCATTCGATCCATTCCAGGTCCGCCGGAGGCAGGCGGTTGCCGGGCGCGGCGAGGGTCCAGTCGATGTCGCGCCGCATCCGGGTGCGCAGCCATGCGGCGGGCGGCAGGCCCGCGGGTTTGATGCCACGGGCGGCCGGCTCGTAGGCGCCCCAGCACGGCATGGGCGTCTCGTGGAGGTCGGCGAGGGATTCGCCGAGCGCGCGGGCAAGATCGAGAACTTCCCCGGCCGCCATGGTGTCCAACCCGATCTCCTGGTGAAGCTGGCGTCCCGGGAGGCAGGGCATGACGGCGAACGTCCAGCCCAGGTCGGTGGCGTCGTCGCAGATTCGGTAGGGCCAGGGCACGGGGGCGTGGGGATGGGCGGCGCGGGCGAAAAAGGCTTCGCCATGGAGTTGGCTTGGTGTGTGTGGGCAGCCGCGCAGAACAAAGACGCCCTGGGGCGTATGAAGCCGGACATTCTGGCCGAACAGGCCGTGGGGTATGAGCTCGACGGCGGCGACGGGACCGAGGTCCAGGCGGGAAAGCGCGGCGTTGAGCGCCGCGACAGGTATGGCGCCGAGGCGTTTGCCGCAGTCGATGACGGCGCCGGGACGGGGAGGCATCGGGGCATGGTGCCGTCCTGGGAGGCGAAGGCAAGGCCGCGGACCAAGCGGCGGCGGCGGCGCCGCGTGAGGACGGGGCGCGCGGATGGGGGCGAAGTCAGGCACATTCCGCAATCTTGAATCGTTCGGGCGCGCTTGCGCGCCCATGAGGGTTACACCCCATGGCGCCGGACCGGCCTTGGTGGAATCATCCGCGGCGACAGGAAAGCAAACAAACAACAAACGAAAGCAAGAAACCAATGAAAATCCATTCCATACATTCCATCACGCTGATGGCGGCAACCGCGGCCCTGCTGGGCGCCGCATCCTCAGCGCATGCCGGCGAGGCGGATGACGCCATCGTGGCGTCCGCCACATCGACCCACGTCTTCAAGACAATCCTCAAGGATGACGCCGTCAAGGCGGAGTCCCGCGACGGAGTCGTCACGCTGACGGGGACGGTTGTGGAGAAATCCCACAAGGCCCTGGCCGAGGGCACGGTGGAAGGGTTGTCCGGAGTCAAGAGCGTGGACAACCAGATCAAGGTCACGGGCGAGAGTCCTCCCGAGAACTCGGACGGATGGCTGGCCTTGAAAGTAAAGGGCGCGCTCCTGTTCCACACCGAAGTGAACGCGTTCAAGACCGAAATCGACGCGAAGGACGGGGCTGTCGTCCTGCGGGGCGAGGCGTCCAGCATGGCCCAGAAGCAGTTGACCGGTGAATACGCCGCGGACGTGGACGGGGTCAAGTCGGTGCAAAACGAGATGACCATTTCCAGCGACCCGGCGGCGGGCGCCCGGACGCTGGGCGAAAAGATCGATGACGCGTCGATAACCGCCCAGGTCAAGTGGTCGTTGCTGGCCCATCGTTCGACGAGCGCGCTCGCCACGAAGGTCCAGACGCGGGACGGCGTGGTGACGGTGAGCGGGGTGGCCAAGAGCGCGCGGGAGAAGGACCTGGTGACCAAGCTGGTCAACGGGATTCACGGCGTGGGCAGCGTGGTCAACAATATGTCGATCGAGCTGGCCGCGGTATCGAACTACTGAAGCGCCGCGGGACGGGCGGCCGGCGCGGGGAGGCGCCGGCCGGCTGCCGTGGAGCGTCGGAAAAAGAACAAAGGAGAAGCATATGTTGTACACAATCGCAATTGTATTGGTGGTGTTGTGGCTGCTCGGCCTGGTGAGCGGTTACACGATGGGCTCGTTCATCCACGTGCTGTTGGTGATCGCGGTCATCATGGTGGTGATGAACCTGCTGACCAGCCGCAGGTGACGGCGGCGGGAGCGGAGCAACCGGAAGAATAGGAACAGGAGGCAAGATATGAACATTGCAATGGGGCGCCGCAAGGCGGCGGGCCAAGGCGCGCGAGCCGCAAACTCCCCGGGGTTTGCGGCTGAGGCGCGGGAGGGCGCATGACCGTGTCCGGCGCTGAGATGGGGAACGCCGCCGCGCGCCGTGAGGCGCGGTGGCAGCGTGGGAGCGGCGCCTTTGGGGCCGCGTATTGGACGGTGTTGAGCGCGTGCATTGTCTTCGCGCTCGCGGTGGCCATAAGCGTTCTGGCCGCCGCTTCGGCGGAGGGGGCGCAGGCGGGCCGATGCGGCGGGGTGTGGGTATGCACGGGCTACTCGTGGCGTGAGCCGTCGCACAAGCGATGGGGGCAGCGCAACGCGATTGGCGGGTCCCTGGCGCGGCCCGCGCAGGGGATGCGGCAGGTCGCGGCAAATTACCTGCCGATTGGGACGGTCGTGGAGATCGAGGGTTTGGGGCGGCGCATCGTGACGGACAGGATCGGCGCGTGCCGGGGTCCCGGACACTTGGATGTGCATTTCGAGACGCTCACCGAGATGCGGGCGTGGGGGACGCAACGGCGGGTGGTGCGGGTGGTCCGGCGCGGGTGGGGGCGCCGGCGCCGGGCCACGCTGCGATAAGGAACAGGCCCGAGGCGCATCTTGCGGAGGGTCCGCGCGGAAGGGTGGCGCGGCGTTGAGATGGCCCGGTAGGGTTACACCCCATGGCGCCGAACTCGTCCTGGGGGAATAGTTCGTGGCGGCAGGAAAGGACAGGAGACAGAACATGAACACAAAAACCATCGTTGCGGTAGTATTGGTGGCACTGGGGATATTGGTCCTCGCGTATTCGGGCATCCATTTCACGACGCCCGGCGAGACGGTCCAGTTCCTTGGGTTCCATGTCCAGACCACCGAGAGCCACTTCGTCCCGCCGGTCGTGGGGGCGCTCGCGCTCGTCGGCGGGATCGTGCTGCTGCTGGTGAACCCGAAGCGGGCCTGATGGCCCGTCCGGAGCGCCGGCCAGGGCTTGCCGGGAAAGGCCCCACGAAAAGGGGTGGCGGGGAGGTCCGGCCGCTGGTAGCGTATAATGGTTCCGAGGTCGGTTCCGAGGTCGGCTCGAATTTTGCCGCAAGGGACGCATGAAGAACGGGCTTTCCGAGTTTTCGCGGCGCTATCAGGCGGCGTTGCGAAGGCACTTGAAACAGGCGTTGCCGGCGCGGCTGGACGCGGCGCGAAAGCTGGGCGGCACGGCCCTGGACTCCGGGCTTCGAATCGCGGACGTTGCGAAGCTTCACGAGCAAACCGTTGTCGCGGCGTTGCCGCCGGGTTGCCCCGTCCGCAAGCGCGGCGCCCTGATTGCGCGGGCGGGCCTTTTTCTTGCGGCGGCCGTCACCCCGATGGAGCGGAACCACGGCGGCTTGGGGAAGGCGAACGGGCGCCTGGGGACAATCATCGGGACGCTCAGCCGCCGGACCGTGGAACTTGCCGCGTCAAACCGGAAGTTGAGCCTCGAGATCGCCCTTCGCAAGGCGGTGGAGCTGGCGTTGAAGGAGCGGGAACGCCATTACTCGCAATCGCTGGAGCGGTCGGACCGGCTGAAGGAGCAGTTGCGCCGGTTGTCGCGGCAGGTTCTCTCGGCGCAGGAGGATGAACGGAAGCGGATCAGCCGGGAGCTGCACGACGTCGTGGCGCAGGCGCTGTCGGGGATCAATCTCCGGCTTGCCATCCTGAGGAGGCAGGCGTCGGTCAACACGAAGAACCTGGACCGCAACATCGCGCTCACGCAGCGGTTGGTGGAGAAGTCGGCGAAGCTCGTGAGCCGGTTCGCCCGCGATTTGCGCCCGGCGGTATTGGACGATCTTGGGCTCATCCCGGCGATGCACTCGTTCCTCAAGGGTTTCGCGGCGCGCACCGGCATCCTAACCCGCCTGACGGCGTACGGCGGCGCGGACCAACTGGACGCGGCCCGGCGCACGGTGCTGTACCGTGTGGCGCAGGAGGCGTTGACGAACGTGGCCCGCCATGCGCGGGCCAAGCGGGTTTGGGTGAGCCTTCAGAGGCGGGCGGACACCGTCCGCCTGAAGGTCAGGGACGACGGGTGCTCCTTCCACGTGCAGCGCGTGCTGCTGGCGCGGGGGGGCAGGCGGCTGGGGCTGCTCGGGATGCGGGAACGGACGGAGATGGTGGGTGGCCGGTTCCATGTCGAGTCGGCCCCGGGAAAGGGAACGGCCGTCACGGCGGAGATACCGGATGGCAGGGCGGGGCGCGGCAAGGCCATCCGGGCGGGCCGCCCGGCAAGACGAAAGGGAGCATGATGCGGATCACGGTGTTGCTGGCGGAAGACCACTTGATTGTGCGCGAGGGCATCCGCAAGATGCTCGAGTTGGAGCCCGGCATCGAGGTGGTCGGGGAGGCGGACGACGGGCGGCAAACGGTCGCGCTGGCCAGGAAGCTGCGGCCCGGCGTGGTGCTGATGGACATCGCCATGCCGGGGCTCAACGGTGTGGAGGCCACGCGGCAGGTTCTCAAGGCGGTTCCCACCGCCAGGGTTCTGATCCTGTCCGCGCACGGCGATGAGGCTTATGTTGAGGCCGCGGCGCGGGCGGGCGCCTTGGGATTCGTGCTCAAGCAATCGTCCGCGCGGGACGTGTGCCGGGCGATCCACAGGGTGGCCCGGGGAGAGACTTTCTTCGGGCGGGCCGGAGGCGAGGGTCCCCCGGCGGCGGCCTGCGCCGGGGTGCTCCGCCCGAAGGACGCCCGGCTGACATCGCGCGAGGAGGAAGTGCTTCAGTTGATCGCCGAGGGGAAGGCCAACAAACAAACCGCGGCGGAGCTTGGAATCAGCATCAAGACGGTGGAAAAGCACCGCCAGCATCTCATGGAGAAGTTGAAAATCCACGACACCGCCGGCCTCACCCGCTACGCCATCGGCGCGGGCGTCATCGAGAGCAGCGTCCAGTTCACGATCACCCCGCCGCGATCCTGAGCGCGGGCCGGGACGAATGGGGCGAACACCCCATGGCGCCCATGCCGTCCCTGCCGTAGAAGCGGATGGTGGCTCGCGGTGGGCGCCAGGAAACGAGGCAAATCTATGAACAAGCAAATACGGGCAATTCAGAATGACATGAACCAGATCGCCGAGGACGCGGGTGCGTTGCTTGGGGCCACAGCCGACGTCGCGGGCGAGCATGTGGCCCAGGCGCGCGTGCGCCTTGCGGCCGCGCTGGAGCGCGGCAGGAGCTTCTACGGCGAGGTGCGAAGTAAGGCCGCCGGGGCCATGCACGAGAATCCCTACCCGACGGTGGGCATCGGCATGGGGCTCGGGGCGCTCGTCGGCTTTCTGGTGGCCCGCAAGTTCGCCTGGAACCGCGACTGACGAGCCTCGCGGCAGGCCGCCCAAACCCGCGCCGCCCTTCGGGGTGGAGCGCGGTTTCGTCTATCCCACTGCCTGGCCGGCAGGCCGGGGATTGATCCGGTCCATTTCCCTCGGCACGCCTCGTTTCGCGCCATTTCGTCCCGCGGATTTCGCCCCGGTATTCAAGGAGAAGGACGCGGGGAAGGGCCGCCTCCGCCGGGGGGGCGTGGCCCATCTGGTACGCGTTCCCGGCCGGTAGGGAGGGGAACACCCCATGGCGCGTCCGGGAGTTCGGAGTATCCCTGTACCGTGTATTGCTATGATGTCACTTACGATGGCGGGGCCCGCCCGAAAATGAACCCCAAGCTTGGCGGGGCGGGCGGCCGGCGGGGGAAGATGGACAAGCGGACCGCCCAAGGCGGCAAGACGAAGGCGCCCCAAGGGGAAGCCAGGGGCGAACATGCGGGGGGCAATCTTGAAGCGCGCGGCGCGGAGATGCGTCTTACCAAGGCGGAAGGCAACGATAACCTCATGAAACCAACAACGAAAAATGCAAGGGTAGCCGGAACCAGGCCTGAGCCATCCGGCCGGAAACCGCGTTTGGCGGCGCTGCTGGCGGCCGCCATGGGGCTCGGCGCGGGCGCGGCTGGGTGCGGGGCGCAGCAACCGGGCGATCCCGGGCAGGAGGGGCAGGTTCTCACGCGCGGGCCGGTTCACGAGGCGTTTGCGGGGATCGTTTCCTTCCAACCGGAGGCGGGGGTGGTGGTGGCGAAGGCGCCGCCGAATCCGATTGAGGAAATCCCGTCGGAGGGAATGCCGGAGGGGGACAATGTCGCCTGGATACCCGGCTACTGGGCGTGGGACGATGAGCGGAACGATTTTCTATGGATCAGCGGGACATGGCGGGCGCTGCCGCCGGGCCGGCAATGGATCACCGGATATTGGGGGGAGGTCCAGGGGGGGGTCCAGTGGGTGTCCGGGTATTGGGCCGACATCCGCGCCCGTGAGACGACCTATCTTCCCCCGCCGCCAGAGACCCTCGAAGCAGGCCCCAGCATCGCGGCGCCCGCGGACGACTACGTTTGGATTCCGGGGTGCTGGACATGGCATGAGGAGCGGTACGCCTGGCGTCCGGGATATTGGGAGCAGGGACGGACGGACTGGGATTGGATACCCGCCCATTACGTGTGGAGCCCGCGCGGCCATATCTTCGTCGGCGGTTATTGGGACTATTCCGTGGGACGCCGGGGCGTCCTTTTTGCGCCGGTCTATTTCGGGCCTGAAATCTATACACGGACGGTTTACACCTACTCGCCAAGAGTCGTGATCAACCTGGACGTGTTCAGCGCCCACCTTTTTGTCCGGCCGAGCTATCACCACTATTATTTTGGGGGCTATTACGCCCCGCGGTATGACGGGATCGGATTCTTCGCCGCGTTTTCCTTCGGTTCCAGGCGCCATTGTTATGAGCCCATTTTTGCGCGCCGCCGGTGGGAGCATCGCGACGACCATGACTGGGACCGCCGGGAGCGCGACGCCTATCGCAACTGCCGGGATCATGAGGACAAGCGTCCGGCTTGGACCTGGGATGACCAGAGGAAGCGCGGCTACGGCGGAAAAGACCATGACAAGGACCACCCGTGGTTGGGCGAGTCCATCGACAGGATGGCCGGGCGCAAGGACCATCCAACGCGATTCCGGACCTTGGACAAGGACGAAGGCCGGCGGCTCGCCGAGCAGGGGCGGGAACTCCGCCACTCCGGAGACGAGCGGCGGCTGCGGGAGTCGGGAGGCGCCGACCACAAGGACCACAAACGGGACGGGCACGACGGCCAATGGGTGAAGAACGGAAACGACGGAAACGACGGAAAAGACGGCAAGGGCGGAAAAGACGGCAAGGGCCGGGCCGACACGGTGGAGAGCATCCGCTCCCCGATCGCCGCGAAGTCCGACGGCCTGTTGAAGGGCCGGGACGTGCCGCCGGAACGGCCGCGGGCCCCGACATTCGATCACGGGTCAGGGGATCGCGGAAAGACCGCCGGGCAACAGCCCGGCAAGGAAGGGGTCAATCCTCCCTCAGGGACGCGCCGGGATGGCCCGGATAACAAGCCCGCGCGCGAACAAGACAACGCGGGGCATCAGGGAAAGAAGGGCGCTCCGGACTCGGAGCGCCAGACGGAGGAATCGAAGCGGAATGCGGGGGGCGTAAAGAACAAGGGGGAGGGGGATTCCGGGCGCGGCGCGGTTGAAACGGTGGGGAGGCCGCCGCCGGTTCCGCAACAGGACACGGAAAGGGTGGAGCCACAAGACCGGCATGATTTCAATAACCGCGCCCTGGACACGGGCTCCGGGAAGGACCAGGAGGACGGGAGGAGCACGGGCAAGCCGGTGGTGGCGCCGCCGCAGGTACCGCAGCAAAGCCAGCGGAGCGCCGAGCCCCAGCGCCAGCAGGAATCCGTCAACCGATCCCGTGATTCAGGGCAAGTCAAGAACCAGGGCATGCAGCAGAACGTGCGCGTCCCGGAGGCCAGCAAGCAGCGGGCGCAACAGCCGGCCACCCCGCCGCAGAAGCAGGACGTAAAGCGGACGGGCGGCGTCCCGCAGAAGAAGAGCGTGGACAAGAAGAAGGGCAAGGGAAAACCCTCGGGTTCGGAGAACCCGCTTGTGCCTGAGGAGGAGTCCAAGGAAGAGAAGGGGAAGGGGCATTGACCGGAGGGATCGCCCCATGTCGCTGGCTTCCCATGGCCGGCCTGGCAGGGATCGGAGAAGGTTCTTGCCCTTTGTGGGCATTCACGTAAACCGAAGCTGCTGGAAGGATTGAATTTGCGCGTGCATAAGAAGAATAAGGAAGGTGGCCGAATGGCGGCCGCGCTTGCGGCGGCGGGGGTGGTTGCGGCCCTCTGCCCGGCGTTGTGCGCGGCGCAGGGCAGTTTTCAGATCACGGGAGTGGTGACGCAGTTGGTGGACGGCGGCAATCCGACCAACGCCGCGATCACAGGGAGCGGTTCCACAACCAACACGACGCCATGGACTTTTGATTCGCGCGCCCGGTTCTTGCTTTCGAGCTCCAACCTGACGGTGGGATTTGAAGTGGCGCCGGTGGGGGCGACGGGCTCGATGACGACGAACACGGATTCGCTGATGATCGCGCGGACGGTGAACAGCCAGGGATTGACCGACCCGGGGACCCTCTCGGTGTATGTGAACCGGACATCGGCCTGGTCGCTGGATTTGGCATTCCGCTTTTATGACACGAATTTCATTGGGCTGATACCGGTGCGGGTACTGGTGACGTCGTTCGACATTGATTACAGCCAGCGCTACTCGATTGTGAACAGCCAGTTTGTCTCCTACACGGTTGCGACGAACACGGCACTGGCCATCACGAACACCGGTCCGTTGACGGTATTCACGGCGGCGGGCGATGCGGTCTTTGAGGATCCGCAGTTCGCCGTTTCGGCGTTGACCGGAACCAACCAATCGGAATTCACGCTCCGCTTTGAGCACAACGCCGTCGCGCTGTTCATGCTGGAGTTCCGCGACCCAAGCGAGATCGTGACGCTTACCAAAGAGATTCCGATTCCTGAGCCCGCGGTCGTTGCGAGCCTGGCGCTCGCCGCGGGCGGGGCCGCGCTTGTGCGCGGGCGGAAGCGGCGCTCTGGGTAAGGGGAATACGAGGGGAGGGAAATCCCGCGGGGCGCCTTGCAAGCTCCGCCCAGGCGGAGCAGTCCAATGGGCCTTGCCCAGGCGCTTTGCGCGGGCAACCGTCCCCCGCAACCTTACGGCGGCGGCCCCTTTTCCGCGGGCCTGGCGGCGGCCTTGAGCGCGGCGGCTTGGCCCTGGCGGGCGTAGTCGATGGCTTCGCCCAGGACGCGGGCGGCCTCCTGAGGCGCGTGGAAACCCATGGAATTTTCCGCCGCGATGAAGTCCAGGCGCCACTGGGCCTTGCGCTGCAGGTCCAGGGCCGGGGTTAGGGCTGTGTCGCTGGCGCCGCCGGCGCGGGCGGCCTGAATGGCGTCGAGCTGGTCCATGAGCGCCTGGCCGCCGCGCTGGAGCAGGTCGAAGTTGCGCTGTTGGATGGCGTTGACGCGGGAGAGGATTTCCGCCTCCTCGGCATGATGGCAGACCTGGCAGGCGCGGTTGACGTTGAGCAGGGGGCTGCGGACCCAGTGGTCGGAGACCTTGGTGGCGCCGTCGCGCTGGTAGGGCATGTGGCAGTCGGCGCACGAGACGCCCGCGCGCGCGTGAATGCCCTGGGACCAAAGCTCGAACTCGGGATGCTGGGCCTTGAGGATTTCGGCGCCGCTCTCCTTGTGCTTGTAGTCGTGGAACCGCGAGCCGTCCGGCAGGCGCGCCGCGTCCCAATGGGCCTCGGCATCCTCGACGCGCAGGCCCCGGCTCCACGGGAGTTCCAAAGGCATGGCGGAACCGCAGTAGTACTCGACGTGGCACTGGGCGCAGGCAAAACTGCGCATCTCGGCGCGGGAGGCCATGCTGTTGGGGTCGTAGGGCCCGGTCCGGTCCGTCTTGCGCCAGCGCTCGATCGATGGCATCTGGGGCAGGGGGGCGGGGGATGCGGCGAGATCGCGGATGGCCTTGAGGAATCCGGGGCGCGTGACACGGAGCCGCATGGTCTCGGGGTCGTGGCAATCCACGCAGGAAACGGGATGGGCGTGGCCGCTTTCGTGGAGCATGGCGTTCATTTCCTGGTAGGAAAGCTTGTGGCTCTTTTCGAAGCCGGCCATGGCGTCGCCGCCGCCGAGCGCGCGGTAGAGCGGCATGACCGACGCGTGGCAATGGAGGGAGGAATCGAACTGGGGCCGCATGATGTGGCAGTTCATGCAGGCGCGCGGGTCCTTGCTGAAATACGAGAGGCCCTCGCCGTAATGGAACGTGAAGGCGCCGAGTCCGGCGAACGTGCCGGCCATGGCGGTCATGAGGATGCCGGCGGCGGTGAGGCGCGGCCGGAGGACGGACGCGGCGAGGCTTTGGGCCGGATGGATGGCGCGCGGGGGGGTCATGGGGGCCTTGGGGCAAACTGGCGTGGCGATGCGGGCGGCGCCATGCGCGGTGGTCCGCCGGCGGGAGGGGCGTATCCGATGGGCCGCGGGCGGATGCGGCGTCCGGCCCCAGACGGGCGGGCGGGAGAGCGAGCGTGGTTCATGGATCGGCGTGTCGGCGGGGAGAATGGCGCGGCGCACCGCGACATACAATGAAAAAAAGACAGTCGTTTCAAGAGTCACGAAGGACACGGAGGGAGGGGACGGGGACTTTTCACCACGAAGGAAGGGGGGGGCGGGGGATGGGTCTCTCACGGAGCACACGGAGGGCACGGAGGGGACGGGGACTTTTTTCCTCGAAGCGCACAAAGAGCCCCGCCAGGGACGGCCGGAAATAGCCCAGCGTTTCAACGCTGGGAAAACAGGAAAGAAATGCGGCAAAGCCCCGGAGGCGCTTTGAAAACGGAAAAACATTCTTGAATTCCTGGACATGCGGAGGGAGGATGGCGGCCATGTTCATGTACGGCAAGACGGCGGCGAACGGGATCGCGGTGATGAGTTACCTGGCCTCGGACCCAAGACGGCGGGCGGGGTCGGACGAGATTTCGCGGGCGCGGGAGATGTCGCGGCCTTTGGCGGCGAAGTTGTTGACGCAGCTTGCGGCGGCGGGGCTGGTGGCAGGGACGCCGGGTCCGGGGGGCGGGTACAGGCTGGCGAAGCCGGCCGGGCGGATCAGCCTGCTCCAAATCGTGGAATTGTTTGAGCAGACGGTGACGCCGTCGGTTTGCCCGTTTGGGCGGAGCTGGTGCGGCAAAGGGGACCCCTGCCCGTTGCACGACACGATCCTGGAGTTGGTGGAGGCGAACCGGCGGTTCCTGGAGGAGACGCGCCTGTCGGTGTTTGTGGGGGCGGAACCGGCGCGGCCGAAACGGGGGGCGCGGGGATCGAAGCGGCGCCGGGGCCAATGAGGGCGGCGGCGGTCCGGTGGTGGCGGCTGGTGGCGGCGGGGGAGCCGTTCCGGTTGCTGTTTCCGGTGGGAACGGCGATCGGGCTATTTGGCGTGTTGTTGTGGCCGGCGTTTGTGGGGAAGCTGTGGCCCGCGCATCCCGGGGTGATGCACGCGCGGATCATGATTGAGGGGTTCATGACCTGTTTTGTGATCGGGTTTCTGGGCACGGCGCTGCCGCGGCTGCTGGACGTGCCGCGGTTGGGCGGGGGGGAGGCCCTGGGGTACGCAGCGGCGCTGGCAGGGGTGGCGTGGTTGCACGCGTGCGGGAATGCGTTCTGGGGGGACCAACTGTTTTTCCTGGCGCTGGGGTCGTTTCTGATGGGATTGGGAATCCGGGCGCTGTTCCGCAAGGACACGCCGCCGCCGGGGTTTGTGTTGGTGGGGATGGGCATGCTGTCGGCGTTGTTTGGGGTGGCGACGCAGGTGGCGGCGCATGTGTCGCCGGAGGCGCTGCCGGCGGGCGTGGCGGTGTTCGGGCGGCTGCTGTTGTTGCAGGGGTATCTCTTGCTGCCGGTGATGGGGGTTGGGGCGTTCCTGTTGCCGCGGTTCTTTGGGTTGCCGAACCGGCACAGTTTTCCGGAGTCGCTGGAATTGCCGGCGGGATGGGCGGGGCGCGCGGCGTTTGCGTTGGGGTGCGGGTTGGCGGTGGCGGCGGGGTTCGCCTTGGAAGCCGCGGGGATGGCGCGATGGGGGCTGGCGCTTCGGGCTGCGGCGGTGGTGGCCTATTTTGTCCGCGAAGTGCCGGTGCATCGGGCGGGGTGGGGCGGCGGATCGCTGGCGTTTGGGCTGCGGCTGGCGCTGTTTTCGATACCGGCCGGGTACGCGCTGATGGCGGCCTGGCCGGACCGGGCGGTGCCGCTGCTGCATGTGGTGTTTCTGACGGGGTTCAGTTTGCTGGCGTTTGTGGTGGCGAGCCGGGTGGTGCTGGGGCACAGCGGGCAGAGCGGGAAATTCCGGGCGCGCCTGGGTTCGGTGACGGCGCTGGTGGTGTTGGTGGTTCTGGCGATGCTGGCGCGGGTGTCGGCGGACTGGCTGCCGCGGGTGCAACTGGCGCATTACGCCTACGCGGCGGTGCTGTGGAGCCTTGGGGTTGTTCTTTGGGCGGCGGGGATTCTGCCGGGCGTGATGCGGCCCGACGAGGAGGAGGCCGGATAACCTCAGGCCGGAACTTCGGCGGGGGCGAGGAGGGCGCGGACGACGTCGGCGGCGCACCAGGAGTTGCCGAGCATCGGGAAGTCCGAGGGAAGATTGAGGAGCGCGTCGCCGGCGGTGATGAGCGGCGCGTGGGCGCCACCGGTGGGCGAAGCCTGGCCCAGGCCGATGGTGGCGAGGAGCCCGTTGCAGACGCATTGGCGGCCTTCGGTGGCTTCGGGTGCGCCGCCCTTGCGGAGGAAGGCGGATTCGGGTTCGGCCGGGCAGCGGTACCCGATGGCGCCGTCGGGCCTGCGGTAGGCTTCGCGGAGGTAGCCGAGGTCGCAGAGCCTTTCGCGCGGGGCGCCGCATTCGCCGCAGTCGAGTCCTTGGACGACCTTGAAGGGGAAGCCGGTGGGCGACACGCGGGGATCGGTCTTGACGCGGAGGCTGCCGGTGCGGAGGCCTTCGCGGATGGCCTCTTTGATATCGGCTTGAATGCCGGACTCTTCGCAGAGGGCGAAGACCGTGCCGGCTTGGATGCCGTGGGCGCCTTCGGCCCGGGCGCGGGCGAGTCCGCCGGGGCGGCCATAGCCACCGGCGAGCCAGAACGGGAGGCCCAGGGCGCGGAAGGCTTCGAGATCCGGCGCGTCGCGCGGGCCATAAACAGGTTCGCCTTCCGGGGAAAGGCGCATGGGTCCGCGGGGCGGGGCGTTATGGCCGCCCGCGGCGGCGCCTTCGATGACGAAGCCGTCCACTGTGCCGGAGGATTTGCGGACGAGGGCGGTGGCGAGGGTGGAGGAGGAGACGATGGCGAGGAAGATCGGGCGGGAGAGTGCGGGGGGCTGGCCGCGCCAGAAGGCGGCGGGATCGAAGGAGGCGAGGGTTTCTTCGCCGGGCGAACTTCCGGCGACATCGATGCGGAGATGGGCGGGCTCGCCGCGGGCGAGGCGGTCGAGGAGGCCGGGGATTTGGCGCGGGATGCCGGCCCCCATGAGAATGACCGCGGCGCCGGCGAGCATGGCGCCATAGAGGGAGGGGAGCGCGGGAAACTGGATTTTTTCGAGGAGATTCATGCCGATCACGCCGTCATGGCCCACGCGGGCCAGGTGGATTTCGCAGAAACTGGCGAGGACCGTGAAGTCGAGGTGGTCGCGGGACGGCTGCAAAGAGGGCATGGGAAGGGCGGCGAACGGCGTTTCCGGGGATTTGCCGCCTTGGACAAAATAGCGGTCCCACACGGTGCGGGCGATGGACGGGACGGGAAAGGCGGCGAAGGCGCGCCGCATGGCGCCGCCGGGGTCGCCCATTTGGAGGCGGCGGGAGACGACGACTTCGAGGGCGGTGCCGGAGACGACGCCCAACTGCCCGGCTTGGGCGACGGCCCGCGCGAGTTTCCAATCGGAGACGGCGACCCCCATGCCGCCCTGGATGACCGGTGGAAGAAGCAACGCGTTCAAACCATCATTGGACCCGGTGAGCGCTTCGGGCGCAAAGGAAAAGCACGCGCCGGTAAACATAGTAGGTAATCTTATAAATTAGCAAAAGAAACTAATTGGACTTGCGGGCGTGCGGCGGCGGGCGTCCGGGAGGTGTGGCGCCGGGGTCGCCGGAAGCGCCTCCAGCCGGCCGCAAACTTCCGCGGAATCCCGCAGATTCACGGCCAGTGGCGTGGCCGACTCAGTGCTGGTCCGCGACATGCTCGGCATCCTCGAACCGACAGGGGACAAAATCTCGCCGAAACGGCGGGAGCGGCGCGGCGGGACCTCGGGAAAGTGGTTGAGGCGCCGGGGGGGTGTCAGCCGGAGCCGCGGACGAGCCGGAACGCGAAGGCGCCTGAGGCAAGAGGCGTGCGGGTGGCCAGTTCGATGGCGTGGAGGACGCCGCCCCAGGCCAGGCGCAACTTCGTGTCGTCCAACGTTACCGCGTCAAGGCGCGTGGCCAGGAGGTCCGGCTCAAAACGGAACTCGGCGTCCGATCCTTCGAAGCCAATGGCGCCGGGCCGCTTCACGAGGACGGGCACGGGAGAGTAAAACCGGTAGCGGACGGCGGCGGGCCGCGCGGCGGCGAACTCGTCGGTGACGCGGATATCGGACGCGGGGGCGCGGCGAAGCTCCAGAAGGCGGAGGAAACGGGCGAGACCGGCCTCGCTGGGATAGGCGGCGGCGAGGTCAAGGCCGAGCTGGACGCCGTCATCGCCGGACTCGAAGCGGGCGGCTTTGGCGCGGAAGCCGGGGCCGGCCTGTTGCTGGACGCCGTTGAATTCGGGCAGTCCGTGATGGAACGATTGCATGGTCCAGATCGAGTAGCGTTCGGGGCCGAAAGTTTTCGCGGAATAATCTCCGACGCCGGCGTCCACAAGCAGGGGTTGGCCGTGGAGCATGGCGATGAAGGCGCCGAGGTCGTTGTGGTTGTGGCTCTCGTCGTTCGTGCCGCCTTTGGCGGCGAGTATCCAGCCGCGGGCCGCGTCGGAGGTCTCGCGGGCGACAAGAATTTGGCGGTCGGCGAGCCAGGCGCACGGTTCTTTGGGCGCGGGGGCCGGAGCGGGGCCGGGGGGAGTCCAGAACAGGTCGCGGAGAGATTCGGTGAGGAAGGCGCCTTTGGTGCGTTGGCCGTGAGGCGTGGGTTGGGGGATGCGGACAGGCTGGGCCAGGGCGAGGGCGGCGAGGCTGGGAAGGGCGGCGCGTTCGGCAAACCGGCAGAGGACGCCACGGCGGATCGCGGGTTTGGGGCTGCCGTCGGCGAAGTTTGCGAACCACGGACCGGCGAGGTGGACGCGGTCGAAGTAAAGGCCCATGGCGCGGATGCGCGGTTCGTCGAACACCTCGAGGCCGAGGCCGGTTCGGGCGTGGAGGGCTTCGAGGAAATCGAGGAGCGACCCCGCGGCGTGGCTCCAGTAGCCGGGGCCTTCGTCGCAGGCGCCGTCCTCCCCGTAGCCCGCGAGGAACCGGTCCACGGCCGAAAGCGTGATCCGGGCGATCCGGGTCCAGGCGGCGGGATCGGCGACGAGTAGGTTGGCGGCGTCGAGGATATTGGCGGAACACCAGGGCGCCCAATTGTTGGTGAGCCGCTGGAAGGCGTGGCCGCCGCGCGTTTCGATTTCGCGGAAGATGCGGGCGCCGGTTTCGATGCGGACGCGGTCGGCGGCGGCGGGGGAGAGCGCGGTGATCGCCGGGCCGAGCAGCAGGAGCGTGTTGGCGAGGACGGCGGCGGTTTCGCAGGCGAAGAGATCGACGGTATGGCGGTCCTGGCGGGGCAGGCAATCGCCGTCGAGGCGTTCGGCGTGGGCGGGAACCGACCAGGAGGCTTCCTCGGTGATGGCCCAGAGGCGGTCGAGAATGGGCGGGAGGAAGGCGCCTTGGAATTCGAGTGTTTCGGCGAGCACGAGGACGCCGAGCTGGGCGCGGCGGGCGAAGCAGGGTTCTTCGTACCGGAAGCGGTTGCCGTTGAGCGCGTACTCGGCGTAGAGGGAGGCGGGGAGAGGCGGGACCGGGGCGCCGGCGACGGCGCGGGCGGTGGTTCGGAGCCCGTCGATCCATGCGGCGTGGCGCGGGTCGGCGGCGACGGCCGACCACGCGGCGCGGTCGGAGGCCGGCGGGAAGGGCCGGCATTGGTCGAGGGGCCGGGCGTGGCGGAGGAGGCGGTCCTCGGGGAAGCGCTCGGCGAGGGTTTGCACGCGGGCGGGAGGGTGGGGGATGCGGCGGCGGTAGGCAAGCGGATAGGGCAGTAGCGTGGATCTCGAATGGTCCGTCCTTGTATGATTCTTGTAAGTGACTCAAGACCCGCGGCGTTGCCTGGCGCGGGGAAGGCGCGGCATCATCGTGCACGGCAAAATCCTTGCAATTTATAGACACTCATGTCTATTTAACACAATGGAATTTGAGGAATTGCTGCGCCGCGTGCCGCGCACCGGGTTGTTCCGCACGGGCGATGTCCTGGCAGGCGAGCGGCAGCCCGCCCATGTTCTGCGGCAGTTCGAACGCTGGCGCAAGTCGGGCCGGATCACGCAATTGCGCCGGGGGGTCTATCTTCTGGAGCGGCCTTTTCGCGCCGAGGACCCGCATCCTTTTTGCGCGGCCAGCCTGTTGAGGCGCGCGTCCTATGTCAGCCTCCAGTCCGCGCTGGCGCACTACGGGATGATTCCGGAGAATGTTCCCGCCACGACCGCCGTCACTGGCGGACGTCCCGAAGATCTCGCGACTCCGTTGGGCCGGTTCGTGTTCCGGCATGTTTCCCGCGACCGTTTTACGGGTTTTGGCGAACGGGAGGTCGCACCCGGCCAAACGGCTTTGGTCGCGAGCCCGGAAAAGGCCGTTATCGATCTTCTCTATCTCACGCCCCGAAGCGACGATGCGGGCTGGCTCGCGGAATTGCGCCTCGAGTTTCCTGAGCGCTTTTCCTTCGGCGCGCTCGCGGCGGAAGCCGCCCGTATGCGGTCCGCTAAAACCATGCGCGCCATCGGCCTTCTCCGGTCGCTGGCCGCGCGGCAGGAGGCATGGCATGATCCCGTTGCTGGTTGAGCGCCTCCGGGAAACCGAAGGCATCGCGCGCAAGCGGAGCGTGGCGCGGGAGTTCCTGCAGGCGCGCATCCTTCTCTCCCTGCAAGATCACGGTGCTTTCTCGAACTGGGCCTTTCTCGGGGGGACCGCGTTGCGGTTTCTCTACGCGTTGCCGCGCTATTCGGAAGACCTTGATTTTTCCCTGGCCCCTTCCGGCGGCGACCCGCGATTTGAATCCCGCATGCGCCAGTTGCGGGCCGATCTGGAGGCGGAGGCCTATGATGTCGATCTGAAGGTGCGGACGGGCGGCGCTGTTCACTCGGCTTTTGTCAGGTTCCGGGGACTGTTGCATGCGGTTGGCCTCTCCGCGCTTCCGGGGGAGACCCTCGCGGTGAAAGTGGAGATCGACACGCGCCCTCCCTTCGGGGCGGGAACAGCGGTCCGGGCGGTCCGCCGGCATTTCCTGCTCAATCTCCTCCAATACGACAAACCCTCCCTCTTGGCCGGCAAGTTGCATGCCCTCCTCAACCGGAAACATACCAAGGGCCGCGATCTGTATGATTTGGCATGGTATTTGGCCGACCCGGATTGGCCGGAACCCAATGCGGAGTTCCTCGCCGCCGCCTTGAGGCAAACCGGGCATCCGGCGCCCCGGCGAACCGCCCGCAATTGGCGCGCCAGCCTTCGCCTGCGGCTTGCCGCTGTGGACTGGAAAGCGGCCCGTTCCGATGTCGCGCCTTTCCTGGAGCGGGAAGCCGATCTGCGTTGGGTGGCGCCCGATCACATCCTGCCCCTGCTGGAATCCTGAAGCCGAAGCCAGGCCCGACACCCCACGCTGGCTTGCCGATCCAGACACCGGGCACTCTTCCACAGCCCCTGGCAGAACACCATGGATAGCCAATGGACCTGAAAGGTCCGGCCCTTTCACCGCCATCTATCCCCGTGGGACCGCGCACCAGGGCTGGGGCAGGGCGCCGGTTTTCCAGATGGGGGCGGCATTGTTGAGCCGGTCCATGAAGGCGGTGGCATCGCGGGCGAAGCTGAGAAGAAGATCGCGGACGGCTCGGCGCAGTCGAGTGGAGCGTGGTTCACGGGTGCGGGGTTCGGTTGGGGGGCGGGCCGGGGGCGAATGGGATGAAAGCTTGATTCCTTAGTGGGGCGCACTAAAAGGCCCGCACCCAATCACGGAGATCACGACCATGGCGACACGCACCACCCGGAACGGCGGCCTTCAAGCCCGCCACATCGAAACCATGAAACACGCGGATGTGCCGCGCAGCGGGCCGGCGCTCGGGGGGATCGGGGCGGGCTCCATCGAAGTGCGGAAGGACGGCGTCTTCCGGAACTGGACCATCTTCAACAACCGCCCGTTGTTTGGCGGGCCGGTGCCGCCGTTTCAGGCGGACGAGACCTTGTTTTTCATGGTGCGGTGGGAGGAGCCGGGGCGGCATCCGATGATGCGGCTCTTGCAGATTCAGAGTGACGCGCCGCATCCGGCGGGCATCCAGCTTCAGTTTTACACCTTCCGCTGGATTCGGGGGGTGGAAGAGACGTCGTTTTCGGTGCGGTGGCCGTTTGCGGCGCTGGAGTTCCGGGATCCGGCGATGCCGTTCACCGTGGAAATGGAGGCGTTTTCGCCCTTTATTCCGCACAACGTAAAGGATTCGGCGTTGCCGGCGGCTTTTTTTCATTTCACGCTCAAGCCCAAACCCGGGCGCAAGGCGGACGCGCTGTTGATCGCGAGCATGAAGCACATGGCGGGATACGCCGACCCGCACCGGCGCTACGGCGTCCGGGATGTTCGGGGGGACGGGTTCGGCGGATTCTCGTTTCACGCGGAGGAGATGGCGGAGGACGATCCGACGTGGGGGCAGATGGCGCTGGTGTCGCTGGACCCCGCGAACACGACCCGGCATCTTGGCTGGTCGCACCGGCACACCTTCCACGAGCCGCTGCTGCACCGGCGGGATTTGCCCGGGCTCGACACGGTGGACGGCCAGAACGCCGAGAACAAGGAGCTGGGGCGCAAGGTGGCGACCTATCCGTGTTACGGGTCGTTGGGCTGGCGGACGCGGACGGGGGGCAAGGGGCCGGCGCCGTCGAACACCTTTGCGCTGGCCTGGTTTTTCCCGAACGCCTACGCGGACGCGACCAAGAAGGAGAAGGGAGCGGGCGCGGAGCGGGAACGGCGGTTGGAGGGGCACTATTACGCGAATCATTTCCGGGACGCGGGGGAGGTGGCGGCCTACGCGGTGGGGGCGCGGGCGCGGCTGGAGCGGGAGACGCGGGCGTTCACGGACGCGTTTTACGCCGCGACCCTGCCGGCGCCGGTGTTGCGCGCGGTCAACGCGCAGCTCAACACCTTTGTAACCAGCAGCTGGCTGACGAAGGCCGGGGATTTCGGGATTCAGGAGGGGTTGACCGTCGAGCAGGCGTGGGGCCCGCTGGCGACGATTGACGTGGGCATGTACGGAAGCATCGCGGTGGCGGCGCTGTTTCCGGAGCTCGACCGCGCGACGTGGGAGGCGCACCGGCGCTTTCAGGTGGAGAGCGGCGACGTGGGCCACGGGATTGCGCGGGACTTCAGCCGGACCGACGCGGCGCACGAGGGGGTCAAGAGCCGGGTCGATCTGGCGCCCCAATTTGTCATCCAGGCCGTGCGCCATTATTTTCTGTCCAACGACGGGGCGTGGCTGAAGGAATTCTGGCCTTCGATCCGGAAGGCGGCGGACTACACCCTCAACGAGCGGGACCAGGACGGGGACGGGCTGCCGGAGATGGCGGGGTCCAATTCGAGTTACGACAACTTCCCGATGTTCGGGCCGGCCAGTTACATCGCGTCGCAATGGTTGTCGGCGCTGGCGCACGCGCGGGCGGCGGCGGAGGCGCTGGGGGAGGCGGAGGACGCGGCGCGGTTCACGGCGGCGCTGGAAAAGGCGCGGGCGCGGTTTGAGGCGAAATTGTGGAACGGAAAATACTTCAGTTTGTTCAATGACGAGGGGGGCGCGCACGGCGGGCACGACGACGGCTGTCTGTCGGACCAGATGATCGGGCAATGGGCCAACCACATCACGGGGTTGGGGGACATCTGCGCGCGCAAGAAGATCGACGCGGCGCTGGCGCACATCGCGAAGCGCAACCTTGTGCCGGGCGAGGGCCTTTTCAATTGCCGGTGGCCGTCGGACAAATGGCTGCATCCGGTGGCGGAGAGCTGCTGGTACGACCAGGCCAACACATTCTGGACCGGCGTGGAGTACGCGTTCGCGTCGTTTCTCGCCTATGAAGGCCGGACGCGGGAGGCGGTCCGCCTCGTGGAGGACGTCGAAAAGCGGTATCGCGACGCGAACCTGGCCTGGGACCATTTCGAGTGGGGCGGCCACTATTTCCGCCCCATGTCGGCGTGGGCGATTCTGCACGGCTTTTTGGGGCTGGCCTGGCGCGGGGAGACGGCGGCGTTTGCGCCGCGGCTCCGGGACAAACGGCTGCTGCTGCTCTTTCCGCATCCGGGGGGGTACGGCCATTTCGAGCGGAGGATGGCGGCGCGGGCCGAGACGGTGTGGCTCCGGTCGCTGGCGGGCGAATTCACCCTCAAGACGCTGCATCTGGGGCTGCTGGCGCGGTCGCCGCGCAAGTGGCGGGTTCGGCTCGGGGGCAGGGCGATCACGGACTTTGAGGTGGGCGGAATGAAAGGGATGGAAACCGTGCGCCTGGACTTTGGCGAGCGCCTGCTCGTGGCGCCGGGGCGGGCGCTGGAGATCACGGCATCGGCGTAGGCGCGCGCCTCCGGGATTCTTGGACACCATCAAATATCTGCTGCCTGAAAAGGATATCCCCGAAACCTGGTACAATATTGTGCCGGATTTGCCGGCGCCCCCGCCGCCGCCGCTGCATCCGGCCACCGGGCGGCCCTTGCGCGCGGAGGAGTTGGAAACGCTCGCCTTCGCGCATCCCGGCGGGTACCTTTTTCCGCAATGCAAGCGACGCCTTCCCCCGCGATCCCGCCCAAGGACCTCGAATCCCTTGTCGCCCAGGCCGCCCACTACGCAGAATGGATGATGCGCACTTCCGGCAGCGTGCCGCCCACGCTTATGGCCCACACGCCGGAAGGGTTCATTCTGTTCACCCCCTCCCGCCTGGACAGCGAGGCCGCCAAAGACGATTTCGCGCGGACCGGAAGGCTCATCGCCATCGGCTACCGCGCGGCCGCCGTGGTCATGATCCTGGAGTCCTGGGCGACGTTTGCGGCGCGGCCCGGCGCGCCGCTCCCCAAGGGGCGGCCTTCCCAGTCGCCGGACCGCAAGGAAATTGTGGCGGTCATGGGCGAGTCGCGGGACGGGCGCGCCCAGCAGTTCCTGTTCATCCAGCGGGATGCGGCGGGAAAATTCACGGGATTCGGAACCAGCTTATTGCCGCAGTTCGACAAATTGGAGGGGCGCTTTGCGGGGATGATTCCGCCCAACGCGCCGACGGACGAAGATACCCGCAAGGCCCAAGCCCTCCTTGCCGCCATGGGCGTCACCGTCTTCCAGGCCGGCTTTGACCCATCCTGGAATTAGTCCCCTTTCCTTCGCGCCTTCGCGCGCCTTTGGACAGTCGTTCTGGCGCGCGCGCGGTTTCCCGGTAGCCTTTTCCTTTATGGAACACGCGCCGCCGCCCGAAAAGCCGCTGGGCACAAAAGCGTACGGTTCGATTCCGCATTTGCCGGGGTCCCGCCGCGGACCGGCCGACAAGGGCCTTTCCCCGGACCAGGCCCGCATTCTCACCCACAAGGCGCGCGACCGCCACGATTGGATCACGGTGACCGAAAAGCTCGACGGTTCCAACGTGGCGGTGGCCAATATCGAAGGCGGGATTGCCGCCCTGATTCGCGCAGGCTACCCCGCGCGGTCGAGCCACCACCCGCAACACCGGCATTTCGCACGCTGGGTCGAACGGGAACGCGCGCGTTTCGCCGCGCTATTGGCGCCGGGGGAACGCGTCTGCGGCGAGTGGCTGCTGGAAGCCCACGGCACACGCTACGCGCTGCCGCACGAGCCGTTTGTCGCCTTTGACATCATCCGCCAGGACGGGCGCGCCCTGGCCGCCGAAGTCGCGGAGCGCTGCCTGGCTGTGGGCATCACGACGCCGCGGATACTTCACGCCGGCGGTCCGATCGGCATCGAGGCTGTTCTGGCGGTTTTGGAGCCTTCCGGCCACGGCGCCCTTGATCCCGTGGAAGGCGCCGTGTGGCGGGTGGAGCGGCGCGGGGTGTTCGATTTCCTTGGCAAGTTTGTCCGGCCGGAGAAGGAGGACGGCAAGTACTTTCCGCAGATCAGCGGGCAACCGCCGATTTGCAATTGCCCTGAGTTCCTCGCGTCCCTGTACCAGTGAGGCATCCCTTCGAGGGCAGCCTCTCACGGATGACACGGGGCCCACGGAGGAAACTTTCCACCACGAAGCACACGAAGTTCACGAAGGGGGACGGGGGACGGGACAATACCCTTGATCCGCCCGCCCCTGGCCGCTGCGGGCGGATCAGACGACGAGATTGACGAGGCGTCCGGGGACGGCGATGACTTTGGCGGGGGTTTTGCCCGCGAGGATGGATTGGACGGCGGCGTCTTGAAGGACGGCGTTTTGCAGGGCCTGGGCGTCGAGGCCGGCGGGGACGGTCACGCGCCCGCGGACCTTGCCATTGACCTGGATGACGATTTCGGCCTGGTCTTCGGCGAGGTACCGTTCGTCGGCTTCGGGCCATGGCGCGTGGGCGAGGCTGGCGTCGTGGCCGAGGAGGCGCCAGAGTTCCTCGGCGAGATGGGGGGCGAAGGGGGCGAGGAGTTTGACGAAGGCCGTGGCGCAGGCGGCGGGCAGGGGTTCGCCGGCCGCCTGGGATTTCATGGATTCGTTGACCCAGACCATGAGGGCGGAGATGGCGGTATTGAAGCGGAGGCCTTCGATGTCGGCGGTGACTTTGCGGATGGTCTGGTGGAGGACCCGGAGGGCGGCGGGCGTTGGAGGGGCGGGGGAGACGGCAGGGGCGAGGCGCCAGGCGCCGGCTTCTTCGTCCTCCTGGACCAGGAGCCGCCAGGCGCGGGCGAGGAAGCCGTGGACGCCCTTGATGCCGGCGGTGGACCATGGCTTGGACTGTTCGAGGGGACCCATGAACATTTCGAAAAGGCGCAGCGAATCGGCGCCGAACTCGGCGATGACGTCGTCGGGGTTGATGACGTTGCCGGTGGACTTGGACATTTTCTGGTTGTCCTCGCCGAGGATGATGCCCTGGTTGACGAGTTTGTGGAAGGGCTCGGGTGTCGAGACGGCGCCGGCGTCGAAGAGCACCTTGTGCCAGAACCGGGCGTAAAGCAGATGGAGCACGGCGTGTTCGGCACCGCCGATGTAGAGATCGACGCCGCGCGGCCCCATCCAGTAGCGTTCGACGGCGGGGTCGATGAGGGCCTTGTCATTGCGGGGGTCGCAGTAGCGGAGATAGTACCAGCAGGAGCCGGCCCATTGGGGCATCGTGTTGGTTTCGCGCACGCGCCCGTCGGGGAGGTTCACCCAATCGGTGGCCTTGGCGAGCGGGGCGCGGCCGTCGGGGGACGGCGCGAAATCTTCGAGTTCGGGGAGGCGAAGGGGGAGTTCCTCCTCGTACAGCGGGGCGTGCAAGCCGTCTTTCCAGGTGATGGGGAAGGGTTCGCCCCAGTAGCGCTGGCGGGAGAAGAGCCAGTCGCGGAGCTTGTAATGGACCGTGCGCGCGCCGAGCTGTTTTTCTTCGAGCCACGTGGTGATCGTTGCCTTGGCCTCGGGCGTGGGCAGTCCGTCGAAGAGGGGGGAATTCACCGCGATGCCGTCGCCGGCGAAACAGCCGGGGGCGGCCTGGCCGTCCGGGGGGCGGACGACCTCGCGGATGGGAAGGCCGAACTGGGAGGCGAACTCGAAATCGCGTTCGTCGTGGGCGGGGACGGCCATGATGGCGCCGGTGCCGTAGCCCATGAGCACGTAATCGGCGATCCAGACGGGGATGGACTCGCCGTTGACGGGGTTGACGGCTTTGGCGCCGGTGAAGACGCCGGTCTTTTCCTTGGCGAGGTCGGTGCGTTCGAGGTCGGACTTGGCGCTGATGGTTTTGCGGTATTCCTCCACGGCCTTGCGCTGGGCCTTGGTGGTGATCTTGTCCACGAGCGGGTGTTCGGGGGCGAGGACCATGTAGGTGGCGCCGTAGAGCGTGTCGGGGCGGGTGGTAAAGACGCGGATGACGTCCTTGCGGCGGGAGACGCGGAAATCGACGGAAGCGCCTTCGCTACGCCCGATCCAGTTGCGCTGCATTTCCTTAAGGGACTCGGGCCAGTCGAGCGGGTCGAGGTCGGCGAGGAGGCGTTCGGCGTAGGCGGTGATGCGGAGCATCCACTGGCGCAGGGGGCGGCGTTCGACGGGATGGCCGCCGCGCTCGGAGCGCGGGCCTTCGGGGGTGTTGAGGACCTCCTCGTTGGCGAGGACGGTGCCGAGGGCGGGGCAGAACCAGACGGGGGCGTCACTGACGTAGGCGAGGCCGCGTTTGTAGAGCTGGAGGAATATCCACTGGGTCCACCGGAAGTACGCGGGGTCGGTGGTGTTCACCTCGCGGTCCCAGTCGTAGGAAAAGCCGAGCGCCTTGATCTGGCGGCGGAAGGTGGCGATGTTTTTCTCCGTGGTCACGCGGGGGTGCGTGCCGGTCTGGATGGCGTGCTGTTCGGCGGGCAGGCCAAAGGCATCCCAGCCCATGGGATGAAGGACGTTGAATCCGCGCATGCGTTTGTAGCGGGCGACGATGTCGGTGGCGGTGTAGCCTTCGGGGTGGCCGACGTGGAGGCCGGCGCCGGAAGGGTAGGGGAACATGTCCAGCGCGTAGAACTTCGGCTTTTCCGATCCGGGCTCGCCGGGGTTGGCGGCGCGGAACGTCTTGTGCCGGTCCCAGAACTCCTGCCATTTCGGTTCGATCAGATGGAACGGGTAGGCGCGTCGGGTTTGCATGGCGAAGGGCGGAAGGTTAGGCCGCCGCGGGCGGGAGCGGAAGCCGGAACTTGCCGCCGGGGCGGGGCGGCGGCGCGGCCCACGAGGATGCTGCCCGGCACGCCGGCCGGCGATGGGTCAGTCCCTGGTGTGCAGGCGCTGGGCGAGGGACTTGGCGCGTTCGACGGATTCGGGGTTTCGGGAGAGGGCGGCGACCTGTTCGAGGGCGTTGGAGACCGCGGGGGCGGGGCCGTCCTTGGAGCGGGAGGCGACTTCGAGGATGGCGAGGGCGGCCTCCTCGACGAGGTTGGAATCGGCGAGCGCGGGCTGGGCCGCGGCGATGGCGGCGGGGATGGCATCGGAGGGCAGCTTTTGGGATATCTGCGCGAGTGCGGACAGGACCTGGCGCTTTTCCTCAGGCCTCCGGGCGATGGCAAGGAGGCTGGCGCAGGCTTCGACGCGGCGCGGCGGGGCCATTCCGGGGGCGTCCTGGGCGAGGCGCGTGGCGGCGCGGACGCAGAGAACGTGAAACAGCTCGTTGGTGGCGCTGGTGGCGACGCGGTTGAGTTCCGGCAGTGCGGAAGGGTCGGGCCACGCGGCTAGGGCGCGCACGGCCGCCTCCTGGACGGCGGGGTCGGAGTTGCCGATGGCGCTGGTGACGGCGGCGATGGCCTTGGGAGAGGGAACGCTGGAGAGAGTCTTCAAGAGGAGGGCTTTGGCGCCGGCCGGGGCATGGTCAATCCGGGTGGCGATGGCGGCGGCGACGGGGTCGCGGGCGGCGGAGTTGGCGCCGAGCGCGGCGAGCGCCTGGAGCGACACCGCGCGGTCCTGGGCGTTGGTTTCCTGGAGGGCCGCATCCAGAAGCAGCGGCGCGTCGGCCGCGGTTCCGACCGTTCCCAGGGCGGCGAGGGCGGCGGCGCGGACGGCGGGTTCGGGATCGGCGGCGGCGGCAGCGACAAGCGGGCGCAAGGCGATGGCGCGGCGTGCGGAGATGACGCCGAGAATCTTTGGCTTGAGCACGGCGTCGGCGGTGGTGAAGGCCGATTGAAGGCGGGGTTCGACGTGGGGCGACTTGGAGGATTCAAGCGCGGCGCGGGCCGCGGCGGGGACCTGGTCGCGGTCCTGGGCGAGCGCGGCGATGAGGGCGTCCACGGGTTGTTCGCCGGGGATTTGGGCTGCGGCGGTGGCGGCGGCGGCGGCAATTTCGGCGTTGGTGGAGCGGAGGCCGGTCAGGATGGCGGGTGTGGACGCCATTTCAGCGCGCATGCCGAGCAGGCGAAGGATGCGAATGTAAAGTGCCGGGGGAGCGCCAATGGTGCGGTCGGTCCAGAGCGATCCGGCGGTTGGGGCGGCCATGGCGGCGCCGGCTTCCATCGCGGCGTTGGCGAGGCGGGGATCGTCGGAGGCGAGGAGCGGCGCGAGCGCGGCGATGGCTTTGGCGCCGCCGGTGTCGGCCAGGGCGATGCCGCGGAGCGCGGCGTGCAGGACATGGACGCCCGCGGCGTTGCTGTGGGAAGCGGCGAGCGTTTCGAAGATCGAAAGGGCGGCCTGGCGGTTGGCGGCGGCGGGGGTGTCCGGGAAAATCCGGGCGAGCCACCGGCGCCAAGTGGGAAGGGGGGGCGAGGGCGGGGTTTCGCAAAGCCGGAACCCGAGTTGAAGCGCGGCGCCGGTGATGCGGGATTGGACCGCGGGCGACAGGCCGGGCGCGGTGGCGGCGGCGAGGAGCGGTTGGGCGGCGGGCGCGGCGCCGATGGAGGCGAGGGCGTCGGCGGCGGTTCCGCGGAGATCGTTATCGGATTCGGCGAGGACAGGGGTGAGGAGGGGGACGGCGAGCGGGTCGCGGAGGGCGCCGGCGGTTTGGATTAGGAGGAGGCGCTGGCCGGGGGGGGCCTTGGCGAGGGCGTCGCGGACGGCGCGGGCGGCCTCGGGGCCGCCGATGGCGGCGAGCGCGGCGGCGGCGGTTTCGGCGAGGTTTGCATGCGTGAGGAAAGGGGCGATGACGGGAACGGCGGCGGGATCGGCGGTGGCTTGCAGCTCCCGGATGAGGAACGCGCGGAGGTCGTCGGGGCGCTCTTCGCGCAGGGCGGAGGTGATGGCGCCGAAGACGGCGGCGCGGCCGGTCGCGCGGTCGGGCGGGGCGGTGAACGTGAGGAGGCCGTTGAGGAGGTAACGGGCCTTGAACCTGGGGAGGGGTTCGGTTTGGGCGGAGTCGCTGATGAGGGCGAGGATGCTGTCTGGGGCGGCGGAGAGGAGGTTGGTGAAGAGAGCGGCGGCGGTTTCGGGCGCGGGGCCGAGGTACGCCTTGCCGGACGGGTTGGGAAGCGCGGCGAGCGCCGCGGCGGCGGCGGGATTGGCGGGCTGGCCGTTGGCGGGGGTTGTGGCGGCGAGGGCGAGGGCTGCGGCGGCAAGGCAGGCGGGGCGAAGGCTGGGGATCATAATGGGGAAGGGGTCAGACCGTGATGCGCCAGGGGGGGCGCATGGGCGGGGCAATGAGGGCGGCGGCTTCGGCGTCGCCGACGAACGTTTCCGCGAGCGGATCGAAGCGCAGGGTCCGGCCAGTCCGAAAGGCGGAATTGGCGAGGATGGAGATGCAATTGACGCGGTGGGCGTGGTGGACGGTGCGGAGGCGCTGGGGAAGGCCGGCGAGGCGGCTGGTTTCCATCTGGGGCTGGAAATGGAGGAGATCGTCGAGCAGATTGGGGGGATCTGTGGTGGGCGTCTTCTTGGCGTCGAGGAAGAGGCGGCCTTTGGGGCCTTCGATGAAAAGATGGCGCCCATCGGCGGGGGTTTGGAGCCCGGGGCGCAGGCCGGAGTGGATTTCCAGGGACATGCCGTCGTCGTAGCGGAGGCGGGCATCGAACCAGGTGCAGACGGCCTCGGGGTCCTGGGGCGGGGATTGGGGGATGATTTCGACCGGGCCGGTGTGGTCCTTGCCCATGGCGGGAATGATGGCGTTGAGGATGTGGGGGGCCATGTCGGCAAGGCCGCCGCCGTCGTAGTCCCAGTATCCGCGGAAACTGCCGTGGGTACGGTGGGGATGATAGGGTTTCATCGGGGCGGGGCCGACGTAGAGGTCCCAATCCAGGTGGCCGGGGACGGGCTCGGGTGTGGGGTTGACGATGCCCGTCCAGTTTTCGACCTTGAGATTGCAGCCGAGGGCGGGGGATTGGTGGATGGTGAGCGGGTGGCCGAGGGCGCCGCTTTGCACGGCGCGCCGGACAAGTTCCGCGGGTGCGCCCTCGGTGTGGGCGCCGTAGTTGAAGCCAACGCCGTAGCGTTCGATGGCGCGGATGACGGCGCAGCCTTCGCCGATGGTGCGGGTGAACGGCTTTTCGCAGAAGACATCCTTGCCTGCCTGCGCGGCCATGACCGACATGGCGGCGTGCCAGTGGGGCGGGGTGACTACGCAAACCTCGTCGATGTCGGAGCGGTCGAGGATATGGCGGAAATCTTTGTACCCCTCGGCTTTGCCGCCGGTGAGGCCTTTGGCCTTTTCGAGGCCTTTGGCGAGGCGGGTGGCGTCCACGTCGCAGACAGCGAGCACATCGCCGCGGATGAAACCCATGCCGCGCCCCAGTCCAATCACGGCGCGGGTTTTGGTCTCATTGGGCGAGGGCGCGCCCGGGCCGCCGAGAACGCGGCGCGGCAGGAAGGTGAACGCGCCGACGGTCCAGGCGGAAGCGCCGAGGAAGGCGCGGCGGGTGAGTGGCTTGATTTTCATGGAGTGGCTGGAGTTGGGGTTGGGCTGAAAAGAATTACACCGGGGCGGGGGCCGGGGTTACGGCGCGGCGCGCGGGAGCGCCCGAATCATTACGATGCCGGCAAAGAGCGCACCCACATCTTGCGGCGCGCCCGCGTCGTAATGATTCGGTGGGAACGGTGCGATGCGGAGTTGCGCGGGGGGATGGGCCGGGGTTATTGTAGCCGCCACGGGCTCCCGTAGCTCAGGGGACTAGAGCAGCGGTCTTCTAAACCGCGGGTCGCTGGTTCGAATCCAGCCGGGAGCGGGTTTCTCTTCGGCGCTCGCGGGGGCACCCGCCCTCGCGGGGGACCACCCGTTGGGCTGCGTTTCCGGGCCGGTGCCGCACAGTTTGTTTGAACTCCGCCCAACTGTCTGGTGTCGGTACATCCAGATAGTTCATTCTCCTCCTTGGTTAAGAACCCGGACCCGAAAAGTCCGGGTTCTTTTTTGCCTGGGCGGCGTGGGGGCTTGGGGCGATGGGAAGCCGATGAGTTCCGCCATCGACCGGTGTTACATGGTTTGCAATGGGCTGTACATCAACTGGTTATGAATATTTAGTGGGTTTTGGCGTTTTTTGTGAACCTTGGACCGCATGGCGTGTCTGAACTGGCAGATAGTTGATTCATTCTCCTCCTCGGCCGCCCGGACGCAGGTCCGGGCGGCTTTTTTTATACCGGGCGCGCGGCGGCCAGGGCAGTTCATGGCCCGGACTGCTTTTTTCGTTTTTTTTGAACCCCCTCCTTTCTCGGGTGTCGAAATGTTCGTTAGTTGATTCATTCTCCTCCTCAGCCGCCCCGCC